>PEXN01000123.1 GCA_002774685.1 Elusimicrobia bacterium CG08_land_8_20_14_0_20_51_18 | reverse complement strand
AACGGCTTCAAAATACTTAAAAAGTACGGTTCTTTCGACAAAAAGCCCTTCTCTTCGTCCAGTCTGAAACAGATAATAATCGCCAGCCTAAACGAGTGGCAAAGGCACAAAGGCGCACAGTGACAAAGTGAATAAGGAATTCCCTGAAAACCTTGTGCCTTTGCCCCTCTGTGCCTTTTTTACTTGTTCCCCTGTTACCTGTTAACTTTTCAACTTATCAACCTGTCAACTTTCTGTCTTATTGCTCTCTTGCTTATCAACTTTCTGGCTTGTTAACTTGTTGGCTTGCTATTTGTTACTTTTCAACTTATCAACCTATCAACTTTCTGTTTTGTTGCCCTATCCCTCTGCCCCTCTGCTCCTTAGATAGGAGATTTTATTAGTTTTTCTTATAATGGATTAAGCAATAATTATAAGTGTTCGTCTTATTTTTTTGTAAAATAGTATACGGATCTTTAATAAGAGATTAAGAAACCAAGAGATTAAGAAATTGGGACATTAAGTTCAGAAACACGGCCTTTCCGCTTAATCGCCTGATATCTTAGTCGTTATTCTCTAACCTGAAAATTGCAATTGAAATCTTCCGCCTTAGGCGGATATTCAGGCAATTTTCAGGTATCACAAGTTAAAAAAACGAAGCAAAAAACATGCTTTTTTGAGTTGTTACTTGCGACTTGCAACATGTAACATTGAACTCCTGAATTCCTCATCCCATTTCCTTAAACTCTTAAGGGAGGGATAGTCCCCGTGGGACAACTGAGGAATTCAGGCTAACTAAGAGGAGATTTATGGAACCAACTTCACTTTTAAAAACCGCGGTTTTCCTGCCCCTGCTGGGCGCCTTTCTCATTCCGGTCTCGAACCTGATGTCCAAAGAGATACGGAATTCCTTCTCGGTAATTCTCGGCGTGATGACCTTCCTGTCCACCGCCCTTCTCATCCCGGTGATGCTGAACAACCCCGGCTTCTCCATAGGAGCCAGGTTCCCGCTCGGCTTCGACCTGATACTGACCGCCGACATGCTGAGCGTCTTCATGGCCGCCATTTCCTCTTTCGTCAGCATGATAATCCTGATCTACTCGGTCGACTATATCTCCCATTACGAGAACCAGACCGAGTATTACACCATGGTGGTCCTTTTCCTGGGCTCCATGATGGGCCTCGTTTTCTCCTCGAACCTGATATGGATGTACACTTTCTGGGAACTCACCGGCTTCGCCTCCTGGAGGCTGGTGGGCTTTTTCAGGAGCGAAAAAGACGTGCTCAAGGCCAATAAGACCATTTTGGTGACCATTTTCGGCGCCCTCTGCATGCTTATAGGCATACTGATGATCTATTTCGAGAACGGCTCCCTCGACATGAGGGTTCTGAGGGGCGACACCGTCTCGATGCTCCCCGCCGTGCTGATTCTGGTCGGCATACTCGCCAAATCCGCCACTCTCCCGTTCTCCACCTGGCTGCCGGACGCCGGCGTGGCTCCCGCGACCGTAACCTCGCTACTGCACGCGGCCGTTTTGGTCAAGATAGGGATTTACGCCTACGCCAGGATCTTCGGGGTGACTTTGGTGGCGCCGGAATCCTTTTCGCAGGGCGTGACCCTGCTGGCGGGCCTCAGCGCGCTGGTCTCGGCCGGAGCGGCTTTCGTGGAAACGGATATCAAGAGGATAATAGCGTATTCCACCGTGAGCCAGCTGGCCTTCATTTTCCTGGGCCTTGCTTCCGGCAACAAGGTGGCTTTCGCCGGCGGCCTGCTCTACATACTGATGCACAGCATGGCGAAAGGCGGCCTCTTCCTCTGCGCCGGCATCATAGAGCAGAAAACCCGCGTCAAGGATATCACGAAGATGGGCGGCCTGTTCCGGACCATGCCGATAACGGCGGTCTCCTTCGCGCTCTGCTCGCTTTCCGTTATGGGCATACCGCCCTTCGGAGGCTTCTTCAGCAAATTTCTGGTTTTCAAGGGCGCGGTCGAATCCGGGAACCTGCTCGTACTGGTCATCTTCCTGGTCGGCGCCGTCATGACGCTGTTGTACCTGACAAGGCTGTTCTATCTGGTATTCCTCGGGAACGCGAAGGAGAACGCGCCGCTGGAAGGTTCGCCGGCCATGGTGGCCAGCGTGGCTTTCCTGGCGATAGCCGGAATAGCGCTGGGCCTGGCTATCTACTATCCTTTCGACTATGTCACGGTAATCTCAACGCAATTAGGAGTTAATTTACAATGAACATAAACCTGATACCCATACTGCTTCCTTTTTTCTCCGCTCTTCTGATACTCGCCGTCTCCGAGAAAACGAAATATCTGAAAGAGCTGCTTTCCATCGGCGTGACGCTGACCGCCCTGCTGGCCTCGATAATAACGCTGGGGAATTCGCTCGGCGGCGACTTCGCCGAAATAAGGCTCCCGTGGCTTTACAACCTGGCGCAGTTCTCGCTGAAGGCCGACATGCTTTCCGCCTTCATACTGGCGTCCGTGTCGTTGTTCTCCCTGCTGATAGCCATCTACTCCTTCAGCTTCGAGAACAAAGGCCCCTCCAAATGGTTTTACTTCAACCTGCTCTTCACTCAGGCCCTCGCGGCCGGCGCCGTGATGAGCGACAGCCTCATAACGATGCTCTTTTTCTGGGAGGGCATGCTGGTTTTCCTCTACACCTTCATAGCCCTTTCCAAAACCGACCAGGCTTCCAAGAACACCGCCCTCAAGGCCTTCATGATAAACGCGGTGACCGACATCTGTCTTATGACCGGCGTGATCATAACCGGTTACCTGGCCTCCACCTTCAATATGTCGGAAATAGCGGAGAATAAACTGGTCCTCTCCGGCTGGGCGACCTTCGGCTACGTGCTTCTCCTCATCGGCGCCATGGCCAAGGCCGGGGCCTTCCCTTTCCATACCTGGATACCCGACGCGGCCACGGATTCCAGCGCCGCTTTCATGTCCTACGTCCCCGCGGCCATAGACAAGCTCATCGGCATCTACTTCCTGGCCAGGGCGAGCGTTTACCTTTACAAGCTGGACGGGACCATGTCCATGGTGGTGATGAGCATAGGCGCGCTGACCATAATAATCGCGGTCATGATGGCCTTCGTGCAACAGGACTATAAAAGACTGCTCTCCTACCACGCCGTCAGCCAGACCGGCTATATGATACTCGGCATAGGCACCCTCCATCCCATCGGCATAGCCGGCGGACTCTTCCACATGCTCAATAACGCCGTCTATAAATCCTGCCTGTTCATGACGGCGGGCTCGGTGGAAAAACAGGCCGGGACCAACAGCATAGACAAGCTCGGCGGACTTTTCAGGAATATGCCCGTTACCGCGGTCTGTTTTATCATAGCGGCCGCGGCCATCTCCGGCATAGCGCCTCTCAACGGCTTTTTCTCCAAGGAACTGGTCTACAAGGGCGCCCTGGAAACGGGCCACGTGATCTTCTTTCTGGCCGCGGAAATAGGCTCTTTCCTGACGCTGGCCTCCTTCCTCAAGCTCGGCCACTCGGTCTTTTTCGGCAAAAGGCCGCAGGAGCTTGCCGAAGTCAGGGAAGCCCCGGTTTCCATGCTCTTCCCCACGGCCCTTCTGGCCGGGCTCTGCCTGGCTTTCGGTTTCGGAGCTTTCTGGCCCATCAACGTGCTGATAGCTCCTTCGCTGGCCAACCTCGGCATGCTGCCCGCGTGCGAACTTTCCGGCTTTCACCTGGACAACCTATACTGGGTTTCCGTCATAGTGATACTGCTGGCCGTGGCCAACCATATACTCGGCGTCTCGCTGGCCGGCAACAAAGCCTCGAAAGCTTCGGACCATATCCACCACGCCCCGGTGCTCAAGCCCGTCTACGAAATGGCCGAGAAAAGGTATTTCGACCTTTACCACCTCGTAATGAACAAAGTCCCGGCCATGGCCAAAACCCTTTTCAAAGTCGACCGGCTCATGGACAAGCTGACCGACGACCTGCCCTCGGCGTCCTTCAACGCCGTCTCCAAGAACCTGGGCGAGGCGCATAACGGTTCCTACCTGCTCTACATGGCGGTGACCTTCGTCGGGATCGTCGCCTACATACTGTTTATCGGAGGAATGAAATGATCAGCGAATTTTTATCCTATTCTATAGTCCCTCTCTTATCCGCCCTGGCGATACCTTTCCTCGGCAGGAAGAACGAGAAGATAACCGAGATACTCGCCAACGTCACCATCCTGGCCGGCCTGATAAACATAGGCTACATACTCTTCAACCCGTCCAATCACCGGAACCAGTACTCGACCTTCACGCAGGACGGTTTCACCCTGCTGATGATCTTCACCATCTACCTGGTCGCCATGTGCGTGGTGTTCTTCTCCACCAGGATGAACGACAGGAAGATAGACAAGAACTCCTATTACCCCCTGATCATGCTGTCCGTCTCCGCGATGTGCTCCATGGTCATGGCCAGGGATTTCTTCACGCTTTACATCTTTATGGAAGCGCTGGCCGTAACCTCCTTCGCCCTTATAACCACGGACGACGGGCGCGGCGGGATAGAAGGCGCGCTTAAATATTTCCTCCTGACC
This sequence comes from Elusimicrobia bacterium CG08_land_8_20_14_0_20_51_18, assembly GCA_002774685.1. GTDB lineage: Bacteria > Elusimicrobiota > Elusimicrobia > Elusimicrobiales > UBA9959 > 0-14-0-20-51-18. The sequence goes on along the minus strand of PEXN01000123.1, from coordinate 3,759 downwards.
TTCCCGGCCTCGGCCCTGATAATCATAGGCCTGGCCCTCCTCATGATAGTGAGCGGAGGTTTCTCTTTCGAGCATATCCAGGCGCAGATAATCGGCGCCCCGGATTTCCTGACCTTCCTGGCCCTGTCGCTCATACTGCTGGGCTTCCTTATAAAATCCGGGATGGTGCCTTTTCACTTCTGGACGCCGGACGCCTACCAGGGCTCCTACTCGCCCGTCTCGGCCTACCTGGCCGGCATAGTGACGAAGATCTCGGGCGTCTACGCCATAATAAGGCTCTCGATGTTCTTCAAGCTTTTCGACGATAAGGCCTATAAGGCCTCGGAGATGCTGCTCCTCATCGGCTTCGCCTCCATAGCCTGGGGCGCCATAGCCGCCATGAGACAGAAGGATTTCAAAAGAATGCTCGCCTTCTCCAGCATCAGCCAGCTCGGCTACATACTGATGGGCGCCGGGACCTTCACGACGCTCGGCATCATAGCCGCCATCTTCCACCTTTTCAATCACGCGACCTTCAAGACGACGCTGTTCCTTAACAGCGCGAGCCTCGAGAAGAACGCGGGCACCACGGACATGAAGAAGCTGGGAGGGATGGAGCATAATATGCCGGTAACTTCCTGGACTTCCATAATAGCCCTGTTCTCCACGGCGGGCGTACCGCCGCTTTCCGGCTTCTGGAGCAAGATCATGATAATCATCGCGCTCTGGATGACGGGCTCGGAGTTTTACGCGGCAGCGGCCCTCATCTTCAGCATCGTGACCCTGGCCTATTTCATGATAATGCAGAAAAAGATCTTCTTCGGCAAGGCCAATCCGGAATTCGCTCACGTGAAAGAGGTGGATTTCACCCTGCTTTCCCCGGTGCTCCTAATGAGCGCTATCATCATAGCCGCCGGGGTTTTCTTCCCTTACGTCTACGATTATCTGGCTAACACGATAGCCACAAGGATGGTAATATGATCTATCATTCGCTCCTTTACATAGTCATAGCCGTGTCGGCGATAATGGCCGTCATGGCGAAAAAGCTGCTGAACGCGGCCATCATGCTCGCGGTCATGAGCATAGCCGTTTCGCTGCTGCTTTTCAATTTCAACGCGCCCTGGGCCGGCGTCTTCGAGCTCTCGGTCTGCGCCGGGCTCATCACCGTGCTCTTCATCAGCGCGGTCAGCCTCATAAAAAAGGAAGACGACCTGCTTAAGGAAGGCCGGATCAAATACGCGATCCTGCCGTTCCTGGCGGCCGTGACGGCCATCCTCTCCGGCATATACCTCATGCCCTATTTCGAATACCTCACCAACTACGCCCGCGAAGCGGCGCAAAATCCCGGGGTAGGGGAAATAATCTGGACTTACAGGAGCGTGGACCTGCTGGGACAGCTGACCCTGCTGGCCTGCGCGGTTTTCGTGATAAAAGCGATATTCGCCAAGAGGAGGATAGAAGAATGATGTCCTACACCTTTTCACTTGACTGGTTTTTCGTAACCTTGATATTTTTTACCGGCGCCTACTGCATGGCCGTTTCGAGGAACATCGTGAAACAGCTGATAGGCCTGGAGATAATCTCCAAGTCCGCCCTGATAGCCGTGATCTCCTCGGGGGCGCTGACCAACAACATAAACCTGGCCCAGGCCGTGATAATAGTGCTGATACTGGTCGAAGCCGTAATAGTGGCCACGGGCCTCGCGCTTCTGGTCAAGAATTACAGGCTTAACGGAAGCATAGACCTGGAAAAACTGATGAGCTTAAAAGGATAAACCATGGACCTTATACTCTACCCGCCCTTCGCTTTCATCCTCTCGCTGATAACGGTGTACCTGTTCTCGGCCCTCTTTTCCGGCTTCGCCCCCAAACCGGCGCCCAACCCGGAAAAGACCAAGACCTACGCCTGCGGGGAAGACTTTGAGACCGAAAAAGTCATTCCCAATTACGAGGAATTCTACCCGTTCGCCATCTTCTTTACCATTCTCCACGTGGCCGGCCTGATGCTCGCCACCTGGGCGATAGCGGGAAGCGCCAGCTTCGTTCTTCCCCTGGGCTACGTAGCCGCGGTGGCCCTCATACTTACCATACTTTTCATAAGGTGAAACCATGAAACTCAAAGATAAAATGATCCTCTGGTCCAGGCTTAAATCTCCCTGGCTGCTGCATTTCAATTCCGGCGCCTGCAACGGCTGCGACATAGAAATAGTGGACGCCCTGACCCCGAGATACGACGTGGAAAGGTTCGGCCTCGTGCTAAAATCCACGCCCAGGCACGCCGACGTGCTGGTGGTCAGCGGCCCCGTCACGCGGCAGCAGGCAAAAAGACTGAAAAGGATATACAACCAGATGCCGGAACCCAAGTTCGTTCTGGCCGTGGGCGCCTGCGCCTGCTCCGGCGGGGTGTTCGACGGCTGTTACAGCGTGCTGGGCGGCCTGGACAAGGCGATACCCGTCACGGCCTATATACCCGGCTGCCCGGCAAGGCCGGAGGCGATAATAGACGCCGTGGTGAAACTTATAACGGCCCTCGAAGCGAGCACAAAGAAGGCGCTTAAATAAAGACGCCCGCGTAACGGGTCACAAAAAATAATTTTGCGAGGTAAAATATGAGCGAACTGATAAAAGAAGAAGAAATAAAAAAGGCTCTAGAGGAAAAATTCTCCGGCGCGGTTTACGACGCCGTCATAACCAGGAAAAACAGGATATGGCTCGGAGTGGCCCCGGAAAAGGCCGTGGAACTTATGGGCTTTTTAAAGAAGGAGAAAGGTTTCTACCACCTCTCCACCATAACCGGTTTCGACGAGGGGGAAAAGCTGGGCGCCATCTACCACATAACCGATCAGCATACGATAGTGAACGTAAAAGTGAGAACGCCCAAGGAAAAGCCCGTCCTGAACACCGTCATGAACGTTTTCCCGGTCTGTATCTCATATGAAAGGGAGCTGGAGGACATGTTCGGGATAAAGATAGAAGGCCTGCCCGAAGGAAGGAACTACCCTCTGCCGGAAGGCTTTCCCAAAGGCGTTCACCCGCTCAGGAAAGAGGTCAAGCTCGACGACCTTAACAAACTCCTGAACGAAACGGAGGTCAAATAACATGGCTAAAATAACTATACCCCTCGGACCCCAGCACCCGGCCCTCAAAGAACCGGAAAATTTCATGCTCGTCCTCGACGGCGAGCAAATAGTGGATTCCACCGTCAATCTCGGCTATAATCACAGGGGCGTCGAAAAGGCCACGGAGAACAGGAATTACATACAGGATATCTACCTCCTGGAAAGGGTCTGCGGCATCTGTTCGCATTCCCATACCAGCTGTTACCTCAGCGCGGTGGAAGAACTGGCCAAAGCCGAAGTTCCGCAAAGAGCCCTGGCCATAAGGACCATAGTGGCGGAGCTGGAAAGGGTGCACAGCCACCTGCTGTGGCTCGGCATAGCCGGCTATGAAATGGGTTTCGAGACCCTTTTCATGTACTCCTGGCGCGACAGAGAACAGGTTTTGGACTGCCTGGAAATGATAAGCGGCAACAGGGTCCATTACGCCATGAACACCATAGGCGGGGTAAGACGGGACGTGACGGCGGAAATGGCCGGGGAAGTGCTTAAAAGATTGACCATACTCGAAGAAAGGACCAAATATTACGTAAGCCTGGCCACCGAAGAAGCGACCGTTCTGGCCAGGACCCAGAACGTGGGCAAACTGCCCTACGAAGTGGCCCTGGAAAGGAACGTGGTCGGACCGACCACAAGGGCCAGCGGAGTAAAAATAGACGTGCGCA
>PEXN01000053.1:7042-8413 GCA_002774685.1 Elusimicrobia bacterium CG08_land_8_20_14_0_20_51_18 | reverse complement strand
CTAAGCCCTCCACCCGCTCCCTGGCCCGGCTTCTGGACAAGCCCGACAATTCCCCGGTAAAGACGAAGGTCGTACCCAGCAATTTCCCGTTTTTAAGGTTTTTGGGAACGTAAACCGTATTAACCCCGCTGTTTTTAAGCGCCTCTATTATTTTCGCGGCGCTTTCCTGGTTAAAAAACCCGGATATGGAAGCGGCGATGACCGGACCTATCTCGGGAACCCTGGAAAGCTCTTCTTCCCCGGCCCTCTTAAGAGCGTCGAGAGCCCCGAATTTTTCCGCCAGGACCGAGGCCGTTTTTTCTCCCACATGCCTTATGCCGAGAGCGTAGATAAGCTTGTCCAGATTCCTCTTTTTGCTCTCTTCCACCTGGAATAGGAGATTATCGGCCTTTTTACCCTTGAAAAACTCGAGTCTCAGCAAATCCTCTTTTTTCAGGCCGTATATCCCGGAAACGTCCGCGAGCATCTTCTTTTCCACAAGCTGTTCCACCACGGCCTCGCCCAGACCGTCTATATTCATGGCGTCCCTCGAGGCGAAGTGAAGTATGGCCCTCTTTATCTGCGCGGGGCAGGCGGGATTTATGCACCTTATCGCCACCTCCTCCTTTTCCCTTACGAGGGAGGAGCCGCAGGAAGGACAGGAAGAAGGCTCGGCTATTTCTTTCTCGGCCCCGTTTCTCGTTTCCTTCAAAACCCTGACGACCTTCGGTATCACCTCGCCGGCGCGCTCTATCAGGACCGTGTCGTTCACCCGCAGGTCGAGTCTTTTTATCTCGTCGAAATTATGGAGAGTGGAATTGGAGATCACCACCCCGGCGCATTTAACCGGGTCCAGTTCGGCTACGGGAGTGACCACGCCGGTCCTGCCTATCGAAAAGATCACTTTTTTCACTTTCGTTCTCGCCTGCTCCGCCGGATATTTGAAGGCCACTGCCCAGCGCGGGCTTTTCGCGGTGAACCCCAGCTTTTCCTGTTGCGCGTAAGAATCTATTTTAACCACAAGGCCGTCTATTTCGTAATTAAGGGCGAATCTTTTTTCGGCGAAGTCCCCGTAAAATTTTATCACTTCCCCCGGTTCCGAAAAGGAGCGCAGCGCGCCGGTCACGGGGAAGCCCAGTTCCCGGCAAAGGGTCAGGTAAGCCATATGGCCTTCCGGCCTGGCCAGGCCCTGGAAATGGCCGAAAGAATGGGCGAAAAATTTAAGGTTCCGGCCGGCGGTTATTCCCGGGTCTTTCTGGCGCAGGGAGCCGGCGGCGGCGTTCCTGGGATTGGCGAAAGGGTTCTCTCCCGCCTCCGCCTGCCTGGCGTTTATCCTGGCGAAATCCTTTTTATCCATATAGACCTCGCCCCTGACCTCTATATGCGAACCGC
>PEXN01000053.1:0-7033 GCA_002774685.1 Elusimicrobia bacterium CG08_land_8_20_14_0_20_51_18 | reverse complement strand
CTATTTTAAGAGGCACGCATCTTATGGTCCGGACGTTAAGGGTCACGTCCTCGCCGGTATCCCCGTCGCCCCGTGTCGAAGCCCTGAAAAAAAGCCCGTCCTTATATTCCAGCGAACAGGAAAGCCCGTCTATCTTGGCCTCCACCACCAGGCCGAAGTTTTCGTTCAGGGCCTTGGCTGTCCTGGCATGCCATTCCAGAAATTCTTCCTGAGAATAGCAATTATCCAGCGAAAGCATCGGTTTCTTGTGCTCCACGGCCGCGAAATCGGAAACCGGCTTCCCCCCCACCCTTTGAGTCGGAGAGTCGGGAGTCGCCAGTTCCGGGCGGCTTTTTTCCAGCTCCCTGAGCCTGTTCATCAGCGAATCGTACTCGGCGTCGGTTATTTCCGGCCTGTCGAGAACGTAGTAAAGATGGTCGTGTTTTCTTATCTTTTCCTGCAGGGAGTTTATTTCTTTTTTTGCTTCTTCAAAAGTCATTTTAGGTTGGCGACTTTCGCGACAGTATCGAGAACGCCGTTTATGAATTTGGGGCCCTTAAATTCGTCCGGTGAATAAGCCTTCGCTATTTCGACGGCCTCGTTTATCACTATGGGGACGGAAGCGTGCCTGAGTACGGCCATCTCGCAGGTGGCCATCCTGAGTATGGACCTGTCCACGGCGAAAAGCCTAGTGGTGTCCCAGGTTTTGGAGGCTTCGGAAATGGTCGTGTCTATCTGGTTTAAATTGTTTATGGTGGACTTGAAAAGGTTTTCGTAAAAAGAATAGACTTCTTTTTTCAGCATGACGCCCTTATTGTCCTGATAGGCTATGTAACAGGCCAAAATTTCCTCGGGCAGAAGCTTCCCCACGTCGTAAAGATACAGAGAAACGACGCAGTTTATTCTGGCTATTCTTCTTTTTCCTAGTTTCATTTCAATGACCGCCCGCTACGGTGTCAGGCTACTTTTCTGCTTTTTATCATCAACATACGGCAACTTGACGCAACGAAGTCGCGTTGGGATAAAAAAGTAGCCTGACACCGATTTAAGGATAATTATAGCAAAAAAAAATAAAATTATTGTAAAATAGTACTATCATGAAAAGAATAAGACTCGCCGGACTCGCGTTGTTTTTTCTTACCGCTTATTCCTGCGACAAAAAAAGCAGCGAAGAGGCCTCTTCAAACCGACAGGGAGCGTCCGTTCAAACCGCTCAAACGCAAAAGGAGATACTACCGGATATGGAAACATTAACCAACCCCAGCAAAGCGGTCGAGAAAGCCCCAACGACTTTCAAGGTGAGATTTAAGACCTCCAGGGGCGACATAGTGATGGAAATCAAAAGAGACTGGTCGCCCAACGGCACCGACAGATTCTACAACCTGGTCAAAGCCGGTTTTTTTACGGACGTAGCTTTTTTCAGGGTGCTCAAGGGTTTCGTGGCCCAGTTCGGCATACACGGAGAACCGAAAATAAGCTCGGCCTGGCGCGCCTCGAACATCCCCGACGACCCGGTTAGGGAATCTAACGCCAAAGGGACCGTTTCCTTCGCCACCGCAGGACCCGGCACCAGGACCACCCAGCTTTTCATAAATTACGGAAACAATTCGAGGCTTGACTCCATGGGCTTTTCCCCCATAGGCAAAATAACCGAAGGTATGGAGGCGGCTGAAAGCCTTTACGGAGATTACGGCGAGGGTTATCCCAACGGGAACGGCCCGGACCAGAGCAAAATACAGGCCCAGGGGAACGCGTATCTCAAGGCCGGTTTCCAGAAGCTGGATTACATAATTTCCTCTTCCATAGAATAGTTCGTCGTTTTTTTGCTAAACTGATATGTAGCAGTTTAACGGCAGATTAAGGTTAAGCAAAGAGACGGTGAAAAACTGAAATTTGTTTTTTCTGTTCTCAACCTTAATCTTGATCTTGACCTGCTTTAATCCAGGAGGTTTCATGACGCTAATACCGGTACTTATAGTAGGCTTGTTTCTTTTAATGGCCTCGGTTCATGTTCTTAACGAATATGAAAGGGGCGTAATGTTCACGCTCGGAAGATATTCCGGGGTCAAGGGTCCGGGGCTTATCATAATCATCCCGGTAATACAGAAAATGGTCAAAGTGAGCACCAGGGTCGTGGTCTTCGACGTTCCGCCCCAGGACGTGATAACCAGGGACAACATTTCCGTAAAGGTGAACGCGGTGCTGTATTTCAGGGTTATAAAGCCCGAATCGGCCATCCTGAACGTGGAAAATTTCATGTACGCCACCAGTCAGCTGGCCCAGACGACTTTAAGAAGCGTGCTCGGCCAGCAGGAACTCGACGACCTGCTTTCCAACAGGGACAAGATAAACCAGAGCCTCCAGCAGATACTGGACCAGCATACCGAGCCGTGGGGCATAAAGATCTCGTCCGTGGAAGTGAAGAACGTGGACATCCCCCAGGAAATGCAGAGGGCCATAGCCAAGCAGGCGGAAGCGGAAAGGGAAAGAAGAGCCAAGGTTATACACGCGGAAGGCGAATTCCAGGCCGCGCAGAAGCTCTCCGACGCCGCGGGCATAATAGGACAGAACCCGGCCGCCATACAGCTCCGGTATCTCCAGACTCTTACCGAAGTGGCTACGGAAAGGAATTCGACCACCATATTTCCCATTCCGATAGACATGATAAAAATGTTCCTGGACAAGAAGAACTGAAGACAGGAGCAGAGGCACAAAGGCACATAAAAAAGGCACAAAGTTTTCAGGGAATTCCTTATTCACTTTGTTACTGTGCGCCTATGTGCCTTTGCCGCTTTGCGCCTCTACCGCATGGCCGGAATTTACATCCATATACCCTTCTGCAGAAAAAAATGCCGTTACTGCGATTTCCCCTCCTCCACGGAGCTCTTTAAAGCGGACGAATTTCTGAAAGTCCTCACCGCGGAATTCCGGACGCGGGAAAAGGGGATAAAAAAATTCGACACCCTTTACGTGGGCGGCGGCACCCCCAGCGTTCTGGAGACGCGGCAACTTGAAAAGCTTTTCCTGTCGATTACCGGAGCTTTCGGGGAAATAAAAAAATTCAGGGAAGCCACCGTGGAAATAAACCCGGAAAGCGCTGCGCCGGAAAAGCTTAAACTCATCAAAGCGGCCGGCGTCAACCGCCTCAGCGCAGGATTACAGTCCACAGACCCGGCCCGCCTCAGGTTCCTGGGGCGGCTGGCTTCATATCCCGATTTTCTCAAAACCTATAAAGCCGCCAGAAAGGCCGGTTTCGGGAACATAAACGCGGATCTCATTTACGGGATTCCCGGCCAAACGCGCGCCGAATTCAGGAAAGACCTGGAACGGCTGACGGACCTGCGCCCGGAGCACATTTCCGCCTACTGCCTGGAAATACACGAAGGCACTCCGCTGGGAGAATTGAACCCTGAACAAGACGAAGGGGAAGCGGCGGACATGTATTATGAGCTTATAAACTTTCTGGAGAGGAAAAATTACCTCCATTACGAGATCTCGAACTTCGCCCTTAAGGGCCGGGAATCCGTGCACAATCTCAACTACTGGGACCGGGGCGCCTACCTGGGCTTCGGCCCCTCCGCCGCCTCCCACTACAAGAACACGAGATGGACGAACACGCCGAGCCTGGAAAAATACCTGAAAAGCATGAAACGAGGCCGGCACCGGCTTTTCCTCGAGAAGCTGAGCCGCAGGGACGTTCTTAACGAAAGGCTGATACTCGGGCTCAGGAAAATAAACGGCATTGAACTGGACGGGGATATAATTATAAAATTTAATGATAGGCTGGAAAAACTGGCGGAAAAAGGATTCTTGGAATTCTGTCAGGGGAATAAGCCTGTTGCGCAAGCCGCTTTCGTCGCGAAATCGCGGATTTTGAAGGCGAGCCGAAGCGACGCGAAACGAGGCCGTTCGTGTAACTTACGGCACCTGTTGCGCCAAAAGCGCTGCTCCGCATTCTCGACGCAGACGGAACAGCCGCACTGCGGCCCCAAGTGCCGGCTTGCCCGCTGGGCGCAGCCAGGGAGGCTATGCCGACGGACCAAAAGCCGAGATTGCAGTAGAATCGGGGTTTGCGCAACAGGCTTAAAGGTCAGGATAAAAAAGAATTTTCTTTTCGTTTCCAATTCCATCTTGAGCGAGCTCATCGAAGCCTGATTAAGGAAAACAAATGCTACCCAAAACTTACGATCCCAAACCCGTCGAAGAAAAATGGACGAGGCTCTGGCAGGAAAACCGCGTTTTCCGGGCCGGGATAGACAAATCCAGGAAATCTTTCACTATCGTCATCCCCCCTCCCAACATAACGGGAGCTCTTCACATGGGTCACGCCCTTAACAACGCCCTGCAGGATGTCCTGATAAGGTACAGAAGGCTTTCCGGCGAAAGCTCCTTCTGGGCGCCGGGCACGGACCACGGCGGCATAGCCACCCAGAACGTGTTAGAGAAAATGCTAAAAGCCGAAGGGAAAACCAAGGAAGATCTCGGCAGGGAACAGTTCCTCAAAAGAATGTGGGACTGGTACAAGGAATGCGGCGGCACCATACTTCAACAGCTCAAAAAGCTCGGCTGTTCCCTGGATTTTTCACCCGAGAACATAAGGTTTACCATGGACGAAACCAGGGCCAAAGCCGTCTACCAGGCTTTCAAAGAGCTCTGGGAAAAGGAACTCATCTACCGGGGCGAGAGGATGATAAACTGGTGTCCCCGCTGCTACACCGCTCTTTCGGACATAGAAGTGGAATTCGAGGAAGAAAGGTCCCATCTCTGGCGCATAAAATATCCCGTGGAGAACTCCGATTCGTTCGTCACGGTGGCCACTACCCGGCCGGAAACTATGCTGGGAGACATGGCCGTGGCCGTTCATCCGGAAGATAAAAGATACAGGAAGCTGATCGGGAAGAACCTGAAACTCCCCCTGACCGACCGCCTAATCTCCGTCATAGCGGACGAGGAAATAGACATGGCTTTCGGCACGGGAGCCGTTAAAGTGACGCCCAGCCACGATCCCGTCGACTTCCAGATCTCGCAAAGACACGGACTCGCTCAAATGCCGGTAATTTCCTACGAGGGCAGGATGATGAACTGCCGGGAAAAATACCTCGGCAAAAAAACCGCCCTGGCCCGCAAGGAGATTGTCGAAGACCTTCAGGCCCTCGGCCTTCTGGAAAAAGAAGAACCCTATACCCATAACGTGGGCAAATGCTACCGCTGTTCCAACCACATCGAGCCGCTGGTTTCCGAACAATGGTTCGTAAGAACGAGGCCTCTCGCCGAAAAAGCCCTGGAGAAAACCAAGAACGGCGAGCTTACCTTTTACCCGGAAAGCTGGCAGAAACCCTTCGACGCCTGGCTGGAAAAGATACAGGACTGGTGTATTTCCAGGCAGATCTGGTGGGGACACAGGATCCCCGCTTGGTATTGCAGGAAATGTTCCGGGGAAGGCCTTCATTTCGACGAAAAAGGAGAGCTCAGGAGTGTGTCCGTTAAAAAAGGCGCCAAACCGGCGGTTTCCAGGGAAAAACCCCTGAAATGCGAACATTGCGGAGGACAGGATTTCCTCCAGGACCCGGACGTGCTGGATACCTGGTTCTCCTCCGCCCTCTGGCCGTTTTCGGTCTTCGGGTGGCCGTCCAAAACGCCGGAGCTCGGATATTTTTATCCGACCAGCGCGCTCGTTACCGGCTACGAAATACTGCACCTCTGGGTGGCGAGAATGGTCATGAGCGGCATCTTCCACCTGGGCGAACTGCCTTTTAAAAAAGTTTACGTTCACGGCATAGTCCGGGACAAACACGGCCAGAAAATGTCCAAATCGAAAGGCAATGTCATAGACCCCCTGGACATGATGGCCAAATACGGCACCGACTCCATGAGATTTTCCCTGCTCATTCAGGCGGTGGGCGGAAAAGACATCCCCTTCAGCGAAAATTCCATAATAGGCGGAAGGAATTTCGTGAACAAGATCTACAACGTTTCGCGTTTCCTGCAAATGAACCTTGTTCCCGGGGAAAACTACGAGCTGGAACTGGAAGGCGCGGATCTCTCCGACAGGTGGATCCTGCACAGATACAACCAGACCCTCTCCGAATACAAGAAGCTCATGGACGAGTTCCTTCTGCCCGAAGCCCTGGACAAACTGTACGGCTTTCTCTGGGACGAATTCTGCGACTGGTACATAGAGCTGGCCAAACCGGACCTGCAGACGGAAAACAAAAAAAAGAAGCTCTCCATACTTATCAACGTTTTTCTGAACTCCATGAAACTCCTCCACCCCTTCATGCCCTTCATAACGGAAGAGATCTTCGCGGATATGAAAACCTCCGCCGGCTCCACCGCGAAATCGCTTATGGATGAAAAACTGCCCCGCCCGAACAAAAAGCTGGAGGATGAAACCTCTCTGAGGAAAATGGGCGTGATAATGGAAATAATAAAGAGCATAAGGACGATACGCTCCCAATTCACCATCCCCCCCCGGAAAGAAATGCGGGCGGTAATAACCTCTTCCAACGGCGCCCTGGAGGACATAAAACCCTTCGGTCATTATATAAAGAACCTGGCGAGGCTGAGCGAGCTTGAGCTCTCGAAAGCCGGGGAAAAACCGAAAATGTCGGTAAGCGCGGTCATGGGAGAGTTCAATATTTTCGTTCTGATGGAAGGGGACATCGACCCGGAAAAGGAAAAGAACCGGCTCTCGAAAGAACGGCAGGCGCTGCTTGCCGGCACAAAAACCTGGGAAAAGAAAATGCAGGACGGGAGTTTCCTGAAAAACGCCCCGGAAGCCGAAGTGGAAAAGATCAGGCAGAGGATAGCGGAAAATAATGATAAAATAAGCAGGATAGGGCTTATCCTGAAAGAACTGGAAAGATGAAACTGTCCGCCATAAGAGAAAAGATCTGGATGAGGGAAGACCGGGAAAATTTCTTTTTTTCCGGTTTCCTCCTTACGGCCATAATCGCCGCTTTCACGACCAGCTACTGGCATTACCAGGACAGGACGGAACTTAAGCCGAAAATCAAGCTCAAGGCCAGCATGTCCAGGGAAAAACAGTATAAAA
>PEXN01000145.1 GCA_002774685.1 Elusimicrobia bacterium CG08_land_8_20_14_0_20_51_18 | reverse complement strand
ACGTAATAGGGCTAAGGGATAAAAGTCGGAAATACGTCTTTTATAATTTATCCCTTGTCCCTTATCCCTGACCAGCTTATCATACGAGCATTACGGTCCTCACCCGTCTGGGCCTTTAGGGCATAAATATTTGCCCCTGCGGCACTTCCAATCGATTCCAACACCTACTATTATATATATGATGATAAAGAAACTGGCGATTATACTCTCCTTTCTGATAAGCCCGGCCTATGCCCAGGAGACGGCTTTCGACCAGCTCAATTCTTATTCGGACCCCGTGGAAATAAACATCCCGGTCCCTGAAACGCCTAAAGCCGCAAAGATAAACTCCGTCCCATTTTTCGCTTTTTCGGATAAAACGGATATTTCCGCCTACGTAATAGCCGCCATGGACAGTTCCAACAGGAGCGTGGACGTGGCTCTTTACGGAATGAGCAATATGTCTATAGCCGAAGCCATGGTCCGGGCCAGGAAAAGAGGGGTTTTGGTGCGGGTCATACTCAACCAGACTCACGTTTTCACGACCAAGAGATCGGAGGAGATACAGTACCTGATGGACAATAACGTGAGCGTGAGGTCGTTGAAAGGAGCCGGGCGTTCCGGGATAATGCACAATAAGATAGCCATCTACGATTCCAGGATACTTATGACCGGTTCCTACAATTGGACGCTTAACGCCAATAACGCCAGCTACGAGAACGTGGTTTTCACCGCGGACGCCCGGTACCTCAAGGGATACCAGGCCTATTTCGACTGGATGTGGTCTTATGCCAAGGACGTCAGCCAGGGGCCGATGCCTTATTACAACGAGAATAATCTGAAGTTCATACCCGTGGACGAATCCATGTCCGTTTCCTTCAACGGCGCGGGTTTCCCGGCCTATGTTTTTTCTCCCAGCGGCGGCGCCAAGGATTCGATACTCAAAGCCGTGGAAAAATCGAAAAAGAGCATCAAGGTAAGCGTTTTCAGCTTTTATGACACGGAGATTTTCGAGGCTTTGCTCGCGGCCAAAAAGAGAGGGGTCGGCATACAGGTGGTGGTGGACCGCGTTCAGGCCAGCCAGAGCGAAGTCACGGCGCTCATGATTAAAAATAAGTTCGATTTCAGATGGTCAGGCGGCTATAATGGCGGAGTGATGCATAATAAGCTGGGAATTTTCGACGACGCCCTCCTGATAACCGGTTCCTTCAACTGGTCGAATACCGCCGAGGTGTATAATTTCGAGAACGCCTTTATAACCGACCATAAATCCTACCTGAGAGGTTTCGGGGAACAGTTCGCCGATATCTACGCCAAAGCCAGGGCGCCCACCGCCGAAGAAATAGAGAATATAAACAATATGGATAAGTCGATGTTCGTAAGGGAATAGGCCTGCCGAAGTTTTTTAAAAAATAAAATAGATCGCAAGACCGGGAAGCTCACTCGCCGTCGGGATTTTTACGGGGAGGAAGGATAGGGGTGATGTCGCCTTCCAAAGAAACTCTTTCCCGCGCGTTCTCTCCCCGCGGTTCGGTTTCATTCTGAAAAAAAGATTCCTCTTCTTCCTTCATAGGCGTGAAGAAGGAAAGCAGCGTGGCGCCCATCCCGTAGAAGAAAACCCCTTTAAAAAGAGTCTTGCCTATGAAAGGAATGGTCTGGTCCGCCAGCGTCATGGCGCCGCCCATTATGAGTATGGCCAGATAACGCGTCTTGCCTCCGCCGAGGCCTATTATCCCGAGCAGAAGGGCCGCCCCCGTGGCAAACCCTATGGCCATAAAAGGATAAAGAAGTATCATCAGTTTGAGAAACCCGCCGGCCTCGGAAGAGCGGAAGATGACGAGAATCAGGAATATAAAAAAGAGGATGGCGCTGACGACCCCCCCAGACGAAGCTTTTTATCAGGTTCTCGTGACCGGTTCTATAGATATGGTTAAAATATTTTTTGAAGACGGCCGCAAATATGAGCGACAGGACGACTATAACTATGTCGCTGAAAAATGTCAGGTTGGATGGAATCATAAAGAAATTATATACGTTTAGACATACGCTTTCAACGCTTTATTCCGTTTTCCACTTTTTCTTGAGCCATTCCTGCAGGTCGTCCATGAGCGAATAGGTCACGGGCGTCATGAGGAGGGTTATTAGCAGGGAAAGGGTCTGGCCGCCTATTATTACCATGGCCATCGTGCGGCGCGTGCCGGAACCCGCTCCGGTGCCGAGCGCCGTCGGGATCATGCCGGCGATCAGCGTCAGAGTCGTCATAAGTATCGGGCGCAGCCGCGTCCTGTTGGCCTCTATCATCGCCTGGTGGCGCGGCAGGCCCTTGGCGCGCAGAGTGTTCGTGTAGTCCACCTGCAGGATCGAGTTTTTCGTCACGATGCCGAACAACATGAATATGCCCATAATCGCGAACAGCGTCAGGTTTTGTCCGGTGATGAACAGCGAGACGATGGCGAACGGTATCGTCAGCGGCAGCACCACCATGATGGAAACCGGGTAAACGAAGCTCTCGAACTGACTGGCCAGCACTATATAGATGAATATGAAAGCCAGCAGGAAGGCTATCATGAATTCCTTGAGCATGTTCCTGAGTTCTTTCGCCCTGCCGTAAACCCCGGCCCGGTATTCCGGCGGGGCATTGAGCTCCTTGAAGGATTTCTCGGCTTCCGCTATCAGCCGGTTGACCGGTATGCCGTCCACGTTGGCCGTCACCTGCACGTTGCGCTGCCGGTTGTAACGCGCTATCTGGGTGGGCCCGACGCCTTCCGACACGCGCGCCACGCTGTCCAGCCGCGTCACGCGGCCTGTCCCGGCCGGCACCATCAGCGCTTCTATGGCCTCCTTGCGGTCCCGGAACGCCTCCTCCGCGCGCAGACGGACCTGGTAAAGTTCGTCCCCGTCCTTGAATTTGGTGATATCTTCTTCTCCGCCCACGAGAGTCCGGAGCGAGGTGGCTATGTCCTCCACCTTTACGCCCAGATCATGCGCGCGGCTTCGGTCTATCTCAACCCGGTATTCGGGCTTCGCGTAGGAGAAGGTGGTGTCCACGTCCACGGCCCCCTTGATCCCGCGCAGCCTTTTCGCCACGGCTTTGGAATATTCTTCCAGTTTGTCAAGGTCCGGCCCCGAAATATTGAACATCAGCTCGGCGTCCCCGCCGCCGAAACCGCCGGCCGGCATCACGGCCACCCGCAGACCCTTGTATTTGCTCATCATCTCGCGCGAGGCCAGCAGCAGCCTGTTCATCGGCAGGCTGCGGTCTTTCAGATCGTCAAGTTCCACCAGTATATAGCCCTCGTTGGCGGACGCGCCGCCGAAATGGCTGCCGGTGCCGGTGCCGATTGAGGACATGATGTTTTTTACGTGCGGCAGCCGGCGGGTTTCCGCCTCTACCTGCTCGAAGACCTGTTTCATCATGCCGAGGCTTGTGCCTTCCGGCGCGGTGATATTGATCTGGTACAGCCCGGTGTCGTCGGCCGGCATGAAGTCCTTTCCGAGGAAATAGAACAGCGGCGCCATTGAGACCATGATGAGCACGGCGTAGACCACCATCCGCTTGCGGCGGGCCAGGGCCCACTCCAGGAGCGAGATGTAGCGCGAGGAAAGCCACTCGTTTATATGGTCGGTGAACCGCTGCAGCCCGGTTTTCTCGCCCGGGCGGATCTTCAGGAACAGCGAGCACAGCATCGGCGTCAGCGTCAGCGCCACAAACACGCTCAAACCCACCGCGAAGGCTATAGTGAGGCCGTAGCTCTTCAGGAAGCGGCCTATAATGCCGCCCATGTACGCGAGCGGAACGAAGATGACCAGCAAAGCGGCCGACATCGCGACTACCGCGAAGCCTATTTCGCGCGAGCCGTCCTGCGCCGCCTTCAGCGGGTTCATCTTATGCTCTTCCATGTGACGGTAGATGTTCTCGAGCATCACTATCGCGTCGTCCACGACTATGCCTACGGCTATGGTCAGCCCCAGCAGGGTCATCACGTTTATCGTGAACCCGGCCGCCTGCATGAAGACCATCGTGCCGATGAGCGAGGTGGGGATGGCCAGCGAGGAAATGAGGGTGGAGCGGAAATCGCCCAGGAACAGCAGCACCATCAGGGCGGCGAACACGGCGCCCAGCACCAGGTGCTCCGTCACCGAGTTGACGGAGTCCTTGATGAAGACGGACTGGTCGCCGACGATGGTGGTCTCCACGCCCGCCGGCAGGGAGCCGCCCAGTTCCCGGATGCGTTCCCTGATGTTCTTTACCACGGCCACGGTGTTGGTGCCGGACTGTTTCTTCACCACCAGCGTTACCGAAGGCCGTCCGTTGTAGAAGGAGGCGGTCGTCATGCGCTGGCCGGTGTCCTCCACCCTGCCGATGTCGGAGACGCGCACCTGCGCGCCGTTGATAGTGGTGATCACTATATCGTTGAAATCCTTCACGTCTTTTATGCGGCCCAGCGTGCGCAGAACGAACTCCTTGTCCTTCTGCTCCACCTTGCCTCCCGGGATCTCGATGTTTTGCTGGGTTATCGCGTCCCTGACCTGCCGGATGGACAGGTTCATAGCGGCGAGCTTCAGCGGGTTGACCACCAGGTGGATCTCCCTCTCGCGGCCGCCCACGATGTCTATGGCGCCCACGCCGCTGACGGTCTCGATATTTTCCTTTATCTTCTTCTTGGCTATGTGCGTCAGGTCTATCAGGTCGCGGTTTCCGTAGACCACCACGTTCAGCACGGGCATCGCGCCGATGTCAAACTTGCCTATCACCGGCTGATTGGTGCCCTGCGGCAGCTGGCTCAGCACGGAATTGACCTTGTCGCGCACTTCCTGCGCGGCCACGTCGCCGTTCTTTTCTAGCGCGAACTTAATGAACACCAGCGAAAGCCCCTCGTAGCTGGTGGAATTGATGTCTTCGATGCCGGAGATGGTGTTGACGGCTTCCTCTATGGGCTTCGTTACCGAGGATTCCATTTCCTCGGGGCCGGCGCCGCGCAGCGTGGTCTGTATCATTACGAACGGAAATTCCACGTTTGGCATCAGGTCTATGCCGAGGCGCAGGTAGGCGACGGCGCCGAGTACCACGATGGTGAGGATCATCATCGTGGTGAAAATGGGCTTCTTGATCGATATTTCCGTGATCTTCATAGGTTCGTCTCCGGGGCTTTCAGTTCTGCACCTTTATCTTGCTGCCGTCCTTTAGGCCGTACAGGCCGAAGGTTATGACGTCGGCGCCTTCCTTGACGCCGGCGACCTGCGTGTACTCGGAGGTCTTTATGCCGGTCTTCACCGGCACTCTTGCGGCCAGACCGCCGCCGGCGGGCACGAAGACGAATTCGCCGCCGTCCTGGTCCACCACCGCGCCGGCCGGCACGCTGAGGGCCGCGCCGCGCGAGGCCACGATGAGCCGCGCCTCCGCGAACATGCCTGACTTGAGGCGCCCGTCGGCGTTGTCGACCAACACCTCTATCAGCGTATTGCGCGACCGCGCGTCCACCACGGGACTTACCCGGTAGACCTTGCCGGTAAAATATCTGTCGGGGAAAGCGTCCACCTTGATGCGGGCGGTCTGTCCCTGGAAGACCTTGCCTATGTACTTCTCCGGCACGTCCACGGCCACTCTCACCCTGCTCTGATTCACAACCATCGCTATGGGGGTCCGTGTGTTTACGTCGGCGCCTATGTCCTGATATATTCTGCCGATGACCCCGTCCAGCGTGGAGGGGACGGGTGAAGGTTCGTAAACCACGCCGGGCTCGTCGCGCTCCACCAGGGCCACGGTCTCGTCTTTCTTTACGGGGTCGCCTTCATTGAGGATATTGCGCAGAAGCTTGCCGGGCGTCCGGGGGTAGAGTATGGCTTCGTCCAGAGCCTTTACCGACCCGGTAAGAAGGATGTATTCCTCCAGGTTGCGGGTCTGAGCCTTCTCGGTCTTCACCAGGAAGCGGTCCTTCTCAAGCGCTTTAAGCGTTTCCGATTCCTTGTTTTTGCATGAAGTGAAAGCTAAAGAAGCCGTTAAAATAATAAGCGCTATTACTGTAAGATTTTTCACGATGCCTCCAAACAGCAGATTAAGATCAAGGTTAAGACTAAGAGCAGAAAGAAAGTTTAGAGTTTAAAGTTTAGACTTAATTTCTTAATCTTTCAATCTCTCAATCTCTTAATTACTATTCCTTTTAATTCCCGAGTTCCCAGTCCAGCTGGGCTTTATTGTAACAGAGATCGTGTTTTGCCTGTATATAGTTAGTTCCCGCCCGGTTTAAAGCCAGAGAAGCGTCGTTAAGCTCCAGGAGACTGGACAGGCCGTTTTTGAATCTAAGTTCCACCGCCTCGAGGGCTTTCCTGGCCGTAGCGACGGAAGTTTTCTGGGAATCCAGCCTTTTTTTAGACTCTTTCAGGTCGAGAAGGGTCCGGTTGAGCTCTATTTTTATCTTTCTTTTGAGGTCCTTTGAATTTTGTTCCGCTATCTTAAGTCCGTGTTCGGCCTGCCTGACCCGGGAAACCGCCGAAAGCCCGGAAAAAAGCGGCAGAGAGAGCCTGATGCCGGCAGACAGGCTCCAGTTCCTTTCGTCGGAAGAGGGGAAAGGCGAATCGCTTTGTCCCGAGAAAGCTTTCGAGGCGAAGGCCGAAAGATAAGGCCAGTGCCCGGCTTTTTCAAGCCTGACCTGCTTTTCCGCCAGCTCCATATTGAAAACAGCCAGTTTGAAATCCTGCCTGTTGGCCAGAGCCGCCGCATAAAGCGAGGCTGGATCGTAAGAGCCTTCCGCGCGGCAGTCCGGATCTTCCGACAGGTTTATCGCGGTTTCCGGTTCCAGGCCCAGCAGATTTTTAAGCTGCAGAAGCCCCTGTTCGTAGGCGCTTTCCGCCTTTATGAGGGCCGGTTCGTTGTTGGAAACCTCCACTTCCTGGCGCATGACCGCCAGGTCGCTCTGCAGGCCCTGCCTGTATTGTTCTTTTATGGTGTTCAGGTGCTGGCGGGAAAGCTCCAGATTCTCCGACTGTATCTTGGATAATTCCCGGAAAAGGGAGATGGAATAATAAAGCTGGCGGACGGCTCTTTTTACGGTGTTCCTGGCCTGCGAGGTGTTTTCCCTGGAAATTTTCCCGTAGAGCTCGGCCATCTTTATTCCCGTGTTCACCTTGCCCCCGGCCCATAGCACCTGGTTAAGGTCCAGGCTCGCCGAATAGGCGTTGTCCAGTCCCGTTTCTATTTTGCTCCCTCCTATAAAGAAAGCGTTTTTTTCGATGTTCCTGGTGTAGGAGGCGTTGAAACTGAGATTCGGGTAAACGCCGCCCCAGTATTCTTTTATCTTTTGTTCGTAAATTTCCTGGTTTTCCAGGGCGTTAAGAACGGCGGTGTTTTTCGAAAGGGCCGTTTCCACCGCGTCGTCCACCGTCAGGATCAAGGGGGGAGCGTCCCCGGGGTCTGCCGCCGGGAGCAGGGATACGGAGAGGAGGATAAACATGGCGGACGCCTTGAAATTCTTTATTCCCGCGCTTATGATGAGGGAAAGCTGCCTGAGAAGCCCCGGCTTTATATTGTCCCGGGCCATGCGGGTTTCCAGGATTATGAAGGAGATCATTGCGGAGGTGAGGGACATGAAATATTCTATGTTCTCTTTTTTTATTTTTCCTTTTTTCGCGAGCTCCAGCAGAAGTTTCCTTATCTTTTTCTGATTTTTCCCCCTCATCTCGAGCGCCATCTTTCTCATGGGACTGCTGTGGGGGGAATCTATTATCTTCAGAACGCATTTCATGGTGTCCGGGTTTTCCAGGAGGAATTTGTAATGGTTGAGCAGGACAGAATATAGAACTTCGTCCAATTCCTGGTCGGCGTTTATGTGCGAAGCCACGTCGGAGATCTGTTCAGCCTTCTTATGGAAAACTTCTTTTATAAGATCTTCCTTATTCTTGAAGTAATAATAGAGCATTGGTTTGGTGACGTCCAGTTTCAGGGCTATTTCCCTCATGGATACCGCGTTCACGCCGTTTTCCGCTATCAGCTTCACGGTGGCGTCGATTATTTTTTCCTTGGAGATCTTGTTCTCTTTTTTCATAGTTTACCTACCGGTAAGTAAATTATAGCAAACAGGCGCTTTTTCGTCAAGCGCCTGGGACGACAAATATTTGGCAAAAGAAATCAGAAGCTTACAAGAAGCCTCAGGGAAGGGTCAAGCAAAGACTTTCCCCCTTTCGACCCCTTTCCCTACGCGGTCCAGTCCGAAGCTGTTTTTCCCAAGACCTGTTATCCCTTCCGCGCGTGCGAAATTAAATAACCACGTTTTTGGACGGCCGTCCAAAAACGTGGTTATTATGCCAAAATAGGTCTATGGGAAAATCCGGGCGGGATATCCCTTCTGCCTGAAACTTTTTCCAGAAAAGGCTGAGCCGGACCTGCCCCGGGTCGTTTTCTGAGCTGGGCCCAAAGTCCCAGGCGGGCCTGGGCCCATATATTTAGGCCGCATGAGCACAAAGACACTTAATAAAGCTTTCTTTTAACCTTATAATCTATTATTGTCCTTGTAATCCCCGGAAAGGCCGGGGAGCATCCACCTTCAAACCGATGAATTTGAGGTAACCAGGGAGGGAAGAGCCGGTTAACGGCCCTTTTCCTCTTTGGAGATATTATGTTTAAATTTAAAATCAAAGCCATCGGTAAAAATCCCGCGCCGCGC
>PEXN01000150.1:340-25337 GCA_002774685.1 Elusimicrobia bacterium CG08_land_8_20_14_0_20_51_18 | reverse complement strand
CGGCACGGCGCCGGTTTCGCGGGCGAACTCCGAAAGTTTTATTATGGGATTGCCTTCCGCCTGCCTGTGTATCTGGTTAAGAAGTATTTCCGGGGCCTGCATCAGATTGAACTTTCCATTTATGGGCGGCAGTTGGCCGTGGTCGCCGACGGCTATTACGGGTATCTCGTAAGAAAGAAGGTCTTTCCATATCTCCCCGTCCACCATGGAAGCTTCGTCCACGAGGATAAGGTCTTTTTCGAGGGCTTCCTTCTTTTCCCAGCCCGTTATGACGCCTCTGGAATTTTCCACCGGGTTATAGATGAGGCCGTGTATGGTGCTTACGCTGTGCCTGTGGGAGAGGCCGCCGGTTTCTTTAATACGGTTTTTGAGGTTCTGGGCCGCGCGGCCGGTGTAGCTGCAGAAAGCCAGCCTGAGTTTGGGGCTCAATTCATCCAGCCTGGCCTTAAAAACGGCTATGAGGGTGGTTTTCCCCGTGCCGGCGTAGCCGCCGAGGGTTATAAACCCTTTCCCAGCCGGGTCTTTGTGCCATTCGAGCAGCCGGTCAAGGGCGTTTTGCTGATCTTTTGATAATTCCATTGGAAGTTTTTCCCCGGTATGCCCCTTGGCCAACCCCGGGGGTTGGCCAAGGGGGGAGGCGCCAGTCATGTCAATCCGAAATAGTGGGGCTATAACTGGTTTTTACGGCGTCTTTGTAATTAAAAGGCCTGTCCGGTTTTATGTTCTTAAGGGTTATTATTTTTTTCGCTATTTCAGCGAAAGCCGGAGCCGCCGTTTCGCCGCCGTAATAAAATTTTTTGGGGTTGTCCATTATTATGAGTATCGTGTATTGCGGGTCCGAAGCGGGAAAAAAACCGCAAAAGGAGGCGACATTCTGTTTTTCCAGGTATTTCCCCGTCTTCATGTCGAGTTTGTTCGAAGTCCCGGTTTTCCCCGCCACGGAATAGCCTATGATCTGAGCTTTTCTTCCGGTGCCCCTGTCCACCACTCCGACAAGCATCTTGGTCACTTTTTCCGCTATTTCTTCCGAAACGGCTTTCCTTATTTCCCTGTATTCCGTTTTCAGAAGGACGTCCCCGCTTGCGGGATCTATTATCCTGTCGAGGACGCTGGGCTGCAGGAGCAGGCCTTTATGGGCTATGGCGGAATAAGCGTTTATCATCTGGAGAGGAGTCACGCCTATGGAATGCCCGTAGGAAGTGACGGCCAGGTCTATAGGTTTGTAATCCCTGAGCTCCCTGAGGAGGCCGCGCGATTCGCCGGTGAATTCAAGCCCGGTCTTGGAGCCGAAGCCGAAAGATTTCATGTAAAGATAAAGTTTTTCTATGCCGAGATTCATCCCTATCTTGGCGAAACCTATATTCGAGGATTTTTCGAAAACTTCCGCCAGGGTCAGATCCTTTTCCGGTTCGTGGTCGTGTATGGTCGTTCTGGAGTTGAATTTCCAGGCGCCGTTCTCGCAGTAAAAGACGTCCTTCGGGGAAACGGTTTTTTCCTCCAGCGAGGCGGAAAGCGTTATAGTTTTGAAAGTCGAGCCCGGTTCGTATACCCATTCCACGGACTTGAGGTTTATGTGGTTTTCCGGGTAAGAGGCCATGGCTAAAATGCGGCCGGTTTTGGGGTCCTGTACCAGCCCTATAGCGAGGTCCGAGTTGTTGTGCCTGGCGTATTTAGCCACGGTTTCCTGCGTTATGAACTGTATTTTATTATCGATAGTGAGATAGATATCGCTGGGTTCCCGCGTTTCACGCTCCTTGCCGTCGTAGATCGCGTTCCCCCCGGCGTCCCGTATAACTTCTTTGGTCCTGGTGGAACCTTTGAGATATTTATCGTATATCAGCTCTATCTGGGTCAGTCCTTTTTCCTCGTTGCTTAAGCCGGTTATTTCCCTGGCGGTTCCCGAGGGGTAGAGCCGTTGCTGGTGCGGGTCCATTATCACGCCTTTCAGTTCTCCCGCGGCTATAAGCGGACTCAGAGCGTCATAAACCTCTCTTTCCGTTTTCCGGGCTATTCTTACGTAATTTTTGGCTTTTCTTATTTTCTTTTCCAGCTCAAGCCTGTTTTTTTTAAGAATTTTGGCTAGAGTCTCCACGGTTTTTTGTTCCGGCAGAAGCTCTCTTTTCATCACTATTATGTCCCAGGTCACGATAGAGTCGGCCAGAACCTCCCCGGAACAGTCCAGTATCCTGCCCCTGGCGCCTATTTCCGAAACTTCTCTCTTGAATTGCCTGTCGCCCAGGCCGGAAAGGGTTTTGTTCAGGATTATCTGCAGGTAGAAAAGACGAGCGGCTATGGCCAGGCCCGTAAGGATAAGGAGAAAGGCGATGACCCTGGTTCTTTTTAGGAAAAAATCGTTCATAAAAGTAAGGGGACGGAAGGAGTAAATTTCAGAAGAACGGAAGACCGGAGAACCGGGTTATCCTGTCACCCGTTTGCCCGAAAACGTCCGTCGCAGGCGTAATGGCGGACGAAACGGGTGGCGGGATTATCCCGCTTTGGGAGTTTTGCCGAACTGGAACCGGAAGATCTTCGCCAGCCAGCCGAATTTCCCCCCGGAGCCGTTTTCCGCGTTTTTATCCATCATCACTATGGAATACGGTTCCGGGTATTTCAAGCCCATGTGCGAGGCCGCCATTTCCACGTTCTTGGGAGCTTTGCAGTCGTTTATTCGTTTGGAGATGTATTTGTTCCTGCTCAGAAGGTTTTTTATTTCTTTTTCCTCTCTTTCTATGGAATATCCGAGTTTTATCGCCTGAATATTGATCGTAACGGCGGTGAAGATCACCGCTATGAGCACAAGCGAATACCTGAACATTCCGGAAAAACCTTTCATTGCAGTCTCCTTTACCCCGCTTAGAAATTCCTCTCCATGCTTTATATCGTTCTGCAACTTTCACCGACGCTTCTTTCAGACCGGAGATTTCTAACGGGGTTTATTCCATCGAAAACATCTCGATTTTCATCAGATTCTGCTTTTCCCAGAGGTAAAGTATCTTGGTAGGAGCTATGCTGGTCCTGAAGTTCTTTATCTTCCTTTTCGCGCTCTTCGAAAAGAGATTCAATCCCAGTCTGGATTTCAAGCTTTTCATAACGCCCTCCTCTACTTTATTTTTTCTATCACCCTCAACTTCGCGCTTCTCGCCCTGTTATTGCCGCTTACTTCCTCTTCGGACGGCGACACCGGCTTTTTGGTTATCATTTTCCATCCGCCCATCCTGGACATAAATCCGAAGGTCTCCTTGACTATCCTGTCTTCCAGAGAGTGGAAGGTTATTATGGCCATCCTGGCCCCGGGGGCCAGGAACTGCGTGGCCTTCTGCATGCCCCTGGTAAGGTTGTCGAATTCGTAGTTTACCGCGACCCTTAACGCCAGAAACGTTTTGGTGGCCGGATTCGATTTCCTGCCCGTATATGGAAGCACGGATTCTATCATGTTCCTGAGGTCGGTGGTCGTTTCGAATTCCTTCTTTTCCCTTCTTTCCATTATGGTTTTGGCTATTTTATAAGAGAACCTTTCCCCGCAAGTCCTTATGAGATGCTCTATCTGCTCGAATGGCCACTTGTTTATTATCGTGTGCGCCGTAAGCGGGTTGGCCGGGTTTATCCGCATATCCAGCGGTCCTTCGTGTTTCAGACTGAAGCCCCTTTGCGGTTTGTCGAAGTGCAGGGACGAAACGCCCAGGTCGAACAGTATCCCCGAAATGTTCATAACCGCCGCTCTTTTCAGGATCTCGTCTATGTTCGCGAAATTCCCCGCCGTTATCTTCACTTTTCCGGAATACCCGGAAAGATTGTTCTTGCTGATGTTTATCATTTCCGGATCCCAGTCTATGCCGAGAACCCTGCCGGAGCCGTCCAGATTTTCAAGGATCTTTTTAGCGTGGCCGCCCATGCCCAGCGTCGCGTCCACGTAGAATCCGCCCTTATCAGTTACCAGAAGCTCAACGGTTTCTTTGAGTAAAACCGGAACGTGCTTGAAATCTTCCATTATATGTCCAGGATCTTGCTGAACTTCCTGACGGATTTGCTTATTTGAGTCTTCTCGTACTTTGACCAGGCCTGCGCATCCCATATCTCCGCCTTATTGCCTACGCCTATTATTTTAAGGTCTTTCTTCAGCCCGGCGTAATTCTTGTGATTTTGCTGTATCAGCAGGCGGCCTTGTCCGTCCACGGTGCAGTTGGCGGCATTGCTGAAAAAAAACCTTTTAAAAGCCCGTTGTTCTTCCTTGTTTTCCGATTTAAAAATTTCCATGTTGTTCGCTATAAGCTCGTCCCATTTGGACGGAAGAAAGACATAAAGACATTCGTCCACGCCGCCGGTGATCATCAGGTAATCTTTTTTCTCTTCGCGCAGGGCTTCCCTGAACTGCGCGGGAACGAAGACGCGGTTCTTGGCGTCCATCACGTGATCATATTGTCCGTAAAGCGCGTTCATAAACATTTTCCACCATTTACTTCCATTTTAAACCACTTTCCACCACCAGAAAATAAAGTATAACGGAAATTTTGATATTTGTCAAGACCCAGCGTGTTAATATATAGGGAGGGTGATTGGGAACTACGCTGGTAATTGGTAATTAGTAAATAGTAATCAGGGACAACAAAAACGGCACAGAAAACGTAACTGGCAGGGAGTGTAAAGGGTATTTGGGGAAGTTTCCTGAAAAAACTCTTTACGCTTTCCGCTTCACGCTTTACGCTAACCCCTCTCCCCTATCTTTTGACTTGAAATTTGTTATTTGTTGATTTGAGAAAGTTTGCCGGTTCTCAGATCATAGCGCCAGACCACTTCAAGAGCCGAGAGCTTGTTGTAGGGGTTGCCGTAGGCGCCGTAGAGCGCTCTGGAGACGTACTGGCCGTCTTTGAGGTTTTTGCAGAACCTGTAAAAAGAATCCCCCTGCTTCATCCTCATCATGAAATAGACCAGGCTGTAGCTTTGCGCGTACCAAAGTTTCACGCTCCTGTCGTCGGCGTCGTCCAGGTTCTCTATCCTTACGAGGTCTTCAAGCTTGAAGCCGCCGCCGTTTTTAAGTATTGCCAGATTCTCCTTTAACCAGCGCGGATAGGAATTGGCGCGCTCCACCTGTATGAAAACCGCCATTCCCTCGCTCAGCCAGAGTGGATTCGGGTTGGAGTCGCCGAAAAAACTGTCGAAGTAGATATGGGTGAGTTCATGCGCCAGTATTCCCATCGCCTCTTCGCTCCGGTACACGTAGATCTTCCTTTCGGCCGTATTGGCCGCGCCGCCGGACCAGGAAGGCCTACCCGTAAGCTTCTGATAGGTTGAGGTGGAATTGCAGAAGTAAATAAAAGCTTTTTTCTCCCTCTGCCAGGGCGAGAAGGCTATGAGGTCCAGCATGATATTGCCGTGCAGGTCTTCCATGCTGGCCACCAGTTCTTCGGAAACGGAGGGCCCTTCTTCGTAGATCACGAAACTTTTGGTCTCTTTCATCGAAAACCCTTCCGGCGTTTCGGGATATTCGGAGCCCTTGCGGGGCGCTTCCGTTTCCCCTGAAGGCTCGTCGTAACTGCCCCTGGTTTCCGGTATGTCCTTTATCATCCTCGCGTCCACCAGTATCCTGTTCCCGATGGAGGGGTCGGCCTGGTAAGGTTTGGGGTCGGAGCTTCGAACCTCCTTGGCGGGGTCGGCCTGGTATAGAGGTTCAGGAGGCTTTTCCTGGCTGGACTGAAAAGGATCGGGCGGGATCTGCTTTTTCTCCATTTTGGACGAGCCCGGCTGTTTGAAAGGATTGGAATTGAGCCTTATTTTGGGCAGGGAGTTCAGATCCTGGCTTATGTACTGGTATAAATAAAGTCCCCAAAGCCCCACTACCAGGAGCCAGAAAATTATTCTCAGGCGGTGCAATATGTCCATAATAAACAAGTCACGGGTCACAGGTAAAACCAGCGTGAAAGCGATACAAGCAAGAGAGCAAGACAGCCGGGCAAGCGGGCAAGTAATACAAGTTCACAGATACAAGTAAAACAGAGTAATTTAGTTTAGAGAGCTTAGTCCCAACAGTAGATTAAGATTAAGAAAGAGATTAAGGAACTGGTAGTGTTTTTGTTTTTCTAATCTCTATTCTCCATCCTCTATTTTTTTATTCCCAATTCTCTTAACTTTCTTGCTATTCTCGCTGGCCTTGCTTGCTTTGCTATTATCCCTTCCTGTTGAAGGTGTCCCTCATCTTAAGCATCATTTCCGACATGGAATTCAAAAACATCGAGAAAGCTATGATGAAGAGCCCGTGACAGGAGGCCATCGCCCAGAGCCGGGAAGAAGTCTCTATTTCCAGGATAAGGCTCCGGAGGTAATAAATGAAGAGCATAGCCAGAGCTGAAAAAAAGGAGGAAAGGAAAGTGCCGGTTTTCTTCATAAACATCGCTCCCGCCGCCGGCGGAATCACGAAAAGAAGCCACATGGGAGCCCAGTAGGCCGAGAGAAGGTAGAAGATTATAGAGGTGGTGGCTATGTTGAAGATCACTAGCGAGATCCTTACCTGGTGCATATGCCTGAAAAATTTGTAGATGTTTTTAGAGAGGTAGAAATTAACCAGGAACTGTACGATAAGCACCGCTATGCTGGAATAGGTTATGTTCTTTTCCGGTTCCGAAAAAAATATCGCGAACAGAATCAGGACTATACCGAACGGGGTGAAAAAATAATTCAGTATATGCATTAAAACCTCCATTTACAGCAGGTTAAGGTCAAGGCTAAGTAAAGAGAATAGAGACGAGAGGGAAGAAGCAAGTCTCAGGGCTCAAGTACTTGTGGCTTTCTTTTAACTTTCCTGCTCGTCTTGCTGCCTTGCTTGCGCTCCTCTCCCCTATATCGCCGTTTTCTTGAAAACGAAAATCGCCCTTTTCTTTTCCCCGCTTACAGAATAATTATATATAAAGTCGGGGTTTTTTGTCTTTTTAATTTCTTCCAGGTTTTCCTCGTTCTGCCAGGCCGCGAAAAATCCGCCTTCCCGGACGGTCCCGAGACAAAGAGGAAGCACGTCCTCTATTTTGCCCATGGCCCTTTCGACGCAGACGTCGAATCCCGAGAGCTCCCGGTCGTTCTTTTCCAGCCGTTTGTTGACTATGGCCGCGTTGGAGAGCTTCAGCTTTCCCTTGATCCAGAGGAGGAAGGAATACTTCCGCTGCGCCGATTCCGCGAGCGTGAAATCCGTTCCGGGCAGGAGTATGGCCAGGATCGCTCCGGGAAAGCCCGCGCCCGTTCCCGCGTCCAGTATTTTCAGTTTTTCGGGGGATACTTTTAATTCTTCGAGCAGGCTTATGAAAGGGACCGAGTCCAGAATATGCCGGGTCCAGAGGTTTTCGACGTCTTTCCTGGAAACCAGGTTTATCCTGGCGTTCTTTTTTTTCAGTTCTTCCGCGAAAAGCTTCAGCTTTTCCAGCTGGTTTTCCGAAGGATTTATCCCCCACTCCGCGAGTTTTTGGAAAAATATTTCGTCCATTTCAGCCTTTTTTCCCGAGCCTGTTTTTTTCCACCGTGACCCAAAGAAGCTGAATGTCCGCCGGGGTCACTCCGGGGACCCGGGAAGCCTGTGAAAGATTGTCGGGCCTGATCCTGGAAAGTTTTTGCGCGGCTTCGAGAGAAAGACCTTTTACCCTGCCGTAATCCAGGGAGGCCGGAACCGATACGTGTCCCAGCCTGGAATTCCTTTCGGCTTCTTTTTTGTGCCTGTCTATATAAACGGAATAGGCCTTTTCGTTCTCGGCGGCCCTGGCGGCGTTTTTAAGCTTCCAGGGAGACAAGTCTTCTTTCGGGGCGGGTTTCCCGTCCAAAAAAATCTTATAGGTTTTTTTATAGTTTTCGAATTTTCCGGCGTATTCGGGCCCCAGCAGCCCGAGCCGGAAAGCCTCGCTGGAAAGTCTAAGGTCCGCGTTGTCCTGCCTGAGCATCAGCCTGAACTCCGCTCTGGAGGTAAAGATCCTGTAGGGCTCGTCCACGCCTTTGTTCACAAGGTCGTCTATCATTACGCCTATGTAGGCCTGGTCCCTTCCGAGGACCAGGGGTTCTTCCCCTTTTACCTTTTGCGCGGCGTTTACGCCGGCCAGAAGTCCCTGTGCGGCGGCTTCTTCGTAACCTGTGGTGCCGTTCACCTGTCCGGCCAGGAAGAGGTTTTCCACAGTTTTCGATTCGAGGGAATAATGCAGGTCCCGCGGGTCGGAAAAATCGTATTCTATGGCGTAACCGGCCCTTATCATTTCGGCGTCTTTCAAAGCTTCTATGCTTTTAAGTATTTCCAGCTGGGTTTTTTCGGAAAGGCTCGTGGCCAGGCCGTTCACGTAATACTCGTTGGTGGAAAAACCTTCCGGTTCCAGGAAAAGATGGTGGCTGGCGTGGTGAGGGAATTTGACTATTTTGTCCTCTATCGAAGGACAGTAGCGCGGGCCTATGGATTTTATCTTGCCCGAATAGAGAGGGCTGGTGTCCAGTCCCGAAGTGATTACTTTCGCGGTCGTTTCGCCGGTCCTCGTTATCCAGCAGGGAAGAAAACCGGTTTTATTAAGTTCTTTTTCTTCGGTAAAAATTGAAAAGGGTTCGGCGGGTCTGTCGGGCGTTTGTTCCTGGCAGAGCCGGAAATTTATTCTCCGCCCGTTCAGGCGCATGGGAGTTCCCGTTTTGAGCCTTGAAATTTTAAGCCCCAGCGACTTCAGGCTTTCGGAAAGGTGTCTGCTGGGCGGGTCGTTATACCTCCCTCCCTCGAAATGCGTCAGTCCCACGTGTATCACTCCTTTCATGAAGGTGCCGGCCGTGAGTATTACCGACTTGGAGCGGTAAAGAGTTCCTCTTTCGGTAAGAACGCCTTTGAGTTTGGAGCCTTCCAGGTGCAGGCTTTTAGCCTCGTCCTGTACCAGTAAAAGATTATCCGTTTTTTCCAGGGCGAATTTCATGTTGAGGTGATAGAGCTTTTTGTCGCATTGCGCCCTGGGAGAGCGCACGGCCGGGCCCCGGGACATGTTCAGCATGTGGTAGTTCATGGCGCTGAGATCGGTATTAACGCCCATTCGTCCCCCCAGGGCGTCTATCTCCCGCACCATCTGGCCTTTCCCCACCCCTCCTATGGAGGGATTGCAGGACATCTGGGCTATGGTGTCCAGATTCTGCGTCAGGAGAAGTGTCTTCATTCCCAGTTTTGCCGAGGCCAAAGCCGCTTCGCAGCCGGCGTGACCGGCGCCGACGACTATGACGTCGAACTCCAGAGGATATTTGAATGTCGCCATAATTAAATCCCAAAAAAGTGATTAAGTGATTGAGAGATTAAGAGATTGAGGTCGGGAAAATAAACCGTTTTTAAAATCGCCCATCGTTTCCTACTCTTAGCCTAATTACTCAATATCTCAATTTCTTAATCGCTTTCTCATCACGTGAACGCTATTATTCTGAAGATCTCGGAACTTATAAGACCCGAACATTTCAACAGATAAAAAATCAGGATAACGTTGAAGGAAGACAAAATAAAAGCCGCTACTACGCGGGGCACGGACGCCTCGAATCGCTCCCGGCTGAGGTTCACGAAAACCACCAGTATCCAGAGGGCTGCGGCGAGCTCGGCAAAGAGATACAAATTTTTGCTTCCTGCTTTTAACGCGGCCAGGGCCAGCGGAAAAAAGAGCAGGTTTATGGAAGAAAGCGAGACCAGGACCTTCGCCAGCAGCGCCGCCTCCTCCCTGTTTTTTTTGAAAATTAAAAAACCCGCCGCCCAAAAAATACCCGATAGAAAGAGACCCGGAAGGATGGAGCTTTTAAGCTCGTGAGCCATAACGGCTGCGGCCGCGCTCAGGAAAACGGCCCCGGCGGTTTTAAGGCCGGAGCGGCCCGCGGGCCGGAGGAAAAACAGAAAAAAAACGGAGAAAAAGAAAATGTTAAGGACGTTGAATGCCGAAGAAACCGAAAAATAATATAAAAAACCGTGTTCCGAAAGCTGAAGCGCCTCGCGCGAGAGCTCTTCCGGAAAATCCGGCGGGGCGAAAATCCTCAAAACGCTTTCCGCCGCCGCGAAAGCGAAGTAAACGGGCAAAAAAGCCGTCCAGTCCGTTTTTGGCGCTTCCAAAATCAGCTTTCCGGGATTAGTTATCGCTTTTTTAAAAATATCCAGAGAATTCATTGTATTAGTAAGGGTCAAAGGAACATAGGCGCAAAGATGCAGAGGAAAAACGAAATTCCGTATCCTGTTTCTTGTTTTCTGTTCTCTTTCCGTACCTCCGTTTTTACCCTTAACCCCTTAAACCCTTTCTTTTAATTATTTCCCCACGCAGAATCTGGAGAAGATGTTTTTCAACAGTTCCTCGGTGGTGGTTTCCCCCACCAGATCCGAAAGCGAAGAGAGCGCCAGCCTTAGGTTTTCCGCCGTAAGTTCGTGGCTTCGGCCTTTGCCTTTAAGCGTTTTTTCGGCTGCTTCCAGGTTTTTATGCGTTTCTTCCAGGCATTTGAAATGCCTGACGGAGGTTATTATTTCGTCCGTCGCGGAATCCAGCTGGGTCTTTTCTTTCT
Organism: Elusimicrobia bacterium CG08_land_8_20_14_0_20_51_18; assembly: GCA_002774685.1. Taxonomy (GTDB): domain Bacteria; phylum Elusimicrobiota; class Elusimicrobia; order Elusimicrobiales; family UBA9959; genus 0-14-0-20-51-18. The sequence continues at coordinate 14,828 of PEXN01000150.1, read as the reverse complement.
TTAGTATGGAGGATTTAAGTTTTTCCAGCCCCTGCCCGGTCAAGGCGGATACCCTGAGAAAATTCTCCGCAGCCTTTCTTTTCGAGGGCAGATCGCTTTTCGCGTAAAGCCTTAGTATTTCGCAGTTTTTCCCGGCGTTTTCGCTCACGGCTTTTTCCGCCAGTTCGTCGCTCCGGCTTTTTGCCCGGGAGCCGTCCTGCAGCAAAAGAACTATGTCAGCTTTCTTTATTGCTTCCGCCGTTCTTTTTATACCCTCTTTTTCCAGAAGATCCGAGGTTTCGGCGTTTATGCCGGCCGTATCGGTGAAAATCGCTTTAAAGCCGTTCAATTCCAGCTTTTCTTCGACGGTATCCCTGGTGGTTCCCGGAACCGGAGAAACTATCGCCCTGTCGTAGCCGAGAAGAGCGTTAAGGAGCGAGGATTTCCCGGAATTGGGCGCTCCTGTGATGGAGATCCTTATTCCGTCCTTTATATATCTGCCGTTGTAAAAGCTTTCAGAAAGTTTTTTTAGTTCCTTTTTAATTTCCGCGGTTTTTTTTAGAAAAGCGTCCCGGTTCAGTCCTTCCGTTTCCTCGTAAGAGTCGTCTATCCTCACCTCCAGTTCGGAAAGAAGGTCGAGCAGATTTTTTTTGAAAGAAGCGATTTTTTTCCCCAGGCTCCCTTCAGTTTGTCTTATAGCCGCGGCGTGTTCCCTGGCGCTTTCAGCCAGGATGAGGTCGTTAAGAGCTTCGGCCTGGGAGAGGTCCATCTTTCCGTTCTCGAAAGCCCGGAGCGAGAATTCTCCGGGTAGCGCCTGCCTGGCCGAATGCCTGACCGCGAGATTTATTATTTTTCTGGTTATATAGGGTGAGGCGTGACAGAAAATTTCCAGCATATTTTCGCCGGTGAAACTTCTGGGAGAGGCGTAGGCCACGGCTATGACGCGGTCTATCAGGCGTCCATCTCCGTCGCAGGCCTTAAGCAGGCAGGTCAGATTCGGCTTTATGGCGCGGAGGGTTTCGGCGGGGCGAAGAAAATTCGAGGCTATTTCGAAACAGTTTTTCCCGGACAGCCGGATTATAGCTATGGCGCCTCCGGCCAGGCCGGAGGCTATCGAAACTATGGCGCCTTCTTTGGAGAAGCTCATTCTTTATACCGCCGTGTTTATGGAGGAACGCAAAGCCCCTCCCGGTAGGTAAGGAAGAGCCCGGATTTCCGGCCCCGCTCCCTCGCAAGCCTTTATTCGGTTTTCCCCGCGTCGCTTTTCTCGGATATCTCTCTTTTTCCGGGTTTGATCACCACCTTTCTCCACTGGGCTTCGCCTTCCGAATAAGTCTGGAATTCGGGATATTTTTCCTTTATCATGTCGTGCACGAATTTTCTGAACTGGCTTGACATGGGCCTGAGCCTGTAAGGGTTGCCCGTTTTCTTGATGAAGCCGATGGCGTGTTCTACGTCCCTTTGCAGATGGCTCTCGGTTTTGCTCCAGAAATCTCCGGTGTCCAGCTTTAGTATCATTTTTTCCGGCCTGTTCCTGTTTATGATGGAACTTACCAGATATTGAAGGGAAAGAAGCCCCCTGGCGTCGTCGTAAAGGAAAAGTCCGCTGTCCGGAGTGGAAAAGCTGATGTAAATTATCTTTTTTTCGGGATCGAATCTGCAGTCTCCCAAAGCGCAGGTTATGCCCGATAAAGTCATTATCCGGGAAAGGAGATTTTTCGAATCCTCGAGGGCGTTGTCCGTAGGTTTCAGCTTTAAGTCATAGGCTTTAAGATCGAAGGTTTCAGTGGTGAACGGTTTGCGCTCGGCGCCGACCGGCCTGCGCTCTTCCCGTTCCTGGCATTGGGGCCGTTCCCGGCGCTCATGCCGGCCCGGTCGCTCCCGCCGCTCCTGGGGTCTTCTGGAGGTCTCCCGCCTGTGGTCCGTCCGGTGTTCCGGTCTGTGTTCCTGCTGGTCGTTCCCCCCGGTCCACTTCTTTTCCCTGACGAGCACGCAGGCCTTTCTCGAGCCTATGCCGAGTATGCCTCTTTTTTCTTCCTGAATTATTTCCACTTCGGCCTGTTCCCTGGTAAGGTTCAATTCCTTAAGGCCTTTTTCTACCGCGTCCGTTATAGTTTTGGCTTCTATTTTTATTTCTTTCATTTTTCCTCCGTTGTAAAATTTCAGTTTGCGGCCTTTTTCAGATAGAGTGTCTGGCCTATGCTGAAAAGGCTGTTTATTATCCAGTAAATGACCAGTCCCGACGGGAAGGACAGGAACATGAAAGTGAAGAGCACCGGCATCCATTTCATTATTTTGGCCTGGGTCGGGTCGCCGGCCGGCTGGGGGCTCATGGTCTGCTGCAGGAACATCAGGGCTCCCATTATGAAAGGCAGGGGCCCGCCCAGCGTCATGCCCCCCGCGAGAGGGACGCTTTCGGGCAGGTGTCCGAATAAGCTGTCCGCCGCCGACAGGTCCTTTATCCAGAGAGCGAAACTTGCGCCGTGCAGGTCCCAGGAATTCCGGAGAGCCGTGAAGAGGGCGAAAAAGACCGGAATTTGCAGGAGCATGGGCCAGCAGCCGCTTAACGGGTTGGCCCCGTGCTTTTTGTAGAGGTCCATCACTTCCATGTTCATTCTTTTCGGGTCGGATTTATATTTGGTCTGCAGGGCCTGCATTTCCGGCTGTATTTTTTTCATTATCGCCATCGCTTTATAGGATTTCAGGCCAAGCGGGAAGATTATTATCTGGAGCACTATGCTGAGCAGGACTATGGCTATGCCGTAATTGCCGGAAAGCTTGTAGAAGTACTGCAGGGCGGAATTCGCCAGTTTGGCCAAAGGGGCGAAAAAGCCGAAATCCACCGACCTGTCCAATCCTTCGCCGAGGGTCTTAAGGAGGCCGTAGTTCTTGGGGCCGGCGTAGAACCTGAATTTAAGGGACTTGATTTCGCCGGGACCGAGCGTAAAAGGCTTCGTAATCAGAGAAACGAAAGGGGCGTCGTTTTCCTTTATTTTTTTCTTTTCATAAGCTATCCTGGAAAAGTGTTTCCCATCGTTGATTACCGCGAAAAGAAAATATCTGTTGTTCATTCCCGCCCAGCCCCAGTGGTCCGAATTTATGTCCGCTTTGAGCTTCGCCAGCGTGGGGTTTTTCTTCCCCTTTTCCTGGAAAGTATAGTCGGCTTCCCAGATTTTCGGGTTTTCCTTTTCTTCCGTGGCCACGGTGCCGAGGCCGGGGCCCATTTTTATGCCGAAGGGCGCTATCTCGAAGGCGGTGTCGGAATTATTCCTGAAGGATAGCTCCATTTCATTAAAGGCGTTCTCGGAGGAAAAGGAGAGTTTTTTTACAAGGGAGATCCGGCTTGTGAAATTCGCGCCAAGCGAAACCGAGGCCCTGTCTTTTTTTAAGATTTTGTAGTCGAGGTTCTCGAGGCAGGAGAGGAAACCGGGTTCTTCCTGCGGAATAAGGTTGACTTCGCTTATGGGTCCCTGGTAAAGGATGTTTCTTATGGCGCCGGCGGCGGGATCTATGAGGATTTTCGCCTTGAGGGTTTCCAGTTCGAGCGGCTTCGCCGTTTTTTTTCGGCCGTCAGCATAGCTTCCGGCGCTTGATGAGCCGGAGGCTTGTTGTTCCGTGGTCCCGGTGGGGCTGTTCCGGCCGTCAGCATAGCTTCCGGCGCTTGATGAGCCGGAGGCCCGTTGTTCCGCTGTCCCAGTGGGACCGTTACTTCCGGAGTTGGAGAGAGCTTCGGCTTTTTTACCGGCGGACGCTTCCGCTTTAGCCGGGAGCTGCTGTGGTTTTTGCGGCGGGGTGATATAGGTGAACCACACTATGTAGATTATCGAAGACAGGACGACCGCCAAAATGAGATTTCTGTTCATGCGTTCTCCGTTAAGGAATGGTTTCCGGTTTCGAGGTTCAGGGAAGCGGGTCGTAGCCGCCGTTTGAGAAAGGATGGCAGGAGGCCAGTCTTCTGGCGGTAAGCGAAAGGGCTTTTAGAAAAGCGTATTTTTCAAACGCTTCTTTGGAGTAATCCGAGCAGGTCGGATAGTGCCTGCAGGCGCCGGAACCCAGAAGGATCCGGCCCGTCTTGTACATCGCGAAGAAAAAAACCGTCGCTCTATTTTTCATTTCCCGATATTTTCGCTTTGTCGAATATTTTTTTTAATTCGTACGCGGCTTCGGCCGCGCTTTCCATCCCGCATCCGTTCTTCGGATACAGGATCATCCAGAAACCATCCTTTATGTTTTCCCGGGAAAGTCTGAAAGACTCCCTTATGAGCCTTTTTACCCTGTTTCGCCTCACGGCGTTCCCGAGCTTCCTCGAAACTATGATGCCTATTTTCTTAGTTCCTTTTTTAACTAACTCAGGGCGATCCAAAACATTTATATGCCACATTATAAAAGCGGATGTGGCCGTCCTGGCGCCATTGTCAAAAATCAACTGAAAAAAATCCCGTTCTTTGAGCCTGAATCTTTCCTGGAAAGAAAATCTTTTCACCTTTTACTCGGGAATAAGATTCCATCTTCCTTTTCTTCTGCGGCTGGACAAAACCTTCCTTCCGCCTTTGGTCTTCATTCTTGCCCTGAAACCTATGGATTTTTTTCTTTTTCTTACATTCGGTCTGTATGTCGGTAGCATAATGATAATATTATATTAAAAAACGGACGGCAAAAAAAGTTGTTTGTATCTTGGAAGCTTTGAACCGGGGTTTTACGTCAGGGCCAGGGCTTTGGCGGCCTGCTGTTTCTTGTCCTTTTCCAGGAAGGAGCCTTCGAGGGCGAATTCCAGCGTCCGCCTTATTTCCCCCTCGGAGAAACCCAGCTTTTCCACCGCCAGGCGGTATTCCTTATTGAGGTCGGTGTCCAGTATTTCGGGGTCGTCGGCCCCTATGCAGACCTTGAGTCCCGCGTCCAGGAATTTTTTCAGGGGATGTTTTTCCAGGGAAGGGACGGAATTGGTCAGGTAATTGCTCCAGGGGTTGGCTTCCACGGTTATTCCGCCTTCTTTTATCATTTTTATCGCCAGTCCCGAGGGGTCTTCGGCCGCTTTCACGCCGTGGCCTATGCGCCGTGGGGAGAGGGTTTCCACGGTTTCTATGACCTGTTCGTAGGAGCCTTCCTCTCCCGAGTGCACCGTAAGCGGGATCTTTCCCTCGCGCAGTTTTTTAGCCGCGCCGGCGTAAAGCCTAGAAGGGTAGGCTGTTTCATCGTCTGCCAGGTCGAAGCCTATTACGAGTTTTTTATTTTCCAGGGCGAAGTCCGCGGTTTTAAGCACGGAGTCCAGACCGTAGCTTCTGGAACCGATAAGGATTATCCCTCCCACGAGGTCCCGGGATCTTTCGAATTTTTTAAGGGTTCCGGCTATCACTTCAAGGGCCTTTTTCCAGTCCAGGTCCTTTCCCCCGAGCATGAAATCCGGGCTGTAACGCAGTTCAAGAAGTTTTATGTTTTCCAGCCTGGAGGCGCGATCCAAGGCTTCGAAAGTTATTTCTTCCAGGGCCTCGTAGGAAACGAAAACCGATTGCGCTATCGCGAACATTTTCAGGACTGCCGGCAGGGAAGCCATGGGGGCGTGAAGCTTGGCGGTTTTCTCCAGTTCCTTTTCGTCGAAGGTCGGGAGCGGCAGACGGTGTTTGCGCGCCAGCCTTATTATGGCGGGAACGCTTACGCAGCCTTCCAGATGCCTGTGCAGTTCCGCTTTGGGCATGGCGCGTATATGTTCGTGAATTTCCTTTTTCATTTCTTTTCGGGAACGGCGCCGCGCCCTTCGCCGGAGCAAACGAGCTTTTCTTTTTTCGCGCGGGGCAGAGCTTTTATCCCAGCCTCCCGGACAAGGGCCTGGGAATGCGTAAATCCGTTCCGTTCGTATACCAGTTCCACCGGCAGATGCGTCTTCGTGTATCTGGCTCCCTTCCCCTCGCTGTGGCTTTTAAATCTCGCTTCCACGTTCTTGGCGACTCCAGTGTAGAAAGAGCCGTCCCCGCAGCGCAGGATATAGACGCTCCATTCCTTCTTCCTGCCCTTCTTCATGCTTTTTATCATTTTCAGGTATTTGGGATTCATGTCTGTTTACCCCGGTAGAGAATGTCCCCGGCTCCGGCCGGGGGGCCGGTTCATTCGTACCTGAGGGCTTCAATGGGGTCGAGCATGGCCGCGCGCAGGGCGGGCCAGAAGCCGAAAGCGACTCCGATAAGGCTCGAGAAACCGAAAGCGAAGGAAATGGTTCCCAGGGTGAGAGCGGGCTGCACCTTTATGAAGAAAAAGGCAGCCCAGCCGAGCCCCACGCCCAGGCCTATGCCCAGCGCGCCGCCTATAAGGCAGAGCACCATGGCTTCTATAAGGAATTGTCCGAGTATGTCGGAATTCCTGGCGCCAAGAGCTTTCCTGAGCCCTATCTCCCTGGTCCTTTCGGTCACGCTGACCAGCATTATGTTCATTATGCCTATGCCGCCGACGAGGAGAGAGATGACGGCTATGCCGTAAACCACCAGCGAGACGTTCCCCATGGCTTCCTTGAATTTTTTCACCTGCACTTCGAAGGTTTTCACGTCGAAGGCGTCCTCTTCCCCTTCCCGCACCGGATGGATCTTTCTCAGAGCCAAAATGACCTGTTCCCTCGCGGAGGACGTGTCGTACACGCTCGGGGCCATTATTTCCACGTAATCTATTTTGGTTTCCCCGAAAACCCTTTTCAAGGCGGTCTCTATGGGGATATAAGTGGTGGGGTTGCCGCCGAAAAGCTGTTCCGCCTTGTTGTCTTCCGTAACGCCTATCACGGTAAAGGTTATTCCTTTTATCCTTATTTCCGAATTTATGGGATTCTCAGCTTCGAAAAGTTTTTTAGCCAGGGATTCGTTTATTACCGCGACCCTCTCCCGGTTCATATTTTCTTCCGGCGTGAAAAATCTGCCCGTCACTTTCCCGTTCTGGAAAGTTCCGCCGTTTTTTTTCTGTTTTTCAAGGGGCATTCCTTCGGGAGTGGTTATGACGGAGTTTTCCCGTCTGTTTCCGAAGGAAACGGGAAGATTCCTGTGCAGGAGAGGGGTCGTTTTCTCCGCGAGAGGCGCCCAGTTCCTTATAGCTTCGACTTCCACCTGCGTAAGTTTTTTGCGTTTTTTAAGGAAGCTGTGCCGGGGCGCCACCCAGAGCTTGCGCGCGTCTTCCTCGCTGGCGCCGCTGAGCAGGCTTTTCATGAAGCCTTCGCTTATTGTCATCAGCGAAATTATGGCTCCGACGCCTATGAAAATTCCGAGTATGGTGAGGGCGCTTCTGGTCTTATGGCTCCAGATGGCTTTAATCGCCATGGTGAACTGTTCGAAAATTTCCGAAGGAGAAAATCTCATCCTCGCCTCGGGGAGCTCGACCGCCGCCGGTTGAACGGCTTTTTTCTCCGGGTCTTTCTTTATGTCCGAGACTATTTCCCCGTCCTTCATTCTTACCACGCGGTTCGTCTGTGCCGAAATCTCTTCGTCGTGCGTCACGATGACGATAGTCAGCCCCCTGTCGTTAAGGGCCTTCAGGGCCTGCATCACTTCCTGGCGGGATTGGGAATCCAGGTTGCCGGTGGGCTCGTCGGCCAAAATTATCAGGGGATCGTTCACGAGCGCCCTGGCTATGGCGACCCTCTGGCATTGCCCGCCGGACATCTCGTTGGATTTATGATGGGACCTGTCCGAGAGTCCCAGCAGGGAAAGGCAGTCCAGGGCTTTTTTTTCGTCTCTCCCGAGGCCGGTATAAAGCATGGGGAGCAGGACATTGTCTTTGGCTGTGGTCCTCTTTAAAAGGTGAAAAGACTGGAAAACGAAGCCGACCAGCCGGCTGCGTATGGCGGCCAGGCGCCCGTCGCCGAAACCGGAAGTCGCCTCTCCGGCAAAAAGATATTCCCCCGAATCCGGCCTGTCCAGAAATCCCATCACATGAAGAAGCGTGGATTTGCCGGAGCCGGAGGGGCCGACCAGGGAAACGAATTCTCCCGCTGAAATGTTTATGGAAACGTTTTTGAGAGCTTCCACCGTGAAAGCCCCGGTTACGTAGATTTTGGAAATGTTTTTTATCTCTATTATGTTCGACATAAGTTCAGGATGCCGGAGGTTATAGTATAAGGTTTTTGCGTTTTTTTGCTTTTGCTATTTTCTAATCTCCATCCTCCCGCCTCTTTTTAGCGTCCGCCTATGATAATGTCCATTCTTTCCGCGGCTATCCCCGTGGAATAATAAACAGTGTCTTTTCCCGTTACGCCTGAGAGTATTTCCAGGTTCATTTCGTTTGACGCCCCGGTCTTTATTTTCCGCTCTTTCAGCTTCCCGTTCTCTTTGAGGGAAACGAAGGAATCGCTGCCCCTGTAACTTACGGCCCGCTTGGGCAGATAAAGGGCCGAGGATTTTATTCCCGTTATTATCCTGACGTCGGCGGTCATGCCGGAGCGCAGGTTGGAAACCCCGCCGTGGGGAAGAATCTTTACTTCATAAACGTTCACCCCTTCTTTTAGCGAAGATTCATGGGCGATGGAAAGTACCTCCCCGGTCTTTTTTTCCTCGGGAAAAGCGTCCAGGTAATATTCGGCCTGCTGGCCTTCCTTTACTTTTCCTATGTCGGTCTCGTCCACCAGAGTTTTTATTATGAGGCGGTCGGAAATGACGGCTATTTCCTTGGCGGAATTAACGGATTGGCCCGGTTCCGCGGCGCGCTTGACCACGGAGCCGGCTATAGGCGAGACTACCGGGGTCAGGTTATAGGCTTCCTCCACCATTTTCCTTTCAGCGGACTCGCCGTCTTTGCTTTTAAGGGAATCGAGAAGGGCCGTCCTTTCGCTGGAACTTATCCAGGCCAGTATCTGCCCATTTAAAACCGCGTCCCCTTCCCTGAAAAGGATTTCTTCGGCGCGGCCGTTTAGCGAGGGGGTGACCAAAACGCGGTTTTCCGGCTCCACGGCGCCGGTGGCCTGGGTTTTGGTGACGAATCTGCCTTTTACCGGGTGTACCGGCACGAGGGCTTTTATCCTCTCGGTTTCTTTTTTAGCTCTTACCTGTTTCATTTTGGCGCAGCCGCCGCCCACCAGCAAAATTATTACCGCGGCTATTATCAACTTTTTGCTTTTGAAAATTTTTTTCTTCATATCATTCTCCGATAGACTGTATAAAAAAAGCGTGGCTTAAGGCGAGATTTTTTACCGCCGTCAGGTACTGGTTTTCGCCGCTTATGAGCTGGTCTTCGACATTGCGCCACTCGAAGTAAGAGGTTTGCCCGGCGAGATACTGCTTTCTGACCAGCCAGGCCCTCAGTTTGGAGGCTTCGAGGGAGCTTCGGGAAACGTCGATGTAAAGCCTGGCCTGCCGCCAGTTCAGAAAGGCGTCTTCGGCCGAGAGAGAAACTTCCTCCATGGCGTTTTTCAGCTCCTCCCGGGCGGAGAAAAGGGACTTTTTCGCCGCTTTGAGATCGGCTGAAAGCCGGCCTCCGGCGAAAAGCGGTATCGAAAGGCTGGCCCCAAGGCTCCAGCCGTTGGAGGAGTCGGGCCAGTCCGAACCGCTCCAGGAATAAGAACCGCTGGCGGCGGCCGAAGGGTACATGGAGCTCTTCGCGGTTTCCTGAGCGGCTTTCGCCTGGAGTACGGCCGATCTGGCCGAACGCAGGGAAAAATGGTTTTCAAGGCGGCCGGAAAAAGCGAAGAAATCCTCCGGCGGTTCCGGTACGGCGGGAGCGGCGAGTTCGGGGATTTTTTCCCTGGGCGGTCGGCCGAGAAGGCGATTAAGCTTCCTTTCGTGGATGGTCAGGTCTTTCTTGTAATTTTCATGCTGCCAGAGGGCTGTTTTTAAAGACGTTTCCGTTTCCAGCAGGGCGGATTTGCTTTCGCGGCCGGCCTGGTATTTAAGCCTTATAAGTTCGAGGTTTTCCTTTCTCCTGTTAAGCGTTTCCGAAGAAAGGGTAACTACGGCCCTGGCGTTTATAATGTTGGAAAAGGCTTCTTTAAGCTGGTATCTCAGCGAGGAGACGGTACTGTCGTAAGAGGCTTCGGAAATTTTCAGGGAAGCCTGCGCCGACCTGAGCGAGGCGGGGATCTCGGGCGAAAAAAGATTCTGGGTGGCGGAAAATCCGTAAGAATAGCTGTCGGAAGCCGAATACCCCTGGGAGCCGGAGCGGGAATAGGAGGCGTTGCCTGAAAAGACCGGATAAAATCCCGCTTTTGCCGCGGTAACTCCGTTTTTGGCTTTTTCCACCCCGGCCGCGGCCGAAAGGGCCTGGGGGTTGGAGGCGAGCATAATTTTTTCGGCTTCTTCGAAGGAAAGAGCCGCGCCGCCCTGCCCGCCCGCCGCGCCGCAGAGAAGAAAAGGCAGGAGATAGGCGATTTTTCTGAAAATCATGGTTCAATTTTATCATATATGCGGGGATTAAAAAAATACCGCTTCTCCCTCCTCCTTTCCTTATTTTATACAATATACCGGTATAGTGTCCGGGAAATAACCGGATATCTGGAGGCCCAAGCATGAGACGATTTATAGACGCGACGATTGAGCACTGCTTTGGCAGTGTGAATGAGGAGTGGACTGCGCTTTCGGAGGGTTTCGCTGCGGACACCGTGACATTCGTATTGGGCGGACTGTCAGAGCAACGACGAAATCGGCCATGGGTGGGTCTCCCCGAAGGGGCCGGCCGCTTTTGGCCTGCGCCTTTGCGCCGTTCGGCTTACAGGCCCACAAGCCTGCTCGCCTCACATCGCTTCGGCTCGGCTCAAAATCGACAGGCCAAATGTCCGGTTATTTCCCGGACACTACACTAATGTATTTCTGCGACGAAGGAATAGCGCTGAGACAGCGTCCCCTCCGGGACAACGACAGGATAGTGACCGTCTTTACCAGAAAACACGGCAAGCTGGAGGTGAATTTCAAGGGGGTTCGGCGCGCCCGGGCCAGGCTCAGGGCTTTAAGCGAGTCGGTGACTTATTCCGATTACCGTTTTTACCTTAAAAAAACCTCCAATTTCCCGGTTTGTACCGGTGGCAAGGTGATTTCGGTTTTTAACGGCATAAGGCTTTCCCGGGAGAAGCTTTTTTCCGCTTTCTATTTTAACGAGTTGTTGATGAGCCTTACGCCCGCGGCCCAGCCGGCGGAGAAAAAATTCGAGCTTCTCCTGTCCGCCTTGAGACGCGCCGAAGAAGTCCCCCGCGTCCCCAGGGCGCTGCTGGTCGCCTATGCCCTCATCCTCATAGAATACTGCGGCATAGGTTTCAAGCACACCAATATCGGGGTGGATTCCGGGATATGGGAAGCCCTTCACGACCCTTCTTTTTCGAAGGTGGAGGAACTGGAAAAGCTGGCCGGGTCCCAAGCCCTCGACTCGGCGGCCGACCTGGCCGTCAAAAAGATAAGGGAGCACGCTTCGAGGGAAATAAACACCTTAAAATTTGTTAAAATTTATAAAGCAGAGATTGGAGAATAGAGAAAAGAGAATAGCGAAGGGATTGAGCGGTTTTTGGCTCCGCCTTTTTCAGCCGGCTATTTTCGCTGAAAAAATTAATTTTGATGCTCGAATATAATTTTTTATTTTCCCTTTACTCTCCCCTGATCTCTCGTCTCTATCCTCTTTTGTCAAGGGAGTTTTTATGAATTTTCAGGACATAATACTGAAGCTGGACCATTACTGGGCGAAACAGGGCTGCGCCATAGTGCAGCCTTATGACCTGGAAAAAGGCGCGGGCACCTTCAATCCGGCCACTTTTTTCGGCTCCCTGACGGAAAAACCAACGAGCGTGTGTTACGTGGAACCCTGCCGTCGGCCCGGCGACGGAAGATACGGAGAAAATCCCAACAGGCTCGGCAAGTATTACCAGTATCAGGTGATCATAAAGCCCCCGCCGGCGGACATACAAAAGGTTTATCTCAATTCCTTCAGGGCCATAGGCATAGACTATTCCGAGCATGATATAAGATGGATAGAGGACGACTGGGAATCGCCCACCCTGGGCGCCGGCGGCATAGGCTGGGAAGTCTGGCTGGACGGCATGGAGGTAACGCAGTTCACCTATTTTCAGCAGATGGCCTCTTTCGTGCTCTTTCCGATAAGCGTGGAAATAACTTACGGGCTGGAAAGGCTGGCGATGTTTTCGCAGAAAAAGAAGAGCGTTTACGAGATAAAATGGAACGACAAGCTGCTTTACGGGGAGATGACCAAACAGCAGGAAAAGCAGTTCTCGCATTTCAGTTTCGAGCACGCCGACACGGGGCGCCTTAAGGAAGGTTTTAACTTTTACGAGAGCCAGGTGCGGCTCCTGAACGAAAAGGGGCTTTATCTCCCAGCCTACGACATGGTGATGAAATGTTCCCATAATTTCAACCTTTTGGACGCGCGCGGGGCGATATCGGTCTCAGAAAGGGCCAACCTCATAAAAAGGATAAGGGACATGGCCAGGCTTTGCGCGAAGGGCTACGTGGAGCGGAATCAGGAAGGAGAGGTTCAAAGAAACAAAGGCGCAAAGTAGCGTATGAAGAAAGATTTAGGGAGAATCAAAATGACCCGGCCACCTATGAATATGCGAAGAATAAGCCTTAATGCGAAGCTTGAGATTTCACGTTCGTTAGAGGAGGCGGCCGGATGAGCGATCTTTTATTCGAGATAGGTGTGGAAAATATCCCGGCCCGGTTCATCACCTCGGCCTGCGCGCAGATGGAGAAAACCGCCGGGGAGCTCCTGGAAAAGAACAACCTTTCTTATTCCTCGGTAAAGGCTTACGGCACTTACAAAAGACTCATACTTTTCGTCGGGAACGTGCCGCCTAAGGTTCCGGAGAGGCTGGAAAGGTTTTTCGGCCCTCCTGCCAGGCTGCTTAAGAACGAAAAAGGCGAATATACTCCCCAGGCAAAGGGTTTCGCCGGTTCCCACGGCGTGACGCCGGACAGGCTTTCCGTGGCCGTGCTGGAAAAAAAAGGCGAGACGCTCTGCTTCGAGAAAAAAGTCAGCGCCCAGTCTTCAGAAAGGCTTTTCCCCGCCATCCTTTCCGAAATAGCCGCCAGTCTGCAATTCCCCAAAAATATGGTCTGGGAGGAGAGCCGTTTCCGGTTCGCCAGGCCCATAAGGAATCTCGTGGCCGTTTACGGCAGGAAGAACATAAAAGTGAAAATAGCCGGGATAAAATCCTCCAAGACGACCGCCGGTTCCATTTCCAGGGGCTCCGGCAAGATAACGGTAAAGACGGCGGGCGATTACTTTAAGATCCTGGAAAAAAACCATATCCTGGCCATGGACTCCTCGAGGAAAGACGCGCTTCTGAAAGAACTAGGCAGGGCGTCGTCGAGACTCGGTCTGAAGATAGAAAAAGACGAAGACCTGGTCGAAGAGAACGTTTACCTTACCGAGTGTCCGGTCTGCGTGGTGGTGAAATTCCCGAACGAATTCCTCGAGCTGCCGCAGGAACTCCTGCGCCTGGTAATGAAGAAGCAGCTGAAGTTTTTCCCCTGTTTCGATTCCAAGGGGGCCATGCAGCCGTATTTCGTGGGGATAAGGGACGGCGTTTCTAAAGGACAGAAGAACGTGGAAGAAGGCTTCCTGAGCGTTTTCGAAGCCCGCTGCCGGGACGCTCTTTTTTTCTACAGGAACGACCTGAGTATAAAGCCGGAGGAACTGCTGGAAAAGATAAAAGCCATAGCTTTCCAGGAAAAACTCGGCTCCATGAAGGACAAAGCACTCAGGGTCGCCATGGTCCTGGAATACCTTTCGGAAAAACTTGGCGTAAGAAACGCGGAACTTTCAAAGGCGGGCGAATACTTATATCTGGACCTGGCTTCCAGCGTCGTCGGGGAATTCCCGGAATTGCAGGGCGTGATGTCTCATTATTATTCCAAAAATTGGGGTTTCACCGACGAAAAAACGAGGAAGGCTCTGGGAGAATTCTATTTCCCCCTTTCCTCCAGGTCAGAGCTCCCCTCCGGCGCGGAGGGCGCTCTCCTTTCCCTTGCCGGGAAGGCCGATACCCTGGCCGGAGATTTCGCGCTTGGTCTGATACCAACCGGGAGTCAGGACCCGCACGGACTTAGAAGGCAGGCTTACGGCCTGGTGAGGATAATTTTTGAAAGAGGCCCGGCCCTGGACATAAGGGAACTTCTTTCCGTAGCCTGCGACAATCTGCCGAACGAGGCGAAAAAACTGAAAGAACCAGCGATAATTACCGGCGAGTTGATGGAATTTATATGGCAGAGGGCCGAGGTGTATTTCTCGGAAAAGGGTTTCGCGCAGGACGCCCTTTCCTCGGTAAAGGATATTTTCATGAGGGAGGGAAGTCTCGCTTTTGCGCATAAGAGGCTCGAGGCGCTTAAAGGTATTTCCGGCTCGGAGGATTTTAAAGTGCTGGTGGCGCTGCACAAACGGGCCAAGAACATTCTTAAAAGCAGGAAGGACTTTCCCCGGCCGGACGCCGGACTTTTCGAAAAGGAAAGCGAGCGCGCGCTCGCCGGCAAGATAGAAGAGCTGAAGGGTAAAAACGCCTCTTTGCTGGCGGCCAGGAATTATACGGCGGCCCTTAAGGAAATAGAGGCCC
>PEXN01000150.1:0-306 GCA_002774685.1 Elusimicrobia bacterium CG08_land_8_20_14_0_20_51_18 | reverse complement strand
GATTTTTTCAACGATGTCCTGGTGATGGCGGAAGACCCGAAAATACGGGACAACAGGCTTTCGCTGGTAAACGGGGTCTACTCGCTTTTCGAGGATATAGCCGACATTTCCAAACTTCAGCACTGAATATTAAAGACCGTGAGGCGTGATTCGGAACTCGTGATTCGAGACGGCGGGAATAAAGGAATCCCGAATTTTGAACGGTTCTCTGTTTTAAATTTTAGTTTCCCCCAGGCACTTATTGTGATTCCTCTGTGCCATTTTTAACTTTCACGCTTACGCGCTTTCCGGCTTATGAACTACGGG
>PEXN01000152.1 GCA_002774685.1 Elusimicrobia bacterium CG08_land_8_20_14_0_20_51_18 | reverse complement strand
CCACCTGTTCAGCGGCTCAAGGCCGCTCTTTTCAGTATGAGCGGGTGGCAGCCGCGGCGGTGAATCCTTCAGCAACTGAAGGATTCAGGTTAATTGGGGATTCTTATCCTGCCGAGGGGCCAGTAGATAAAGAGAGGCGTTCCTTTTATGTAGGAGGCCGGCACCGCCCCCCAATACCTCGAATCGCAGGAACGGTCCCTGTTGTCGCCCATCACGAAATAGGAGTTTTCCGGTACTCTCACCGGTCCGAAATTGTCCCGCACGTATTCGGAAAAAAGTTTTCCCGCCTGCCTGTTTTCCCAGTATTTCTGGAAGAGTTTTTCATCTATTTTGTTGGGACTGGCCGGGTAGCGCACGTTGTCGGCGTACTGGGCGTATTTTTCTATTCCCACCGCCGCGCTGCCGATAAAAGGGATCCCGTCCCTTATTTCCACCTTTTCTCCCGGCAGGCCTATGACCCTTTTTATGAAATCCTTGCCGTATTGCCTGCCCCCGCACTGGTAATCAGCGGGGTCTTCGCTCGGGAAACGGAAGATCACGATGTCGCCCCTTTTTATTTTTTTAAAATCCAGGATTTTTTTCTGCGAGAAAGGTATCCTGACGCCGTAGATGAATTTATTTACGAAGAGATGGTCGCCTTCGAGAAAAGTGTTTCTCATGGAACCGCTGGGGATTTTAAAAGCCTGGATGAAAAGATACATCACCACCGAGGCCAAAACAGTGGCGGAAAAAAGAGTTTCGGACCACTCGAGGTCCGTCTTTATGAATTTCGGCAGGTTCCATCTTTCCGTCTTGGCGGCGGGTGCGCCCTCTTTCGCTTTGGGCGGGCTTGCCGGCTCCATTTCGGCCGGTTTTATCTTTCCGAAAGGCAGGTCCACGTAGATCCAGCCGAGGAAAGCCCCGATGAGCCCCGCTATGACCTGTTTAAGCGTAAAAAGCTGGGCTGTCACAACCTCTCCGTTGCGGTTATCCAGGATCACGCTGCCCAGGAGGCCGAGGGTTACCCCGACGATTGAAAGAAAAACCCTATGCCAGAGTTTCGAGAATCCCGGCGCCGCGAATTTGTCCTTTTCCCTGAAATGATGCGATAAAAAAAAATGCAGGCCGATGAGTATGCCGACCCAGAAAAGTTTTTCTTCCATAATGTCCCTCTGTCTATATGGTATAAATTAAAGGGGCTGTTGTTCAAATGCCGTTCCCGGCTGTTTTGCCGGGTGACACAGGGAAGTCGGGACGATTGGAGGATTAGAGGATTGGAAGATTGGCTTGAAATAGGAGATTCTTTATGCTTGGAATCCTTAAATTTTTCTATTTTCCGATTTTTTAGACTACAATCCTCTGTTCCTCTGATTTTCTGTTTTTCTTTATTTGTCCTGGGTTATTTTAAGCACCGACATGAAGGCTTCCTGGGGAATTTCCACCGAGCCCAGCAGTTTCATCTTTTTCTTCCCCTCTTTCTGTTTTTCGAGGAGCTTCCTTTTCCTGGTGATGTCGCCGCCGTAGCATTTGGCCAGCACGTCCTTTCTCATGGCGGGGATGGTCTCCCTGGCCAGGATCTTGCCGTCCACCCTGGCCTGCACGGCCACTTCGAACATATGGCGGGGGATGAGACTCTTGAGTTTTTCACAGATCTGTCTGCCGGCCGACTGCGCCCTGCTTTTGTGGAAGATGAAGGAGAGCGCGTCCACCACTTCCGCGTGCAGGAGTATCTCTATCTTGACCATGTCCGAGGAACGGTATTCGGCGTATTCGTAGTCGAAAGAGGCGTAGCCTTTGGAAACGGACTTAAGCCTGTCGTAGAAGTCTATGATTATTTCGCTGAGCGGCAAAAGGTACTCTATTATTATCTTTGTAGTGGAGATGTACTCTATTTTTACGTGTTCGCCCCTTTTTTCCTTCAGCAGGTTCAGGATGTTTTCCATGTATTGAAGGGGAGTTATTATGGAAGCCCTCACATAAGGCTCCATTACGTCCAGCACGTCGCCGTAATGGGGGAATTCGCTGGGATTGGTGACCTCGGAATGCTTTACTTCCCTGGAATGCGTATGGGTCTTCGAGGAAACCTTGTAAATGACGTTGGGGTTGGTGACTATAAGAGGAACGCTGAATTCCCGCTCTATTCTTTCCTTTATGATGTCCATGTGCAGAAGGCCCATGAAACCCAGCCTGAAGCCGAAGCCCAGAGCCTTGGAAGTTTCGCCCTGGTAGGTGAAGGAGGAATCGGTGAGGCTCAGTTTTTCTATGGCGTTTTTCAGCAGGGGATATTCGGAGGTGTTTATGGGGAAAAAACCGGCGAAAACCACGGGTTTCACGTCCTTATAGCCGGGAAGGGGAATTATGCCGGTCTGCATTTTTTCGAAAATAGTGTCGCCCATCTTTATGTCGTGTATGTCCTTTATGCCGGCGACGATGTAGCCGACTTCCCCGGCGCTCAGTTTCTTCGCCGGCGTCATTTTCGGGGTGAGGTGGCCGACTTCCTTCACCTTGTAGGAATTCTTTGAGGAATGGAAGGTCACCATTTTCCCGGGCGTTATTTCCCCGTCTATTATCCTGGTGTAAACGACCACACCCTTGTAGGAGTCGTAAACGGAATCGAAGATGAGAGAGCGGAAGGGGTTTCCCAGCCTGCCTGCCGGCTGGGGAATCTCCCTTATCACCCGTTCCATCACCTCGGTCACGGCTTTGCCGTTCTTGGCGCTTATCCTGGAGCATTCCACCGGGTTTTTGAGCACTTCCCAGATCTGTTCCTCGACGTTGTCCGCATTGGCGTGTTCCAGATCCATCTTGTTTATGACCGGAATTATTTTCAGGTTCAGGGACTGGGCGAGATGGGCGTGGGCCAGAGTTTGCGCCTCCACGCCCTGCGTGGCGTCAACGAGCAGCAGGACGCCCTCGCAGGCGGCCAGAGCCCGCGAGACCTCGTAGGCGAAGTCCACGTGTCCGGGGGTGTCTATCAGGTTAAAGAGATAGTTTTCCCCGTTTTCGGCCTTGTAGATCATGCGGATGGTTTTCGCCTTTATCGTTATCCCGCGCTCTCTTTCCAGTTCCATGCCGTCCATGAACTGAGCTTTCATGTTCCTTTCCGAAATAACCCTGGTGATTTCTATGAATCTGTCGGCCAGGGTGGATTTGCCGTGGTCTATGTGGGCTATTATGGAGAAGTTCCGGATATTTTTTATGCCGGATTTTTCATAGGAGAAATTCATAAATAGATGTATAGACGCATAGCAATTTGGACGTATGGTTTTATAAAACTCCTCGCTTCCATGCCTCCAGGCCTCCATACATCGATGCATCCCTCCATGTCCTGTTACTGCAGTTCCTTTAAAATTATTTCTTTTATTTCTTCCGAATTGGAAACGCCGAGCAGTCTCGGCGCCAGACCGGAGATCCTCTCGAAACTGAGATTCCGCACGTTCTGCTTCGTTTTGAGATAGGATTTCAGCGGTACGGAAAGAGCGTCCACGCCCAGGCCCAGAAGCACGGCTCCGGCCAGGTGGTCTCCGGCCATCTCTCCGCAGACCGAGACTTTCTTGCCTTTCTTATGCGCCGTCTGGACTATCAGATTTATAAGACGCAGTATCGCCGGGTGATAGGGGTCGTAAAGTTCGGAAACGTACTGGTTCACCCTGTCCACGGCCAGGACGTACTGGACCAGGTCGTTGGTGCCTATGGAAACGAAGTCTATTTCGTTCAATAAATGGTCCAAAATCAGGGCCGCGGCCGGCACTTCCACCATTATGCCGAGGGGGATGTCCTTCTTGTATTCCAGGCCTTTCCTGTCGAGCTCGGTTTTTATTTCGGCGAGTATCTGCTTGACGGAAAGAAGTTCGCTGAGGGAGGTGACCATGGGGATCATTATCTGCACATTGGTCCCGGGGCTGACCCTCAAGATGGCCTTAAGCTGGGTTTTAAGCAGATCCGGGTACTTGAGGAAAAGCCTTATGCCCCTGAAGCCCATGAACGGGTTTTCCTCGTTCTTTATCTCCTTTATCCCCATGTTGGAGGCCTTGTCTCCGCCTATGTCGGCGGTCCTTATTATTACGGGCAGTTCTTTGTTGTTTTCCAGCAGTTTTTTATAGACTTCCACCTGTTCGTCTTCGTTGGGGATATTGTTCCTGTTGAGGTAGAGGAATTCCGTTCTGAACAGGCCTATCCCATCGGTGTTATAGGTTTTGAAATCGGCGAAATTGTCGTCGGGGTCCAGGTTCACCATGATATTTACCTTTTTCGAATCCCTGGTGACATTGGGCAGTTTTTTTATTTTTAGAAGGTAATGCTCCTGTTTGTGCAGCTCTTCCCGTTTCTTTTTGTATTTCTCCACCATTTCCGGGGTGGGGTCGAGGACCACGTTGCCTTCTTCTCCGTCTATTATCAGGGTCATCCCGTTTTTTACCATTCTGGAAATGTCTCCAAGGCCCACCACTGCGGGCATGCCCATGTTCTGGGCGAAGATGGCCGTGTGGCTCGATTTGGAGCCGACGTCCATACAGAAAGCCATGACCTTGTTGGAACGTCTCATATGAAGGGTGTCGGAAGGGTAAATGTTGTGCGCCACTATTATGGCGTGCTCTTTCAGGTCTTTTATGGAGGTTTTTTCCTGGTTGACCAGGTTGGCTGTTATCCTCTTGCCCACGTCCAGTATCTCGTTTTTCCGCTCGGCGAAGAAGTCGTCCTCTATCCGGTCGAATTTTTTTACGGCGGAAATGATCTTTTCCGAAAGGGCGTATTCGGCGTTCACGCACTGATTGGAGATCATGTCGGTGACGTCCCTGGTTATCAGCGGGTCCTGGAGGATCATGTGGTGGGCGTCTATGAGCCTCGCGTGCTGTTTTCCCAGCGAATCCAATACCTGCTCCCTTATGGCGTTAAGCTCGTCTTTGGTTTTGGCGATGGCCTCTTTGAACCTTTTGACCTCGGCCTTTACTTTATCCTTCGGGAGGCGCAGCTTCTCTATGAGGATATTGTCCTCTTTGAGGAGATACGTCTTGCCTATGGCTATGCCTATGTTGGCCGCTATTCCTTTTTTTATTATCATAAACCCTCTCGTAAAATCAGGTTTCGGCCCCGGGTTTTCCGGACGCCGGCCCGTGATCTGTTGCGTGTCCGTCCTTTTCGTCATTCTTCGAACTTATTGTTAAAAAGCTGTTCGACCGAATCCATCGCTTCCTCTTCGTCCTTCCCGTCCGTTATCACCGTAATAACCGAGCCGTTCCCGGCCGCCAGAGTCAGTATCCCCATTATGCTTTTCGGATTTATCTCGTAACCGTCTTTTATCATTTTTATCTCGCAGACGAACCGCGAGCAGGTTTTGGCTATCAGCCCGGCGGGCCTCGCGTGTATTCCGAGTTTGTTCAGTATTCTGAGGTCTTTTTTAATCATATTTTCACCAGGAGATTTATCGCGAAAGAAAATATAAAAACGGCCCCGACGGTCCAGCCGAGGTCTTTTTTGCGGGCCCTGAAATATCTTTGCGCCGCGATCGCGGAAATCGCGAACAGGAGATGGCCCGGTATCCTGGCCGTTCCGGCGCCCGCGGCGGAGTAGACGAAAACGAAACTGAAAAAAACCAGCAGAAAAGCGGAAAGCCCGAACCCCGCCAGGCTGGAAAATTTTATGAGTCTGTTCCAGTTCATGAAGTCCAGGCCGCAGGAGCTTTTCCCGCCGCAATCGTAGCCGTATCCCAGGCCTTTCCATCTTATGTAAACCGAAAAGCCGGCGTAAAGAAGGGTCGGCAGAAGAAGCGACAGGAAGGACAGTTTAACGAGCCCCGAAAGGTCCATGGGGTTCATCAGGAGGACCACCAGAAAAACGGTGACGGCGAAAGCCGCTATTCTCAGCCTGGCCCAGAAAAGCCTGTCCCCGATGGAGGCGTAGGCGCAGGCCAGGCTTTGTCTTATCTGGAGTATGTTTTTTTCTTTTTCCGGGTTTTCCGGGGCCTCTTCCATTTTTAGCGCGTTGCCTATGACGAAACAGGACATGTAGGGCTGAGTATTGAAGATCTCGAAATTGCGCAGGAGGGCTTTCCTGAAGGCCTCGTCTTTTTCGTAAATTTTCCTGAGCCGGCCGTGTACGCAGAAGAGATAGCCTATGTTCTGGTAGCGCAGATAGTTCCAGCCGGCCTGTATGAAAAAAGACCTTAAGAATATGGAAATTTTTTCTTTCGTGGAAAGTTCTTTATTCATTTTTACCGACCTGATGCTTAAGTCTGAAAAAAAGAGCCGCGAGTCCGGCGAAAACGGCTCCGTAAAAAGCCGTGTTCATGGAGGACGCGACGTAGTCGCTGCGTCCCGCCAGGTTCAAAACGAAACCGAAAGCGTAAAAAGCCGCCGCCAGGAAAAGCGCGGAAACGGCGGCTTCTAAAGCCAGGGAAAAGGAAATCCATTTGCCCGGATTCGCCCTGCCTTCGGCCAGCTCGGCTTCGATCTTCGGGTTCCAGGAGTTCCTGGCCGCGCGCAGGTAAAAATCCAGTTTCGAATAGAGAAAGGCGGCCGGAAAACCGGCGAAAAAAGCCATTCCCATCGAATGGCCGCTGGCAAGCATAAGGGAGGAAACCGCGGCGCCGACGACCCCGTTCGGTATTATTATTCCGCCTACGGGATTGAAATCCAGTATAAGCAGTTCGAGCGCCGCGCCGGCCGTGAAGCTGTCCATCGCGAAGGCCTGCGCCGCCGGAGCGCCCTGATAAGCCAGGAGAGCGGGAACGCCCAGGAGAAAGCCTGCAAAAGAGGGCCTGGAAAAAAGGAACTGGAAAGCCTGGATATTCTCCAGGTTCAGGAGAACCGCCACCGCGATCATCTGGAGGGCGATATTATCCATGCGAGTATTCCGCCTCTATGGAGAACCTGAGGGATTCTCCGCTTTTTATTTCGGCTTTTAAAACGGGCATTATCACGCTGCCCTGATAGGTTTTTTCCACGCCGCATTCCGAGTTCGAGATGGTCTCGATGGGGAAGATCCAGAGACCCGTTTTTCTGTCGAATTTCAGCTTTATTTTTCCGCGGGCCGGATCCTTGAAAACGCATTCGGTAACGTTTTCCGCCGCGCTCATATCCGCCACGCTTTTATTGGAAAACGCGAAAACCAGTTCGGCTCCGAAAAAGATCTTCGCCGCGGCCGGTCCGGGGTTTTTAATTTCATAGCGGGCTTCCCATTTGGCGCCGCCTGAAAGCAGTATTTCCTTCTCCACGCGAAGCGGGAGCGTCTTTCCGTCCTGCCAGAGCTGTCCGTCGCGGGACATCTTTATTCTCGCTCCGCCCCGGTCCGAGAATTTTTCCAGTTCGTATTCTCCCAGCACAAAATCGCCCTGCTCTCCGTAGCTGGACCTGTAAAATTTTTCGAGCGTAGTATCCGGGTGCAGAAAATGGTCCAGCAGTCCGTTCCTGGAATGCCAGTCGTAAATCAGTTCCCCGGAGCTCCCGCCGCCCGCGCTTCCGCCTATGTCCGAAGAGGCGGTTCCATGATAGGCTTCCCTGCGTCTGTTGACAATCGAATTGAAGTTTATGCCCGGGTCTTTTACGGACCATTCCGCGAGGGCGCCGCCTTTTTTTGGCGAGAAGACGAAGCAGGCCTTTTCGTTTTCGGCCAGCAGTTCTTCGCGTCCGTCGCAGTCCAGGTCTTTTTCCTCCAGCAGGAACTTGCCTTTTGAATAATTCCTGAAAATTATGTCCTGGGCTTTCAGAAGATTTTCGTAGACGGCCATTCTTATGTGGGGAAGGTAAACCCCGCCGAAAACGCCGTGCCAGTAGCCGCAGTTGCACTGGGCCTTATAAATGAAATCCAGGGCCCTGGAATCGTTGAACCTGTTGGCTTTTTCGCTGGCGTAGAGCATTTTCTTGTGCATGAAATTGGATTCCGGATATTTGGAGAAGAAATTCCTGAAAAAGCCTCCTTTCAGAAAATTCTTCAGTCCGGGTTCCGCGTTTTTCCAGACGGCCTGCAGTTTGCCGGACATTTCCGCCGGCAAAGCCCACTGGGAGAGCTCATGGTAAGAGGCGGTAGGGAGATAGATGACGTTTTTTGCCGGAGCTTTTTTCAGGGAGTCGGAAAGTTTTTCGGTTTTTATGCCGCCTGAGTTTTTTCTCAGCAGGTGAAGGAAGTTCTCGAGCCATTTCTCGCCGTAGACCAGTTTGTGGGTTTTAGGCCAAAGTCCGAATTTCTCGCCGTCGTCGGCCATTATTAAGACGCCTTTTTCGAAGCCGGAAAGATATTCGATGGTCTTATGCGGTTCTTTGAAGGGAATAAGGTATCTCAGATTGTGGTTTATCGCGAAAACGTGGATCGTTTTTGAATTGTATTCGGTTATGAAAGGGCCGTTCAGCTCCTCTTCTTTCAGGCCGACGGACATGAAATGCGCGTCGTCCAGCAGGGCGTATTTCAGGCCGCAGTCGTAGATGGTCTGGGGGAGATCCGGTTCCCAAACCCTTTCGGCCAGCCAGATGCCCTCGGGCCTGGTTCCAAACGTTCTCTCTATGTAAGAATTCATTTTTTTGATCTGGGCGATCCTGTCCTTTTCAGGTATCACAGAAAGAATCGGTTCGTAATAACCCCCGCTAAGGATCTCCAGTTGTCCCCTGGAGACCATTTCCCCGAGCTTTTTGAGATAGCCCCGTTCGTTTTTTTCCAGCCAGTCGTAAAGTATTCCGGAGAAATGCATGCAGAACCTTATATCCGGGAAGCCGTAAAGCGCGTCCGCGAAGGGTTTGTAGCTTTTTTCAAAAGCTTCCCTGATAACGCCGTCGAAGTTCCCGACCGGCTGGTGGTTGTGTATTACCAGTGAAAAATTTATCATTCTTTTGCCTTCTGTCCCCTGACCTCTGACCGCTCTCCCCTGATTTTGCCTTATGCCTTCTATCGTATAGATTCCAGTATGTCCACGGGTTTATCGTGCGGAATCCCCTTCCCTTCCATCTTTACTCCTTCCTCATCCAGAAATTTAAGGTTATCGCAGTCTTCCTGGTTCAGGAAAATGGCTTTCCCTATGGAAAAATTTTTCCCGGCCGAATAATGCATGCCGCCTATGTTGAGGAACTTCAGTTCGAGTCCCTTCCGGACCAGGGACGCCGCTTCGGAGAGTCCGGGAAAAAGCACTAGAATGTTTTCCCGGGAGGAGACGGCCGTGCCCGAGAGATAGGGCATGGCCGTCTCCGAGTCCAGGAAATTCAGCTTTATGTTTTCCGGCGTGGAAAACCGCATTATGTTCTGTCTGAGGAGGTCGTTTTTGAGGCTTTCGGAGACCACCGCTATTTCGGTTATTTTGAACTCCGGAACCCAGCCCTCGACCACCTGTCCGTGAATGAGTCTGTCGTCTATCCTGTACAGCGCAACCGGCATAAAAGCTCCCGTAAAAGTTTAGAGTTAAGCGTCTAAAATTGAGAGTTTAAAGTCTAGAGTTTAGAGTCGTTGTTAAATCGCTCTAAACTAAGTCACTCTAAACTAAATTACTCTAAATTAAATTACTTCAGGTTACTTACCCTCTCCCCTGCTTCCCATGTCGTTAAGCAGGCTCTTGACCTCGCAGACGGCTCTTTTTCCGTCGGAAAGAATTTTTTCCACCAGCTCCTCGAACCCCAGATTTTTTCTGTAAGAAAAAGCCGAGATGATCATGCTTATGTTTATTCCGCAGATGACGGCCGATTTCTCCGTCCCGCTGGCTACCGGCAGAACAACGTTCATGGGAGTGCCGCCCGGCATGTCCACCAGGTAGACGAGACCGTCGGGGGAGGCCAGTTCTTCCGAGGTTTTTTTAACGGCCAGATTTATGCTTTCCAGGGACATCCTGGAGGAAATGGAAACCGTCTTTACGCCTTCTTCCTGCGCCCCCACGATGCCTTCGGCGGCTTCGATAAGATAGGCTCCGAAATCTCCGTGGGTCACGATTATTATGTTTACCATAAAGTTAGGGGCAAGTCTCAGGTTTCAAGTCTAAAGGTACAAGCAGGACCAGCATGAAAGCAAGACAGTCTGGCGAGCGGCAAAGTGTTATTAAGGAATGCCATATTTCCCTTTGTGCCTTTGCAGCTTTGTCCCTTTGGTCCTCCCTTTTATTTTCTTATGTCCCTGTGGTATTCGCTTACGGAATATCCCAGGGAGGAGAGCTTTTTCGCGACTTCGCTGGCTATAAAGACGCTCCTGTGTTTTCCGCCGGTGCAGCCTATGGCGATAGTCAGATACGATTTGCCCTCTTTAACGTAGAGAGGAAGCAGCATCTTGATCTGCCTGGTGTAATCCTCTATGAATTTCCTGTATACCGGGGTTTTTTTTACATAATCGCCGACCGGCCTGTCCAGACCGGTTTTACGCCTCAGGGAGCGCACATAGTACGGATTGGGGAAAAATCTCACGTCCAGAACCAGATCCGCGTCCATCGGCATGCCGTACTTATACCCGAACGAAATCACGGAAATTTTGACTTCCTTGGATTTTCTCAGCTCCAGCAGTGAGGAAAGGTTTTCTTTCAGTTCCCCCAGGGTCATTTTCGAGGTGTCTATCACCCTGTCGGCTTTTTCCTTGAGTTCGCAGAGAAGTTTCCTTTCTTCCTTTATGGCCTGCGGAAGGTTCTTGCCCAGCGGATGCCTGTGCCTGGTTTCCGAAAATCTCTGGAGCAGGATGGAGCCGGCGCTATCCAGAAAAATTATTTTACGGTTCAGATGCAGCTTCTCTATCGCCCCGACGGCTTCTATGAAATTCTTCAGGAATTTCGCCTCCCTTATGTCCAGGCCCAGGGCGATATGCCTGAAATGGGGTTCTCTTTTTATAAGCTCCGAAAGATGCGGGATCAGTTTTATCGGTATGTTGTCTATGCAGTAAAAGCCGAAATCCTCGAAACACTTCAGGGCCTGGCTTTTGCCGGCCCCTGACATCCCGGTAATTATAAAAATAGACTGCTTCATCCGGTCACCCGCTTAGGCCGCGGAGCGGCCTCGCAGGGGATATCGATCTCGGATTGGCGGGCGGGCGGCTGGATCATCCGTTTTTCATCTGTTTTATCAGAGCCTCGTTGAATTTTTTGCTGGCGAAATATCCCTGATTCTTGAGCCTCTGGTTCAGGGCCGCCACTTCTATCAGCACCGCCAAATTCCTGCCCGGGGTGACCGGTATTTTGAGCGAGGGCACGTCCACGTCGAGTATCTTTATGTAATTATCCTCTGTCCCGGTCCTGTCGTACTTGGACAGGTCCAAGTTAAGGGCCGACTGCAGGTAGACTTGCATCTCGATTATGGATTGGCTCATTATGGCGCCTATGCCGAAAAGCATTTCCACGTCTATTATGCCGAGGCCCCTGACTTCCATGAAATTTTTTATGGTTTTGGGAGAGGTGCCCATCAGGATATAGCCGATCCTTCTTTTTATTTCCACGATGTCGTCGCTTATCAGGATGTGGTTCCTCTTGAGCAGCTCTATGGCGCACTCGGATTTCCCTATCCCGGGGTCGCCCTGTATCAGGACTCCCAGGCCGTAGACGTTTACCAGAACCCCGTGCAGGGTGGTCACCGGGGCGAGCAGGTCGTCCAAAAAGATGGTTATTTCCCTTATGAAAGTCGAGGTGTCCAGGCTCGTTTCCAGGAGCGGAATCTTGTTCTTTTTGCAGGATTCCAGTATGAGTTCGTGGGGTTTCACGCCGCCGGTTATTATAACGCAGGGCATGTCCGAGCGGGAGAACATCCTGTCCAGGTTGTTTTTGATCTTTTTCGGGTTTTCTTTTGTGCAGTAGGCGTATTCGCCTTTGCCTATGATCTGTATCCTTTCGGCGCGGAACTGGTCCAGGTGGCCGGTCACGGCGAGGCCGGGCCTGTTGACCTCGCTCACCGTTATCTTTTTCCCTAAAAATTCCCTGCCCGAGACGACTTTCAGGACCATTACCCTGCCGCGGGCTTTCAGCAGTTCTTTTACGGTTATGGATTTCTCCATCTTATTTCTTTACGGGTTGAAGAATGCCGTATGTGCTGTCCAGCCTTTTGAAGACCACCTGAGTCTGTTTGGTGCTTTTTTCCACGAAAAGCCAGAAATTGTAGCCGAGTTTTTCCATTTCTACCACGGCTTCTTCCTTGTTCATGGGTTTCAGGGAAACGTCTTTGATGACCGAGAATCTTATCTCGGGCGAGAGGACCTGATGCAGTTCCTTGTAGGAGTAAACGTCGTTTTTCCTGTAATCAATCTGCTTGTCCTTGTATTTCTTTACCTGGGTCTCTATTTTGTCCATGACCTTGTCGACGACGGAGTAGAGGTCGTCGGAGGCGGCCGCGGCCTTCATGGTCTGATGGCCGACATGCACCACGATTTCGGCCGTGTGTATTTTCTTTTCGACGGAAACTATCACCTGTATCCAGACGATATTGTTTATGTATTCGTAAAGCTTTTCCACTTTGGCTTCGATAAAATCCTTTATGGGCTTGGTGAGCTTGAGTTTTCTGGCCACTATGTGTATTTTCATCTTTCCTCCGGAACGGCGTCAAAATAAAGGCGTTCCTGCGCCTTTTCCAGTATATTACAAATTATACAATAATCGGCGGGAGTTATAAAGGCGCCGCATTAGCTCATATAAAATGTCCGTGAACGCGCCCTTATTAGCTCAAATAAGAATGTCCGTGAAAACTCTTCGGTTTT
>PEXN01000055.1 GCA_002774685.1 Elusimicrobia bacterium CG08_land_8_20_14_0_20_51_18 | reverse complement strand
GCCTTCTATTTCATCTATACCCTCTACTTCGTCTATTTCTTCCAATCCTTCCAAAGCTTCTATTTTCGCCGGAGATTTTTATGAAAAGCTATGAAATAAGGAAAGGTTTCCTCGATTTTTTCGCCAAAAACGGCCATCCCGTCGTCGCGTCCGGCCCCCTGATACCGCAGGGCGACCCTTCTCTGCTTTTTACTTCGGCCGGCATGGTGCAGTTCAAGCCTTATTACCTCGGTCTGAAAACCGACATGAAAAGAGCGGCTTCCAGCCAGAAATGTTTCCGTACCACCGATATCGACAACGTGGGCAAAACCATACGGCATCTGACCTTTTTCGAAATGCTGGGCAATTTCTCCTTCGGAGATTATTTCAAGGAAGAATCTCTTAAATGGGGATATGAGTTCCTCGTGAAGGAAATGTCCTTGAACCCGGAAAAGCTGTACTTTTCCATTTACAAAGGCGGCGTGGCTCCAAAGGACGAGGAAGCCGTGCGGATCTGGGAAAAGATACTTCCGGCCGGTCTTCATTCGCATATTTTCGAGATGGGCGAGGACAATTTCTGGGCCATGGGCGACACCGGGCCCTGCGGACCCTGTTCGGAAATTTATTACGACCGCGGCGAACAATTTTCCCACAAAGGCTGTTCCGGGCCCGGTTGTTCCTGCGACAGGTACATAGAGATCTGGAACCACGTTTTTACCCAGTTCGACAAACAGGCCGACGGAACCTTAAGGCCTCTGCCGAAAAAGAATATAGACACGGGCATGGGCCTTGAACGCCTGGCCTTCGTGGTGGAGGGGAAATATTCCCCTTTCGAGACTTCACTTTTCTATCCGGTCATAGAAGGTTTTTTAAATCTGAACCCTTCCGTGAAATACGACGGGAATTCCCCGGAGGCGGGCGGCTTCAGGATAATTTCAGACCATCTGCGCGGGGCGGCTTTCCTCATCTCGGAAGGAGTGATACCTTCCAACGAGGGGCGCGGCTACGCGCTCAGGCGGCTTATAAGAAGGGCGGAGAGGTTCGGAATGATAATGGGCGTCAGGGACTCTTTCCTGCACAAACTCGTGGATCCGGTGATAGGGATTTTCAAAGACCAGTATCCCCAGCTGCGGAAGAACAGGGAACATATAATCTCGGCTCTCAGGTACGAGGAAGACGGCTTTCTGGAAACCCTCGCCAACGGAGAGAAATATCTGAACGAGCTTATGGAAAGATCTTCCGGCGTTATAAACGGCCGCGAAGCTTTCAGCCTTTATGAAACCTACGGTTTTCCTTTCGAGCTGACCCGGGAAATAGCCCTCAAAAACGGCCTTAAAGCCGACGAAGACGGGTTCCTCGCGGCTAGGAAAGAGGCCCAAGATACCGCGAAGGGCGCCTGGAAATCTTCCGGCGAAAAAGACGCCTTTTTGTTCCAGAAGGCGGAGGAAAAACTGTCCGAAACGGAGTTTACCGGTTATGAAAAGACCGAAGACTCGGGCCGTCTGACCGGAATAGTCAGCGCCGAAGGGGCCCTGCTGGATTCCGCGCAGTCCGGGGAATGCTGGCTGGTTTTCGACAAAACTCCTTTTTACGCCGAAAGCGGCGGCCAGCTGGCCGATACCGGCGCGGTTTTCGAGGGAGAAAAAAGAATAGCGGAGGTTCTGGACGTGCAGAAACCGGTGGGCAAGGTTTTTTACCACAAGGCGAGGCTTAACGCTCCCGTGAAGAAGGGAGTCCCGCTCCGGCTCGTGGTGGACGGCCTGAAAAGGAAGAAAACGGCCGCGAACCACACGGCCACCCATCTTCTGAACGCCGCGCTTAAAAAAGTTTTCGGCGAGAATACCCGTCAGGCGGGCTCTCTGGTATCGGACGAAAAGTTCAGGTTCGATTATACGGTTTCAAAGACGCCGGAATGGACGGAGATACTCGAAGTCGAGAGGATAGCCAACGAGGCCGCGAGGGCGGGTTACAGGGTTTTCAAGCGGGTAAGGCCTCTGGCCGACGCCGACTCTCTCGGCGCCACCGTTTTGCCGGGCGAAAAATATTCCGATCCCGCCAGGTTCATACTGATAAACGGCGGCGGTTTCGAGAAGGCCAAAGACAGATATAGCCTGGAGCTTTGCGGCGGCACCCACGTGGACGATCTCAGGGACGTTTTCTTTTTGAAAATAACCAGGGAATCCTCCCTTTCCAGGGGAGTAAGAAGGATAGAAGGCGTGGCCGGTTACGCGGCGGTGGAATACGTAGGCGGGCGGGCCGAGTCGCTGGAATCGCTGATGTCGGAGTTTTCGGCGGACAAGCCTGAAAATCTCGCGGTTCTGATAAATAAGTATAAAAGCGAGATAAAGGCTCTCAGGGACGAAATGCGGAAGATAAAGACCGGCTCCGCGGGCCTTTCCGGCGGCAAACGCGAGGAATTCCCGATAAAGGGCGGCGTTACCCTGATCTCCGAGGAGATCTCCGATCCCGACGTGAAAATACTGCGCGCCCTTTCCGACAAGCTCAGGAACGAGACCAGAAATTCGCTTATTTTCCTTTATTCCCTCAAAGACGGGAAGATAAATTTCACTCTTTCCCTGTCCAGCGACCTCAAGGATCCCTCTTTCGACGCTTCGGCCGAAGCCAGAAAGATCTCGGGGCTTTTCGAAGGGCGTGCCGGCGGCAGAAAGGATTTCGCGCAGGGCGGCGGAGTTCTGAAAGAGGATATTAAGAGCGTGAAGAATAAGATAGTCGCCATGCTTAAATAACCGTTCCTCTTATCGACTTTTCAACTTATAAACTTACCGGCTGTGTTTTTGTCTGAAACATTTTTCATGTTTCCGTGTCATATGCAGTGAAGAGTGAATAGAAATTAAGAGATTGAGAAATTGAGCCGGAAAAGCAAAATGACAAATAAACAAAGGAATAAAGGCGGTTATAAAGAGTTGCCGCAAACGAACTTAATATCTCAATATCTATTTTCTTAATCTCTGCCAAGGGAGGCGGAAATATGAAAAATACGGAACAGCCGCTCTGCGGCCCCAGGTGCCGTGCCCTCTTCGAGGACTGCTTCGCTGAGTTACATGAACGGCCGGAAAATGAAAAAAAGATAATATATGTATACGTGCCTGTAGCGGCGGGAGCGGGTTTTGAAGCGGTTTGCGTGGGATAAAAAATGAGCTTCAGGGCAATTGATCGGCGAATTGAAAAGGTTTTTGCAATTTTTATCTTCCGCCTTTTGCCTTAAGCCTTCCGCCTTTTTAAATATGGAAAATGAAGAAAGCCTGTTAAAAAAAATAACCAGCGGGGAGAAGGAGTTTTTCGGCGAACTGGTGCTGAAACACCAGGACTTCATTTTCAACGTGGTAAAAAATTACGTTCGTTTCGAAGAAGAGGCCAGGGACATAACCCAGGAAGTTTTCGTTAAGGCCTACGAGAATATAGACAAGTTCAGGGGGGATTCCAGGTTTTCCTCCTGGCTTTACAGGATAGCCTACAACCTGAGCATAAACTGGTCGGAGAGAAAGAGGGACAGGGAAATCCAACTGGACGACGAATTTGCGGAAACCCTGGTTTCGGAAGAGGACCCGGTGGACCTGGCCTTCGAGAAGGAGCTCCTGGCGGCGGATATAAACCGTGTCATAGAAGAGCTTCCGGAAAAATACAGGATAGTCATAAAGCTTTATTATTTCGAGGAGAAATCCTATCAGGAAACAGCCGACACCCTGGGCATACCGATAAATACGGTAAAGATACAGCTTTTGAGGGCAAAGAAGATAATAACGGAAAAAATGTGGGAAAATAATAAGGAACAAAGCGGCAAAGGCGCATAGGGGCAAAGTGAACATCGTTCGGCTGAAAGAAATTCCTTATTTCTTAACCTTAACCTGCTTTTTAGTGAAACATTTTTTGAAGTTGTGTGTCATATAGAGTGAAGATTGAGTAGAAATTAAGAGATTGAGAGATTAAGCCGGAAGGAATAAAATGACGAAGGAACAAAGAAATAAAGGCAGTTATAAAGAGTTGCCGCAAGCAAACTTAATATCTCAATATCTATTTTCTTAATATCTGTCAACGGAGGTGGTATGATAAAAAAACTTATAGAAGTAACGATTCTTTCGATACTGGTGGTAGGCCTGGTCTATCTGCTCAACCAGTTGGGCCCCCTTGGCGCGGACGCCAGGGTAGCCCTGAAATACCTGTGGCTCGGCCTGCTGGGACTGGCGGCTCTGGGGATAGTTTCCGTGACCCTCATAGCGCTCGCGGCCATAATCCTGGGCATTCCTTTCATAAAAAGCATGTCCGGCGCCGACGGCGGCTTTTGGAGCAGAAGGGGCAGGGGCGAAAGGTCTCATGGCGACGAGGTCAAGGCGGGAATAGGCGGTTTCGTGGGCGAAACCGTGGGCGGAGCCCTTAAAGGCGCTTTCGGTTCCATAAAGGATATAAAGAACCTTTCTTCCCGCGAAGTCGGGATCTCGGTGGAGAAATACGGCTGGGATCGTTTCAAGATAAAGACCCTGAACGGCGACCTGGAAGTTTCGGGCCACGACGAGCCCGGCGCTAAAGCTTTCGTCGAGGTGCTGGAAAAGGAGGAAGGCGACGCGGAGGCGTTTTTCGAGGACGGGGAAATAAAACTGAAAAGCAAAAGCGGCGCCAGGACGCTCATGGGCGACGCCAGGATCTCCCTCCCCAAAAAGCTTTCCTCCATTAACGTGGAAAGCGTCAACGGCGATATAAAAGTGACGGATTTCGCCACCGAAAACGCTTCCGCTTTCAAGGGAGTGAACGGAGACCTTTCAGTCGAGCGGTTCAGCAATACGGGCGAAGTTTCGGTCAAGACCGTAAGCGGCGACGTGACCATAACCGAATCCAGGTTCAATTCCCTGCTTTCCCAGAGCATAAGCGGCGATATCGTCATAAAGGACACGGCCGCCGAAAGCGCGGTGCTCAAGACGGTAAGCGGAGATATAGACTACGCGGAAAGCGATATAAAGAATCCGGTCGTGAAAACGGTCAGCGGTTCGGTAAAAAAGTAAAAAAGAGGGACAAGCGGGAAGGCAAAACAGTTGTGAAGCTTAAAGTGTTATAAAGGCGTCCGCTCGATGCGGGCGCCTTTTTTGTCGTTTTCAGGCCATTAAACTTTCTTGCTTGCATTGCTTTTAACCTGAAAGTTTCGGTTGAAACTTTCAGGTTAAAATAAAGTAAAATAAAATTATGATCCAGCCACCCGCTTATCGCCCGTCGGGCGATTTAAACGCAAAAAAAGCCCCGGTAAACCGGGGCAAGCAGGTGGCTGGATGAATTTCGAGGAAGAACTTCTTCTTCTCATAAAATCCCGCTATCCTCTGGTCTGGGTGGAAACCTATGACGAGGAGTACGTCGGCAACAGCATCGCGGAAATAGCCGTCGCCCAGGGCCTGCGGCATTACCAGTGGTCGGTGAGCAAAGGCATAAGGTTCGCGCCTACCGGTGAAAGCCTCTACGATTCCCATGAACCGCTGAAAATGCTGAAGAACCTCACGGACCTGACCTTCGTAGTCAAAGAGAAAGCCATTTACGTCCTTTACGACCTGGACAAATATCTCGAGAACGCCACCGTGCTGAGGTATTTCAAGGATATACTGGAAAAGATAAAGGGAACGCCCACCACGGTTATTCTGGTCTCCGCGGGCTACAAGGATATAAAAGACCTTTCAGCCCATGTGGCCAGGATAACCGGCGGCTTCCCGGATGAAAAAGAGATCTTTTCGATGATAAGCTCCGAACTCCTCCAGATCCGCAAGAGCCTGCCCCAGTTGCAGGTGGACCTGCGGGATTCCGACGTCAAAAGGATAACCACCCTTCTCAAGGGGCTTACCTCCCAGCAGATAAAGAACGTGATAAACAAATGCGTGATCCAGGACATGAATTTCGACTTTTCCGACATTTCCAAAATAGAGCTGTATAAAAAGGAGATTTTCGACCGGGACGGCGTGCTCGAGTATTACACCTCCGAAAGCGTGTCGAATGTCGGGGGCTTCGAAAATCTGAAAAAGTGGGTTTCCCTCAGGAAAAAGTTTTTCCTGAGGAAAGATCTCGCCATGCCCGCCCCCAAGGGCCTGATGATAGTAGGGGTTTCAGGCTGCGGCAAGAGCCTCGCGGCCAAGGCCATAGGCGGGGAGCTCGGCATCCCGCTTTACCGTCTGGACGTCACCAAGCTTTACTCCAAGTATATAGGCGAAACCGAGGAGAACGTGCGGAAGGCCTTCGAGGTGCTGAAAAAGCTTTCTCCCGTCTGCGTCTGGATAGACGAAATAGAGAAGATCTTCTCCTCTTCCAGCGGAGAGATAGACGGCGGCGTCTCCAAAAGAATACTGGGTTCCTTCCTCATCTGGATGCAGGAAAGAAAAGAAGATTCTTTTATAGTGGCCACTTCCAACGACATAAACTCCATGCCGACGGAATTTCTCCGCAAGGGCCGTTTCGACGAGATTTTTTTCGTGGACCTGCCTACCGCCGCCGAACGCGAGACCATCTTCAAAATACACCTGGCAAAAAGGAAAATAGGGCTTTCCGCCGAAGAAGTGAAAAAGCTCGCGGCGGCGACTCCCGGCTTCAACGGTTCGGAAATAGAGCAGGCCGTTATCTCGGCCATGTATTCCGCGGAAGACGCGAGGAATATCTCCGCCGCCGAAGTCGGGCGGCAGCTCGGGATCACCACGCCCCTTTCCAAAATGCGCAGCGAGGAGATAAACTCCCTGCGTTCCTGGGCCAAAGAAAAGAACGTCCTTTATGTCTAAAAAGATCCTGCTTACGGGCCCTACCGGCTATGTCGGCCTGAGGCTCGCTCCCCGGCTGATAGAAAAGGGTTACGAAGTCCGTTGTTGTTCGAGAACCGCCCAAAACCTGAAAAGCTTTCCCTGGGCCGGTTCGGCTTCCCTGGTCAAAGGGGATTTTTATTGCGGCTCCCGTCTTGACGAGGCCTTTGAGGGTATAGACACGGCCTATTACCTCATGCATTCCATGAATGAAACTTCGGATTTCGAGAAACACGAGGAGATCGCGGCCCTCAATTTCGCCGAATACGCCAAAAAACACGGCGTAAAAAAGGTGGTTTATCTGGGAGGTCTCGGCAGGGATACCGACGACCTTTCGAAACATTTGCGGTCCCGGCATAAGGTGGGGGAGATACTGCGCTCTTCGGGCCTGAACGTTACGGAATTCCGGGCCGGGATAATAGTCGGTTCCGGCAGCGTCTCTTTCGAGATGATCAGATATCTTTCCGAGCGGCTTCCCCTGATACCCAATTTCAGGTACATAGGGGATTCCAAATGTCAGCCGATAGCCATAAGGGACGTTTTGAGCTATCTTATCGGAGTTGTTGAAAAACCGGAAACGGACGGGAAAATAATAGAAATAGCGGGTCCTTCGGTTTTGAAGTATATAGAGCTCGTGGATATTTATTCCTCGATAAGAGGGCTCAAGAGGCCTCATTTCTCCTGTCTTTTATGGTCCGCCGGGGCTTATTCCAGGTTCATTTCGCTGATAACTCCGATTCCCTATAATATAGCGCGTTCGCTTATCGAAAGTCTTAGAAACGACGCGGTAAAATCCAACGACGACGCTTTAAGGCTTTTTCCCGAAATAAAACCTTTGGATTACGCCACGGCGGTAAAATACGCCCTCGTAAGGATCTCCGAGAACCGGGTGGAAAGTTCCTGGACCACGTCTTATATGCCGCATTACCTGAAACCCTGCTCCTTCGTGGACGTGGAAGGGCTTATCCTGCAGGACTATAACACAGAAATAGCTTCCGCGCCGGAGACCGTGTATAAGATTTTTACCGGCATAGGCGGCGAGAGGGGATATTATTTCGCGCAGGGGCTCTGGGACCTCAAGGCCTGGCAGGACAAGCTGGTCGGGGGAATCGGCATGCGTACCGGCCGCCGGGACCCGGACATCATACATCAGGGGGAAACCCTGGATTTCTGGCGCGTCGAACGGATAATAGAGAACAGGATGATGCTTTTGAGGGCCGAGATGAAACTGCCGGGCCGCGGCTGGCTGCAGTTCCAGATTGCTCCGGCCGGAGAAAACGATAAAAAGACCTCGCTTTTCAGGGTGACGGCCTATTTCGAGCCGCGCGGCTTTTTCGGCTATTTCTACTGGTACGCCCTTTATCCGGTTCATACTTTTATTTTCAAGGGGTTGATAAAAAGGATAAAGAGAATGGCCGAAGCGCGGGCTTCTTCCGTTCCGGACGTTAAAAAATAATGTAAAATAAAAACGGGCGGACTATGGAAGAGAACGACAGCAATTTTTATTTCAAAAAGGACAAGGCCGGCGCCTTTTTCAATAATTCCCGCGGCGTCTGGATCTACGAGCTGGCCGGCGGCCGGGAGAAAAAAGGCAACTGGGCCTATATAGCGGCCGGCGTCTTTTTCGCGGTCCTGAATTATTACGTTTTCGCCATTCTCTACCTTTCTTTCAGGGCGTACAATGTAATTTCCTTAAGTTTTCTTTTCGGCCTCGCCGCGATTTTAGGCAGCCTTTTCGTGTTCTGGCTTTTTCTGAGAAATTTTTTATTTATAAAGACCTTTTTTATTTCCGATTCCAGAGGCGAGAAGGTTGTTTCGGGGCTTAAAAAGGACTTCTTTTCCGTTTTCAATTCCAATTATCTGCTGACGGACGCCAAAGGCGGTTACGCCGGCCGCGTAAATAAAAGAGGCCTTCTGCGTTTCGCCCTTTTCGTCTACGATTCCAACGGGGAAGCTCTTTTCAGGATGGACCGCAAGAAGGGGGTATATTACTTCTACGGGGTTACCGGCAACGCGGTCGGCTTCGCCAAGAAAAGTTCCGCCGGCGCTTACAGCATAGATCTTTCCAGGGACGTGAACGGCCAGATAAGCCAAAAATTCTGCGCCGCCGCGATGTTCCTGGTATAACAGTAAAAATTATAGAGGATTAGAGGACTGGAGGAAGGGAGGATAA
>PEXN01000154.1 GCA_002774685.1 Elusimicrobia bacterium CG08_land_8_20_14_0_20_51_18 | reverse complement strand
AAGTTAATTCTTAATAGTTGTGTAATGCCTGCTGAGTTTTTCACGAGCCTTGTCCTTCGTAAAATTCCAGCATATCTTCGTTTTACTATGATTCCGCTTCACTGTCCAAGCACGCACCTGCTCCGTCATAACACCCATCTTTGCAATACGCCGATCAAGGCACTGTTTGGATAAAGCCGACAGTTCAATTTCTGCCATGTTCAGCCAACTGGCTTTCTTGGGCGTATAGACCATTTCAAACCGCTGCGACAGGGCGAATGCTTCCGGGGCCTTACAGGCTTCATAAAAGGAAGACGGATTATGTGTGTTAAGATTATCCTGTACGACAATTATTTTTTCAGCCTCCGGATAACTTGACGCCAAGCCTTTCATGAACCGCGTATAATCCTGTTTTGTTTTTCGCTCTGTGACTTTAACGATGCGGCGCCCGGCCAGAGGTTCGACCGCCATAAGCACGACACATGTCCCGTTTCGTTTATAGTGATAGTCCTGCCGCTGAATATGTCCGGGCTTCATCGGAATCGGCATCAGCACATCCCCCAATAACTGACAGGGACGTTCATCGAAACAGATAACGGGTCTGCGAGGATCGTAGGGCCGTTCATAAATATCCAATACCTGCTCCATTCGCCAAAGATACTCCGCGGTAACAGTTCCTATACACCATTGTTTCTTTAAGTGTGGCTTAAGTTCGTTTTTTTTAGAATATTGCTCACACTTTGATGCGAAATAGAATCAACAATGTCCAGTTCTATCGCCTGGTCGGCTAATAACCGCAAACTCCACCGCGCCCGTCCATCCGGCGGCGTACTACAGGCAATCGCCGTAATCCTGGCCGCCGGTTTGCCGTTAAACTTAGGCGGCTGTCCGGAACGCGGCAGGTCGTTAATGGCGGCCTCAAGACCTGTCCGGCTGTACCGCCGCCGTATGTTAAAAACGGTAGCCAGGCAGACCTTTAATGAATCGGATATCTGCTCATCCGTTTTACCCTTTGTCCCATCGGCCAGCAATAAGACCCGGCACCGTGTTATTTTCCGCGCTTTATCCGCCCCTGTTTGCACTATAGCCTGCAAATATTCCCGCTCTTTTTTGTTCAACCGAACTTTGTGACTTTTTTGGCTCATGGTTTATCTCCCTTTAGGAAGATAATACCATAATGTCAACAACTATTAACAACTAATTTGACAGCGTACTAGTTACCATAAAAGACATAAAATCGCGTTGAAATAAGGTTGTTTTTTTGTAAAATAATTGTAAGAAAAGTGTGCGGAGGGGTAAAATGAAAAAGATTATTCTTGCGGCAAATGTCTGTGCATTGGTGTTTTTTCCGGCCATTTGCGCATTTTCAGCCGACCAAACCGTTGATTTTGACGGAACGGGTAAAAATTCGTTGGATTTAACACGGGTATTAAAAACCAATCCTCAGGAAATGGATTTAGGCCCGGTAAAAAAAGTCTTAAGCATGGGCACAATATCAGCTGAAGTCGCCTATAAATCCGAATCCGGGGAATGGATAGTGCAACCTCCCATGAAAAGAGATGATAAGAATGCTTGGTATACGTTCCCTCCCGATACGGAAATACAGACATGGTATATTTGCGAGGGGAATAATGTGTATCCAAATTATTGGCAAGTAAGTTCGCAATATACCAACTTTCCTTCGAACGCCGGACATACAGGTCACCCTCAGGTTCCCAATTTAGTGCGCCTGCCCGAGGGCACGGATTTGTCCAATCCTCTTGTTTCGCAAATAACCCCCATAAACACGCCGTTTAAGTTTTATTGGAAAATTCCCAATAAGCTTACTGAGCCCGATTTTCTTCCCGCATATGCCTCAAAAATTTCACATACCGGAACATTTTATTATGGATGTGGCGGAATATTCACCATAATTTTTGAAATGAAGGTTCTAGATTTGAAGGAGCTTACCACCGGTGCCGGGTATATTCTTGAGGGGGCAAATCCCAATTTGCACAAAATTAATCATTTCGGGACTGCGGCAATGACCGCAGCAGTTAAAAAACTTGCCACCGACTTTGACGCCGCATGCTCCACCCCGACTGCAAAATTAAGCTATAACGATATGAGCCTTGTCTGGGGCGGGCTGTACGACCTGAACGGCGACTGGAAGACTCCTCATAAAGAACATAGATTCGGAATAAACTTAGACGTGGGCAAACGCCAGGTTAAAAAAGCGAACAGAAAGAAACTTATAGAATTAATGTGCGGGGCGTTTAAGGTGCGTTCAGAAGGCGATGTGAGCAGTGAACCAAAGGCTCATTACCATCTTACGCTTAAAGACGCAGCTAAAAGCGGAGAGGAACTTGTTGAATTTGATATCGACCCCAAATATACAAATTGTTGCCCCACTCCGCCAAGTACCGATATCCCGGAAAAATGCATAGATCTTTATGATGGAGGGAATTTAATAGACGAGCCAAACACGCCTTCCGACTGCCAGTAGGCCCCATATGCACCGGGGACTTTTATATGCTGTCGTCGCATTATGTTTGGCACTACACGCCTGCAAACAGAAAGAGGACGTTGTGGTTTTTTCGCCGCGGACCGAAGGAACGGCTTCCGCTAAGGCAGTCGCCGTTATCCCTCGGGAACCGCGCGCCCATCCTACACTCGACATAAAGCATATAAAAGACCTGGAGTTATCCGCTCCCATGGCGGAAGTCTTGGCGGTCTACGACCCGGATTTTTTGAGATGGTCGCTGTCCGATTATCCGCCGGAAAAACTAAAATATTATCCCTATTCCTCAAAATCGCTGCCGTATGTCGTCCTAGGAGATTACAACGGCGACGGTATTGAGGATGTGGTTCTGACTGGACACAACAAAAATGCCAATATTATTGTGGCTCTCATGTCCACTGCCACAGGGTATTACGCTATTGAGGTTCAAAAAGCATCTTACTATTCCAAATCGCGGGAAAAAGGGAAAGAAATCCCCTACACAAGCGATGGGATACTACTGTTCCAGAGAAAAGGCAGCCGATATGTTATAGGCGACATGGATACATCGGAAGTTATTCTAGAAAACGATGGATTTGCCGTGCAACATATAAGATGGTTCAATAATGATACTTCCGAGTTTGGTCCTATCAGGAAGATCCGTATTAGTGATGTGTATGGATGGGACCCGTTAACCTCAAAATTTTACGGCAACTTCTTAGAAGAGGAGGCAGCGACAACTATTGTTAAATACGCATTAAGAACTGATTTTGAAAAGATGGTGTTTGAGGAAAAGACCGGCAGCAATTCGCGTGGGGGCGCCTCGGTGAAGATCGCCGTAAAATCCGGATCCGGAGAATGGCTGGTGCAAAAACCATTGCGAACAAATGATGGTGTTATTTATTATGGGATATTCGCCGGAACTGAAATAAAAACAATTTATTCGTGTATTGCCCCTAATCCGTACTCCGAGAAATCCTGGAAAGTGAGCGAGTCCTATCAGATATCCCCGCTGCATGGGGGGTATTCGGATTCTAATCCGCCGCCGGATCTTAAACGCGCGGCAGGCGATATGCCCAATCCCCTCATTTCCCGTGTTCTGCCGGTAGGCATCTCTTTTGGTTACCATTGGATTGCCCCCGATTTCGCCGTCGAGATTAAGAAAGAGGCTATCTTTAACTACGCCTGTCAAGATAGTAAACTTACGACGATCTTTGCCGTGAAGGCTCCTTAAAATTCCGCAGGAGATTTGTCTGATGAAAATTAAAACACTGCTTTTAACAATTGTGGCTATTTTATAGGGTTCCCTTTATGCCTCTAAGTGTACTGCATCACATTAAAACTGAACAACTTTTTTACCGGTTTTTAACATCCAGTCCCGGTAGAATTCAGCCGGGCTTTTCATACCCAGCGAACTGTGCGGCGGGCTCTCATCGTAGTCCTCGTAGCCCCGCGGATGCAGAGATTTAACCGTTACAGTCCCCGGCACTGTAACGGCAGACTTCAAAAGGTACCTGGTACCTTTTGGGGTTAAAAGGTTAGTTTTTTCAGGATTTGGACGGTTTTGAGGGACATTCTCACTCGGTCTCTGGTCTTGTAGTCCTCGTAGCCCTGCAGGTGAAGCGTCCCGTGCACCGCCAGTATTATCAATTCCGACAGAAGGGACATTCCGTAGGCTTTGGCCTGCCTTTTGGCCTGGTCGGCGCAGATGTAGACGTCGCCATAGGGCCTTTTCTCTCCGGGCGCGCATGGCGTGTCGTGGGGGTAATTAAACGTAATGACATCTGTAGCGCGGTCTTTTTTCAGGAATTTCTTATTCAGCCGCTTTATCTCCGCGTCTTTCACTAAAATTATGTTTATTTCGT
The DNA here is from genome assembly GCA_002774685.1 of Elusimicrobia bacterium CG08_land_8_20_14_0_20_51_18. GTDB lineage: Bacteria > Elusimicrobiota > Elusimicrobia > Elusimicrobiales > UBA9959 > 0-14-0-20-51-18. The sequence continues at coordinate 24,106 of PEXN01000154.1, read as the reverse complement.
CGTTCCGGGTCTTAAGCGAAAAGGCCGCCCGGGCGGCTTTTATTATCGCGGCAATGTCTTTTGGGCTTATTTTAAAGCCGGATTTGTTGAAAAGGGCGATAGTTGTTTTTATGGAATACATTTTATTGTCAGATGATTGGAGGACTGGATGATTAAGGGATTAGCGTGAAGCGGGAAACGTAAAACGGAAAGCGTTTGCAAGGGACTTCCATATTACTTTTTACGCTTTACTCTTTACGATTTACGATAAATTATTCCTCTAATCTTCTATTCCTCCGGACTGCGGCGCTTCCTGCCGGTCTACTTTTTACGCTTTTCCCAGTTTTCGTACGCCTGTATTATCTTTGCCACCACCGGGTGCCTTACCACGTCGCCCTTGTCGAAATAGACGAATTTTATTTCGGGGATCTTCTTTATTATTTCCACCGCCGCCAGAAGCCCGGAGGAGGATTTTTCCTTCAGGTCTATCTGCGTCACGTCGCCGGTTATGACTATCTTTGAGAACACTCCCATCCTCGTCAGGAACATCTTCATCTGCTCCGTGGTGGAATTCTGGGCCTCGTCGAGTATGATGAAGGCGTTCTCGAGCGTCCGGCCGCGCATATAGGCGAGCGGCACCGTTTCTATGGTTTCCTCTTCCCTGTACATACGGAATTTTTCCGGACCGAGAAGATGATAAAAGGAGTCGTAAAGCGGTTTCAGGTAGGGGTGCACCTTTTCCGAGATGGCGCCCGGCAGAAAGCCCAGCTTCTCGCCGGATTCCACTATAGGCCTGGTAAGGATTATCCTTTTTACCTTCCCGCTTTTAAGCGCGGCAAGAGCCATGGCGCTGGCCAGGTAGGTTTTCCCCGTGCCGGCAGGGCCCACGGCCACGGTTATGTCCGAAATCGAAATAGCCTTCACGTATTTTTTCTGGTTGGGGGTTCTCGGATAAATGTGCTGGGCGTAATCCGTTCTGTAAATGGCGTTTTCCGGAAGGGTCTCTTCTTTTTCCGGTTCCGGCTTTTCCGCCGGCCCGGCCAGCCGCAGGTTATAATAGGTGTTCAGGCGGTTCTTTATCTTGTTTATCGCCTTGTCCACAGCGGAATTCCTGCCTTTTATGGAGAGTTCGGCGGTTTCCGTCTGTTCATGGTGATGCACGAAAACCGAGACCTTCAGGTCCCTTTCCAGGTCCCTCAGGTAGGCGTCCTGGGGGCCGAGTATGTTCAGTATCTCTTCGTTGGTTTTAAGCAGCAGTTTTTTCGTGTTCATAAAAAACTTTCTGACTTTATCCCTTATCCCTATTACGTTTTATCCCTACTTCATTCCGACGATATTCTTTTCCCTGAGCAGGTCGAGCTTCCATAAAAGAGATTTAAGCCCCGAGCCGGAGATGAAGGCTATCCATTCCGCGGCGGTCTTTTTTACGTCCGGATTATTTTCGTATCTTAGCGCTTCCGTAAGCAGGAATTTGGCCGTTTCATAGGAAAAAGGTATTTCGTTTTCTTTAAAGCCGGTTTCGGTAAGATTTTTAAAAGCCTTGAAAACCGAAACGGTGTTTTCGAGGGTAAAGTTTATGGAGGAAAGTTTCAGGAGCCAGTCCTTCAGCTTTTTGGATCTTTCGTTTTCCCCCGTCAAAACCGAGAAGATCCCTCTTTTTTCTTCGGGCAGGGCGGAAAGGTCCCCCGCCTCGAAAGCCTCATATTTTTTGGCCGTTATGAGGGCCAGGTCGCCGTCCCATCCCTCGGGCCCGGACCTTTTCAGCCTGTAAAATATATTATCCTTCTCCCTGTAAAGGTGGATAAAAAATTCGCTTTGCTCCAGGGTGCTTATCGTGGTCATCGACGCCAGGACGAAATACTCCGAACCGGAGTTCTTTTCCCTGAGGGTTTTGCCCCTGTAGTCGCTGTGGCATTCGAAGGGCTGGCGGTAGCCGGTAAAATTGGAAAGGGCGAATTCGAACGCGGTTTTTTTAGGCGTATAATGCCTCTTTTCAAGTCCTTCCAGCAGGGCCGGGAAATTCACGCCTTTCAGATTGGATTTGACCAGACTTATGTTTTTCAGGTACGCGCTCAGGTCTTTGCCGAAGCCTTTCGCTATTTCGGCGGCCCTGAGGGCGTGTTTCAGAATTATCAGCGTCTCGGTGTTGGTTATATCGTCGAAAAACCAGCCGCAGCTGGTATACATAAGCAGTTTATTTTTCTGCATTTCCAGCAGAAGCAGGGCGTTTTTCGTCGCCTGGGGGGAGAGGTGTTCGCGGGAACGGGAGTGGATGAACCTTACGGTTTCCTCGGGGTTCGGGAGATCGAGGCAATGAGAGTATTCTTCCAGGGCTTTTTCAGGGTCATTGAAATATTTAAGCCCCTCTTCCAGGAATAGCCCGTCCAGTTCCGCCGACATGGCGTCCAGGTTTTTTTTGAGTATGGAGCGCCATTCCTGGCTCTTGAAATTGACGTTGTGTCTGCAGCCGCAGTTCTCTTTCCAGCGGCCGACGCCGTGGGGGCAGGACCAGGCCGTATTCTCGTTTATTTCCACCAGGTCTTCCGATTTGTGGTCCCTGAGGAAAGCGGAAAAGTTGGTGAGTTCCAGTTTCTTGTCCTTTATTATCCTGGTTATCAGGTCCGAAAGATAAAGGTCGCCTTTTTTGATGTGATGCCCGTAATTTTCCCCGTCCGAGGCCATGGAAAAAAGCTGAGGCGTCTTGTCCTGGGAATAAAGCGAGGAGACGCGGAGATAAAATTTTTCCGTATTTTCCAGCTCCGAGGTCATCCTGTCAGCCAGAATCCTGTCGTAGAAAAAGAGATGAAGACTATTCGACTTGTTCCTGGGCGAAACCCACTTGTAGGGTTTGGAAAGGTCGAAAACTCCGTCTTTTATCTGTACCGGTTCCGCGGCGCCGGCCTTTCTGAAGGCTTTAGCCTGATGGGGGGAGAGGATGGTAAATTTTATATTCTGTTCCGCCAGAGCTTCGAGAGTTTCATTGTCCACGGCCGTTTCGCTGAGCCACATCCCCAGCGGTTCCCTTTTGAATTTAAACCTGAAAAAATCCATCCCCCATTTTATCTGAATTTTTTTGTCTTTGAGGGAAATGAGAGGCATTATGGGATGGTTGTAGACCTGGGCTATGGCGTTGCCTTCGCCGAACAGTCTTTGGGAAACCCTGTCGGCTTCCACTATGGAAATGAAAAGGTCCGGGTAATGCTCTTCCAGCCAGGAAAAAAGGGTGGGACCGAAGTTGAAGCTTATCCTCGAATAATTGGAGATAAACTCGTCCTTCTCTTTGAAGGCTATCCTTTTAAGGGCGTTGGGCCCGTAGCATTCGTCGGTTATCTTCTGATTCCAGTTGTGATGGGGCGCGGCGCCGCTTTCCCTTTCCACGGTATTGTGCCAGGGGTCCTGTCTTTTGGGCTGATAAAAATGGCCGTGTACCGCGAAAAATTTATTTTTCATATCTGTGTCAGTAATCAGTAAAAAGGGAGAGCCGTTTTGCTTATTGCTAATCGCTGATTTCTGATTGCCAGTCTCCTTTATTCACCACTGCCATTTGGAAATGCCGCGCGGTATTACCACTATCCCGTCCGGGTCTATGTAATAATTCTGCGCGTCCTTATCCGGGTCGTAGCCTATAACGGTTTTCGGCTCGAAGGAGTTGAATCTGTCTATTATTGCCCGCTTAATCTTGGACCCGGCTTTTATTTCGCAGCCGTCCATTATGATACAGTCTTCCAGCTGGCATTTTTCGTGTATGACCACTTCGGAAGAGATGAAGCACCTCTTGAGCGAGGATCGCATTATCGAAGAGCCGTCGCAGACCATACAGTCCTGCAGGTTGGATTCCACTATCTTGGCCGGGGCTGAATTGTGCTGGGAAGAATGTATCGGCCAATGCTTGTTGTGGAGGTCCATCGTGGGCTTCGGGCCGAGCGTGTCCATATGCGCCTGCCAGAAGGACTCTATGGTCCCCACGTCGCGCCAGTAATTCTTTTCCTCGTAGCTTTTTATGCCGGGCAGGGCCTGCGAGCTGAAATTATAGGCGAAAACCTTGTATCTTTTGTGTATCGAGGGAAGGATGGTCTTGCCGAAGTCTATGGCCTCTTCGTCCGAGGATTCCTCGTGAAGTATTTTTACCAGGGTGTCGTAGTTGAAGATGTAATTCCCCATGGAGGCGTAGACGGAGTTGGGATTTCCCGGCAGGGTTTTTGGGTTTTTGGGTTTTTCCTCGAAGCCCATGACCTTGTTCCTGGCGTCCACCAAAATGGTGCCGAACCTTGAAGCCTGCTTTATCGGGACGGTTATGGCGGAAATGGTCACATCGGCCTTGTTCTCCACATGGAATTTTATCATCTGGCGTATGTCCATCCTGTAAATGTGGTCCGCCCCGAAGATAGCCACGAGGTCGGGTGAAAAGTCGTTTATCAGGTTCAGGTTCTGCTTTACGGCGTCGGCTGTGCCCCTGTACCACATCTCGCCCAGTCTCATCTGCGGCGGCACCACGGTGATAAAGTGGTCCTTCGTGAGGCCGGTGGAGATCCAGTTGGCCCTGAGATATTCTATCAGCGACTGCGAAAGATACTGTACCAGCACGTAGTTCGCGAAGATGCCGGAGTTTATGAAATTGGAAAGGACGAAGTCTATTATTCTGTATTTGCCCGCGAAAGGAACCGCCGGTTTAGATCTTTCCTTGGTAAGCGGGTAAAGGCGTTCGCCTTTGCCGCCGGCCATTATTATGCCTATGGTTTTCATATCTTTCTCCCCTGTCAATAACAGGCGTTTGTTTTTTATCCCTGTTATTTATCCCTTATCCCTGAGCTTAGCTCAGATTATCCAGTATTTCCCTCAGGTCCCTGCCTATGCAGAGGAATACCGGCCTGTCTTCGACGGTGTAATTCTTTATTCTCTGTCTTTTCAGTTCCTTGGTCACTTTTATCAGGTCTTCCAGGCTTTTAGCTTCCCTGGAAACTATCATATCCTGGTCGTCTATGCCGTAGGACGTGAAGAAATTTTCGTTTATGTTGCCGTATCTCGTCAGAACGGCTTCCCTTTCCTTTTTCAGGCTTTCGCGCTCATAGGGGGACATCTCGTACCAGGTCTGGGATTTTATGAGCGGGTGGATGAGCATGTATTTATAGACGCCGAAAGTGTTTTTTGGGACGAAGCCGAGTTCCATATCTTTCCTGTTGGCCGTTTCGCCCAGCTGGTGAACGCCGAGGTAGGAATGGGTGGTTTCAAGATATTTGCCTATGCCGGTGGAAAAGGTCTTGGCGCAGATATCCTGGAGATAGTCCAGATTGTCGGACATCCGCCAAAAAAGAAGATCGCATCTTTTCTTGAGTCCCGTAGTGAAATAAGTCCTTAAAAAAACGCGCTCCTGGCAGCCCGCTATCATGTTCTCGAATTCCTGCTTGGCGGCTATCTTTTCGTTGGAGACCAGGTGCCTGAATCTTTCGTTCAGTTTCAGAAAAATAAAGCTCGAATAGACGTTATTCCCTGGCTTTGTTTTTTCCATCTTTTTTGACCTCTCTGATTTTTTTCAGCGGTTTTTTCGGGGGCTCTTTCGTTTCTACGAGTTCGGGCCGGATATAATTCATGGTGGGGCTCAATATTTCCACTTCGTTCTCCGAAATCAGCCCCGTCTTGACTTCCATTATGACGTATCTTTTCCCGTTATAAAGCAAAACCTCGTCTTTGGGGAGGAGTTTGGTGTCATGGCTTTCGCCTATTTTCAGCGTTCCGCCGAAGAGTTCCCCGACCTTTATCCTCTCCTTCAATTCGTCCACCTCAAGCCAGAGCCTGTAAAACCTGTTCTTGTTCTTGAAGGGGACGAAGTTTTTCAGCGTGAGGTCCACGGTGACGGCGTCATCCTTGACGTAGAACATGGAGCTTTTCATCCCTATCGAAAGGTCGGAGTAGATGGGCTCCGTGTTGGTCGCTATGATTTGCATTCTTTTTGCCACCGTAAAAAGCCGGTCGCCCTTGTTCACGTAGGTCCTGGGTTTTATGTAAACGTTGGTCACTATGCCCGGTTCCTCGGGGGTGATGCTGTAATAATCGAAAGTTCCTTTCCATCTTTTGACTATGTCTTTTTTCGATTCCGGGTCGGCGGCGTTGGCCGTGTCGAGGATGGCGGCCATGTCCTTGGTTACCATCCTGCCCAGCACCGTTTTTTTATCGACTTTGTCGAAAAGCTCCGCCATAACCTCGTCTATCCTTCCGTCGAAAGGCGAATGGATATCGTAAGTTTCGTAGGCCGACGGGGTGCCCTTTATTTCGGCGGTTATCACGATGTCCCCTATCTTTATCGTTTTTTCCTGCGCCAGGGAGATGGGCGCGGTCGAGACGGAGAACTCCTGAGCGCAGACGGAAGCCGCGAAAACGAAAAAGAAAGACGTAAGGGCGGTTTTTATCTTTTTATCTGGAGACATGGATCTTGTTAAAGGCCTCCCAGGTCCAGGGCATCTTTTCCCTGAAAATTTCCGAGATGACGTTGGCGTACTCCCGTATCTCGTATTGCGCGTGCGGATCCATCCTGAGCTTGAGAAAGTTGAGCAGGCTCCTCGCGTTTATGGTCCAGTGATACTGGGTATACTGGGAGACGGGGAGAACCATCCTGGCCATTTCCCTCGCTACTCCGCTTTTCAGGAGCTTTTTGTAGGTTTCGAAAGACCTTTTCAGCGACTCGTCGTATTCTTTCAGGAGGGGCCCGTCGTCAAGTCTGGAGGAGGTCACCGAGCCCTGCTTGTTTATCGCGTCCTGGACCCTGAATTTTTGCGGGATATAGAATTCTTCCTTCACTTCCGTGTACCTGGCGCTAATCTCGTTATAGGAGGCCATTCTGTGGCGCATCCACTGCCTGGCCACGAAAATGGGGCATTTTACATGGAATTGGAAAACTGAATGTTCGAAAGGGGTAAAATGTTCGTGTTCAAGCAGGTATTCCAGCAGTTTTTTGTCGCGGTCTTCGCCTTTGGATTCGCCGCCGAAACTTACCCTGGCCGACTGAGCCGCTCTCAGGTCTCCGCCTATGAAATCGATGAGCTTGACGAAACCCTTATCCAGAACCTTATAAGTATCCCGCTCTTCCTTTACCGTCATTTTACCTCCATAAAAGTGACAAGACACAGGTCACAAGTCGCAGGCGTTTTGAGGATTTTTTATTCTTGTGGCTTGTGTTAGTGAACGCGTGTCTTGTTTTTTTGCCGGAGCCGGGGGGGCCTTCTCTAACGGGGTAAATAGCCCTTTGTCCGGCGGATATAAATTTATATACTTAATTTTAACATAATATGAAGGGCTTTGAAAAAGAAAGTAAGAAGTTCTCCGAACTTCTCGGAATAATCAGAAAATTGCTGGGGCCCGGCGGCTGCCCCTGGGACAGGGAACAGAGCCATAAATCCCTTTTGAAATACCTGCGCGAAGAAAGCGGGGAATTCGCGAGAGCCGTAAGGAAAAGGGATTACGGCAATATGAAAGAAGAACTGGGCGATATACTTCTGCAGGTGGCGCTTCACAGCGAACTCGCCCGGAAAGGCAAAAAATTCGACATAGGCGGCGTTCTCTCGGTTTTGAACAGAAAGCTCATAAGAAGGCATCCCCATGTTTTCGGGAAATCCAGGGCTAAAAACGCCGGGGACGTCGTTAAGCAGTGGAACAAGATAAAGAAAAGGGAAAAAAAGCGGAGGAAGACGAGAGGAGTAGATGCGTAGAGGTATGGATATATAGACGCGCGGATGTGTGGCGACAAGGTAATTCCTTATTACCAAATCGCCGTTTACCCTTCACTCTTTACTATTCACGCTTCACTGCCGTTACGGAGGCTTTATGGACATAGAAAACAAAATAGCCAGGCTGATTTATCCGGAATACAGATTCGGCGTCACTACCGTAAAGGACGCCCTTAACATGATAGAAATGGGCGTGGGCGGTTTTTGCCTTTACGGCGGTTCTCTTGGCGAGGTGGTGGAGACGATAAGGATCCTGAGGGACGCCTCCAAAACGCCCCTTATTTTTGCCGCGGATTACGAAAATGGGCTGGGCCAGTGGATAAAAGAGGCCACTTTACTTCCCGCCAATATGGCTATAGGCGCCACCGGCAAGCCGGAATTCGCCCGCCGGAAAGCCGAAATAACCGCCATGGAATCCGAGGCCGTCGGCGTGGACTGGGTCTTCGCTCCGGTGGTGGATTTGGCCACGAATCACTCCAATCCCATAGTGAATTTGAGGGCTTTTTCCGATTTCCCGACCGCGGTACAGGATTTCGCGGGCAGCTATATCTCCGGCCTCGATTCCTTCAATATTTTGAGCTGTATAAAACACTTCCCGGGCCACGGGGATACCAGCGTGGATTCGCACCTGACCCTGCCGGAGATAAACAAGAACAAGGACGAATTGCGCGAACTGGAGCTCAAGCCTTTCAAATCGCTCATAAACAAAACGGACTCGGTAATGGTGGGACATTTGAAGATAAAAGCCCTCGACGAACTGAATATAACCTCCTTCTCCAAAAAAACGATAACCGACCTGCTCATAAAGGAACTAGGTTTCAAAGGTGTGACCATTACGGACGCTCTCTCGATGAAAGCCATCTCCGACGAGAGTTACGCGGGGGTGAACGCTTTCCTGGCCGGGGCCGACATCCTGCTCGTGCCGGAGAACCCCTTTAAGCTGCATTCCGCGCTCATGCAGGCGCTCAGCGACGAAAAAATAAACCTGGCGATGGTGGATCGGGCGCTGGCCAAACAGGACCTGATGGTGAGGAAAAGGGCCATTTCCAAGAAAACTCCAAAGGATATAGGCGTGGTGGGCTGCAAACAGCACCGGAATTTCACTTCGGAAATAGCGCCGCGCTGTCTTACCTGGGTAAAGGACAGGGAGAACGCCCTGCTCAGGAATTACCGGAAAATATTTTATTTTGAGCCCTTCAAAACCGAAAAGGATTACGCCGGCGCGTATTTCGCCGAATACCTCAGGAATAACGGCATACAGCTTTCGCAGGATATGCAGAACGCGGATCTGGTGGTAGTAGGTTCTTTCTCCAAGCCCAAGGCTTACAGCGGAAAGATCAACCTGAACGAAGAGGAGAAGCGCGAAATAGAAAAAGTTCTCGCCGCCGAAAAAAAGACCCTCTTCGTTTCCTTCGGCAGTCCCTTCGTTTTCGACGAATATCTGGACAAGGTCCATTACGGGCTTTGTTGTTTCGGGGATATGAAGGAACTGCAGGAGGCCGCCGCCAGGGGCCTGCTCGGCGAGACGGAGCTCAGCGGAACTATGCCGGTGGAGCTTAAATCCGCTTCGGGGACCAAAACATGACGGCGGCGCTTTCCGGGGCCGATTTTCTCGTTCTCTCTTTTTCCCTGGGCTTGCTTCTGTTCATCGCCTATTTCAGCGGCCGGGAGCAGAAGGACACCAGCGATTTTTTCGTGGCCAGGCGCAGGATCCCGCTCTGGGCCGCCACACTCTCCTTCGTCGCGACCGAAATAAGCGCCATGACCATAGTGGGCGTGCCGGCCGTAGGTTTCAAGGAGAACTGGCAATACCTCCAGTTTTTCATAGGTTCGGCCATGGCCAGGGTTTTTATAGGTTATTTTTTTATTCCCGCTTTTTACAAATATAACTGCGTCACCATCTACGAATTTTTGGGCCACAGGTTCGGCCGTTTCACCCAGTATTCCGGCTCGGTTTTTTTCTTTCTTACCAGGCTTTTCGCTTCCGGGGTCAGGCTTTACGCCGCCAGCCTGGCCGTTTCGGTCATCATGGGTTGGCCCCTTCTCAATACCATAGCCGTCTTCACCGTCATTTCGATGGCGTTCATAGCTTTCGGCGGGATCCGCGCCGTGGTCTGGACCGGTCTATGGGAATCGGTCAGTTTTTACCTGGCGGGCGGACTTGTTTTCTTCCACATTCTCGGCCGGATAAACGGCGGTTTCTGGGAATTTCTGAAAGTCGCCGGCGAACACAACAAGCTGTCGCTGTTGAACTTGGGTTTTAATTTAAGCGATCCCAATATCCTGCTTATAGCCGTGATAAACGGCGTTTTCGGTTCCATGGCCGCCTTTGGTACCGACCAGGAGCTCATGCAGAGGCTTTTGACGCTCAGCACCAGGGAAGAGAGCCGCAAGAGCATAATCTGGACCATCGCCGCTACATTGCCGCTGGTGGCCATCTGTTTGGGAATAGGCACCGCGCTTTTCGTGTTTTTTGTCCAAAACCCCTCTTTCGCCCTGCCGGCCAACAGCGACGAGATACTGGCCTATTTCACGGTCAATTTCCTGCCCGCAGGCCTTAAGGGGCTTATGCTTTCGGCCATAATTTTGGCCAGCATAGATTCGCCTCTAAGCTCGCTTTCCTCTTCTTTCGTCATGGATATCTACAAGCCCGTCAGCGGAATAACCGACGAGACAAAACTCCTGAGGGTTTCCAGAATGAGCATCGTGGTTTTCGGGGTAATACTGGCGGCTATGGCCTACGCCTGCAAACAGGCCGAGGGGATGCTTTGGCTGGCTTTCAAGGTGAACGGGCTCACCGCCGGCAGTCTGCTGGGTATCTTTCTCTTCGGACTTTTCACCCGCAGAAAGGCCGACAAGACCAATGCCTGGTCCATGGCGCTGGCTTTCCTGTCCTGCCTGACGGTACTCGTGCTTACGGAGAAAAAAATAATAACTATAGGCTGGAGCTGGCTTATAGTCATAGGGACGACCCTGACCTTCGTGCTGAGCTGGGCGCTTTCTTCGCCGGCGGGAGCGGAGGAGCGGACCTGAAATTCAGGGAAAGCAAAAAGCCCCCGCCGCTTTTCAGCGACGGGGGCTTTTTATTGGGGGAGGGACGTATATATTTTTGAAAGCGATAAAGCGTGAAAGCTTAAAAGTCTACGGGTTTTTATTCCGGTTTCCGCGCTTGGCTCGTTTTCACGCCCACCCCGCTTCTTTGTTTAGTTGTTCTTAAGGAGCTGTTCTTTGCGCCTCTTGATCTCCGCTTCCAGCTTTTCTATCGCTTCCTTCGCGTTTTCGGATTTTTCCTCGAACCAGTCGTTGAGCTTCACCCTGGTGACCCTACCCGAAGCCGGCGCGAAAAGGATACCGAGCGCTGCCCCGATAACCCCTCCGAGCAGGAAAGCCGTCATTATTTCTCCGCCTCTGTTTTCTGACATATCGCCTCCGTTAACGGCAGGTTAAGACCGACAGTTCACTCTGAAAGTTTCCCAAGGTAAAGGTTAAGAAAGTTTAGAGTTTGGGGTTTAGAGCCGTTCCATCGGCTTCTCTAAACTAAATTACTTTAAGCCAAGTTACTTTAAACTAAGTTGCTCTAAACTAAGTTGCTCTAAACCAAGTTACTGTTTTCTCAGCCTTAACCTGTTTTGTCGCTCTACCTGCTTTTTACGTATTGCCGATTGGACTTCCAATTAATATAATAAATGTTTATGAAAACTTTTTCAAGAGAGTTGCTCTTCCTGCTTCTTTGTTTGGGCGCCTTCCCGGCAGCGGCCGCTTCCGGCCCCGATAGGGAGCTCAGCGGGAAGCTTAATAAGAGGTACAGGGAACTGATAACAAGAACTGAAACCGGAAAAAAATTTTACGAGAGGTTTGAAAAGGCCCGCGGCGGGAAATTGCCGGCGGTCTACCTTAGATATTCCGATACCCTCGGCCTCGGCTGGTACGAACTCGGAAAGGACGCCATCTACCTGAACACCAAGTATCTCATGATCTTTTTCGACATCAAGGGTTATAAGGCCTCGAAGATAGCGAAGATAATGAATTCGGGCGGCAAGACGCTGAAGGAATTCGTTTATTACACCGACACCCTCTATCTTCACGAACTGACGCATTGCCTGCAGGATTCGCTTTACGGAAAAAACAGGTATATGAAGGAAGGCGGGCTTTATCTGGAATTCGAGTACGAGGCTTTTTTCGTTTCCGATATGTACTTTCACGAGAAGATGAAGGCCTCTCCGGGGCTTTTTAAAAAAATAATTTCCGGGGAATATTCCGACGTTTATACCAATTACGATATGGACGGGTATCTGATGGTTTCCATGGATCCGGCGGAGTATAAAAAAAATATAGAAAAAAGGTACCGCAGGGAGATCTCGGGGTACATAAGCCTGAGCGAGGAGGAGGAACTGCGCAAGAGGCGCCTCGAGGAAACCAAGTTCCTTTCTTACGCGAGCGGGAAGGAGAAACGTTACGACGAAGAAAAAAAAGATTATGTCCTGCTGGAAAGACAGCGCGCCGAATACGAAGCTTTTCTCGGGGAATTTTACGGTTCCAACTGGCCCGCCTTCAGCGCCGACGCCCTGGATTTTATAAGCGACGCCGCAGTGGAGGCGAAGAATTATCCCCTGGCGCTGGAGACGGCCTCCTTCGCGGAGAAAAATTTCGAGGCCCTTAAAGGCGCGGATACGGGCGGCAAGCTGGAAAAGCTCAAAACAAAATCCGCGCTGGTCATTCTGGGCGCCATTTCCTATATAAAAGACCACGCGGAGAAAATGCCGTCCGAAATCCTGGCGCACCATTTCAAGGCCCTTGAAAAAGCCTGCCTGAAGACGGAAAGGCCTTTCCCCACGGAACTTTCCGAAAAAAGAAAGCTCGCCTATTCCGAAACCCTTAAGGAATACCTGAAGCTGGAAGCTTCCGAAAAAGACGTCTGGAAAAAAGAATATTACGCGGCAAACTCGTCCTTTTTTATGGAATCTCTGGTCAAAAACTACAATTTAAAAGCGGAAGAATTCAGGAAGCCGTAAGCCTTTCAGCGTATTATCCCCGTAGCCCCGCCGTCGCCGTTCCCGCCGCCCGGATTTTCCGGCTTGGGAAGGACATTGGCTTTTTCCGTGCGGTCCAGAAGGGCCTTGAGATTGAGGTAAAGGCCGTATTTCTCGTGGTCCGCCGGCAGTTTGAGCGGCGCCTTTTCCAGGTGGCTGTAAAAATGCTTTACCGTGGAGGTGAGGTGCGGCTGGCCCGGGACGCTTTGCATCTGCAGTTTCATCGCGAGCCTCGAGAAAGAGGCCTCGTCGTAATCGGTAAGGTTCAGGAAATCCTTTTTCCCGGGGAGCACGCATTTAAATTCTCCCGCCTTAACGCAGTCGAACATCTTCGAATTGAACCTGACTCTGGCGAGACCGTAGCTCTCTTCGGAGGAATCGGGCTTCGGGGCTTTGCCCTTGTGGGCCAGGTAATTATAGACCGCGACCTGCGCGGTGTGCGCCTTTATTTCGCTCAGGAGTTCGAAAGTCCCTCCTCCTTCCATCTCGCAGGAAACGTAAAAGAAATCTTCCTCGTGGGAAAGCTCGTGGGCGAGAATGGAAGCCAGATACGAGTGGTCGGCCCTGGGCGGGAAAAGTTCTTCCATCCGGTCTATGTTCAAGTGTATTTCGGCGCCGGTTTTCCCGTCGACGGGAGGGTAGGCTTTGGCCGCGTATTCCCCATCCAGGTCTCCGCCTTTTACCCATCTTATCTCTATCCCGTGCAGGGTTTTGAGCGGGGCCAATGCTTTCCCGACGGGAGTTTCTGCCAGCTGCGCCATCGCTATCTCCAGCCTTTTTTTCTGCCAATCGGCCAAGGGGGTTTCGCCCGGCAGGTCTACCCTGCCTTTACCGGTTTCCGCGCCGCCGGCCGTTATCGCGAAGCGTCCGTTTTCTCTGACGGGGTTTACGGTCTCGCCGTTGAAAAATTCATCCAGCGAATCGGCCGTGAACCCGGCGGAAAGGCCGGCCGCGAAGATAAGGAGCAGGGGGGTAAAAAGGAAAATATTTTTCTTCATCTGTTTTTTTAAAGTTTAACGCGAAATTCCGTCGAAATCCACGGCACGGCTCTCAAAGGGAGCGGCGGCCGGGGCTTCGGCGGGAATTCTTATATCCCGGACTTCCAGGCCTGCCTGAGCGCCGAAAAGCTTCAGAAGCCTGGCGGTAAAGAGCACGGTAAGCGGTTTTATCGTCTTAAGCTGTTTTACCGCCAGTTCGCGCTCTTCCTTCATTTCAGGTTTGGCTAAAGCGCTCTCTTTGCCTTCTATCAGGGAATTGACGAACAGGACGTTTAAAATTGAAATGCGCGATTCCAGCGGCCTGGAGGGGGAAGCCCTCATCTTGTCGCAGCCGGCGACCTTCATGTCGCGGCGGCAGTCTTCGGCGCGGATCTCGTTATGCGTCTTGACCGCGCGGCCGGCCAGGTCCATGAAAAGCCCGTTTACGTCGCCCGGCAGTTCCATTTCCGGAAGCCGTCCGGTCTGAAGCCTGCCCGCCTCATATTCGAAAGCCCTGTGTTCGAATTCGACATAACCTATCTCGTGCGGCATAACGTGCGCCGGCACGGAGACGTCGGCGATGAGGTGAGCCACGCGGCCCAGCCAGTAATAAGCGTAGGCCCTGGAGTTCGGCGCGCCGGAGGAATAGTAGCGGAGAACTTTTTCTTTCCAGAGGCGCAGCGCTCTCTGCCTGGCGCTTTCCCACCTGAAACCGGATTTGCCGCATTCCGTCCGGGTGGCTCCGAGGATGTTTTTGCCGCAGCCGCCTTCCGGCCCGCCGGCGAGGAAGCTCTCTATGAAAAAATAATGATTGCAGTACATGTAGGTTTTCCCGGCCAGGATTTTTTCCCGGCAGGGACCGAAATCTTCGTCCGTCTCTTCGTCATGGAACTCCAGCCCGTTTAAAACTGTCTTAAAGCCTTTCGCGCCCTCGTCCTCCATCGCCGCCCCGTAGGCCAGGAAAGTCAGGTTTTCCTTAAGCCCGGCGCACAGGGGGGAATTCTCTCCGCCGGCGCAGACCAAAGCGGCGGCCTCCTCGACGAAAGCCCTGTGTTCCGGCGAATTGTAGGCGGACAGGGGTGATACCGACAGAAACAGGAAAGCTGAAAAGGCGTATCTCTTCATAAGTATAATTTTAACGCTTTCCGGATCCCGGGAACAGGGTCCAAAAGGCAGGATTTTAAAAATAACCGGCCCAGTCGCGCGTGGGTCCTGGCACGAGTTCAAATCGTTAATGCAACAAGCGGTGGAATTTATAAGTGTCGTGGCTGCAAGTTCGGGGGGCCTGCCGGCGGATTACCCTTCGCCCCAGACCCGTGGGGGACCCTCCCGTGGTCCCCCTCCACCCCGCATTGAGGGTGGAGTCTCCTCCCCGCTACGGAACAGCACCACTGGTGCCACAGGTGCCGTGAGTAATACGAACGGCCTGGGGCGCAGCGGGCAAACCCGCCGTCACCCCCTCCAATTGTTCCCGCGACACAATGGTATCCTGACCAACCTTGTTGCGCTTGCCCCTTGAATCCACCTGGCACGTCAAAGTCTTCTTCTTGTTCATACTTTTTTGTAAAATAGTATGAATATGAAAAAAATGGACAGGATAACCATCTGTTTGGAGAAGGGCACTCTGCCCCTGCTCGACGGAATACTCCGCGAGAGGGGCTATAAAAGCCGTTCGCAGGCTATCTCGGATTTCGTGAGAAGGGCGCTTGCCAGGCGACAGTGGGCGCATAACCGGGAATGCGCGGGCGTAATTTCTATTTTTTACCGCGAGGGCTCGGCGGCGATAGCGGGGAAAATGGAGAAAATAAAGGCTTCAAACGCGGCGAATATAATTTCCTGGCAGAGCAGCCTGCTGGAAGGGAACGTTTTCACCGCGATCTCCGTCAGGGGAAGGCCTCCGGTCCTGGAGAAACTGGCGGATTCCCTGCGGGGGGTAAAGGGAGTGAGGAACGGCTCCTTTTCCCTGGCCGCTCCTCTGGAATAAAAACCGATGAAAAAGCTCTTCTTTTGCGCGCTTTTGTTCCCGGCCGGTCTTTTCTCCGCGGAACTCAACATTTCCCTCGTTTCGCGCGGAACGGGCCTTAAATTGCCCGCGAACTCTTCCGAAAAGGCGGAAATAATAACCCGGCAGGAAGTGGAAGCTTTGCCCGGCGGCTCGCTTGACGAAAAATTGTCGGCGCTGGTTCCCGGGGTCAACGTTTCCAGGCAGAACGGGATATATTCTTACAGGTCCAACCTCGCTCTCAGGGGGTTTTCTTCGGCGGAACAGGGCAGGGTGCTCGTGCTTCTGGACGGCGCTCCTCTTAACGCCTCCGCCACGGGTTCCGTCAACTGGAATATGGCGTCCCTGGGGGACATAGAAAGAATAGAGCTTTTTAAGGGGGCGGGGTCCTTCATGTACGGTTCCAATGCCGTGGCCGGAGTGATAAACATAATTACCGCGCGGCCCGGCCCCGGGTTCCTGGCATCCCAGACTTACGGGACTTACGATACTTACCTGAGCAAAGCCAGGGCGGGGTTTGAGAAAGGAGGTTTCTCGCTGGATCTGAACGCTTCCCTTCTGGACAGCGGAGGATATGTCTCGGCTCCCCCGGAATTGAGGAACGATTACACGGTAAAGAAATACGCCCGGGAGAACGCGGTTTCCGTCAAGACTTTGTGGAAAACGGCCGGTTCCGGCGAGCTGGAGACCCAGTATCTTTTTTACGGCGGCGTAAGAGGCGAGGGGTCCAGGATAAAAACCGCGCGCGGGGCCAGCCGCCGCCACTCGAACGATTTCTTAAGGAACAAATGGTCTTATAAAGGCGAAAACTTTTATTTCGAAAATCTGGCTTACTACAATAACGAAAAATATTTGAGGCTCAACGAATACTATAAGTCGAGCGTCTATTACAGGGTCGACAGCGACGTTTTGAGGGAAGACCTGGCTTTGAATTCTTTCGTCTCTTTTTCCCCGGCTGAGGGAACGGAAGCCCTTTTCGGGGCGGATTACCGGAAAGGCGGAGTGGACGGGAGCGATAAGCAGCTTTCGCCTTCGTTCTCGAAAAGTTACGACAGGGGCAGGGTCTCGCAGGGCGCTGTTTACGCGCAGGCGGAAAAAAGTTTTTTCTCGGGTTTTTTGAAGACTCTCGCCGGCCTGCGCTACGATAGCGCCCGTTTTTACGACGGCTATTTTTACAATCCCGGTTCCGGCTATTCCGCGGTCAACGGCCAGCTTCCCGCCCGAAGATGGGAGGCTTTTTCTCCCAAGCTGCTTTTTTCTTTCGGTTACGGCGGAGCCGCCCAACAGTATTTTTCCTACAGCCGCGGTTTCCGGCCTTCCGGCCTGGAGGATATGTGCCTTTCCCTGGTGAGGAGCTCCAAGCTTACCGAAGCCAATCCCGGCCTGAAGCCGGAAAAAGTGGATACCTTCGAAACGGGCTTAAAAACCAGCTTTTTTAAGGGCTTTTATTTCGACCCGTCCGTCTACGTCAATTACGGCCGGGATTTCATATACGAAGTGAATGCCGGCGTTTCCGTGGTCATAAATTCCTCCACTTATTACGTATACAGGAAGGCCAACGTGACGGACGCGAGGATTTACGGGATGGAACTGCCGGTCAGGTTTTTTCTGGGCGGATTTTCGGCTTACGCGGGTTACGCTTTTTCGGGTTCTAAAATAATGGATTTCCCGGCGAACCCCGCCCTGGAAGGCAAAAGTCTCGCCTATTCGCCGAAAAGCCAGTTCTCGGTTTTTTTATCGCAGAAAATGCCGGGCGCCTTCGATTTGGGCGCGGGCTGGAAATATAAATCCAGGCAGTTTACCGACGACGCCAATACGCCGGGCCTGAGCCTAGCGCCCTATTCCCTTTTCTCGGCCGTGGTGAAAAAGACTTTCCGCCGGGGATGGGAAGCCGAGCTCAAGGCCGAGAATATGACGGACGAAAGGTATACGGAAAGTTCCGGGGACCTGGCGCCGGGCAGGACGTTTAACTTTACCTTGAAGACCAGGTTTTGAAGGCGGGGAAAACGGGTTTCATTTCAGGAGGCGGCTTCTCATGGAGTCGAGACCGGTTCTGAAAGCCGGGCTTTTCATTAATTCCAGGTAAATGTCTTCCGCCAGTTTTTTTCCGTTCTCTACGTCGGAAGGATGATGCACTCCGCCTATCACCCTGTGCAGGGCCGCCCTGTCGGCTCTTTCAAGAAATTCTTTTTTCCTTTCGGGAACGAGCTCCGAAAGGACAAGCGCGTAAACCCTGGCGATGGTCGCGTGCCCGCTGGGGTAGGCCGGGCCGCCTATTCTCCCGAGACACGGCTCCAGGGCCTTGTCCCTGTGGAAGGGCCTGGGCCTTTTGTATTTGTTCTTGAAAAAATTCACGGTTATGTCGGCGTCGTCCTTTACCCGGGTAAAAAATTCCTTTACTTCCTCCGGCAGCGGCGTCGTGAAAATTCCGGCGTTACCGAAGAATTGCTCCAGGGTCGCCCTCGATTCGGCCCCGGCGGAAGCGCATTCCTCAGGCGTTCTTTTTTCCTGCCATTCACGCAGAACCTTAAGGTCCTCCAGGTCTTCGGCGGAGCCGGCCGCCGGAGGCGGCTCTACTTCCCCGCTTTTTATCTGAGCCTCGCTCAAATAAACCGCGTGTTTTTTTGCCCTAAACCCCTTGTCCGCCGGGACGGAGGAGCAGGAATAAAATTGTACCGCCGCTAAGAGAATTAAAACCAGAAGTTTTTTCATGTTAATTCAGCCGGATAATAAAACTTTAGCAATTAGGCGGCCGGAAAAACAAGAGAGTTTTCCGGGTTTTCTTGACACTTTCCCCTGATAAATTGGTATACTTACCTTATCAGGGGAACGATGGGAAAAAACTTTTTTTTAATTTTCATTTTTGCCTTCCAGGCCTTTGCTTATTCCGACGAAGCGGAGTTTTACCTGGAAGCCCTTTCGGAGGCGGAAAATTCCCAGGCAAGAAACAGCCTTGAAGTGCTTTATTCCAACGCCCTGCTGGCGGCGGAAGAGCTGGGCTCCGAATACGATCTTAAAAATCCCGGGGTTTTGAAGGAAATTTCCGGCAAATACCGGGGCTTGTCCTTTTCCGAAGCCGGGGCGTCCGTCAATCACGATTTCTTCCTGCGCCTGGCCGAAAGCAGGGGTTTGAATTCGGATACGGAATTTTTCAGGCTCCTAATGAAGGAAAACTCGTCTTTCCCGGATTTGTACAGGAAAATGTTCTCCGAAAGCGATTTTTGTTATACTATCGGGGGCGGGGATTTCTCCGTCATGTACAAGCGCTGGAAGGCCTATTCGTCCAAATACCCGTCCGCCTATACGGAATTCGCCGACAATTCCCTGGAGACCATGGAATCGGTCGTTTCCGGCAACGTGGAGAATATGTGTTATTCCAGGGAAGAGGTATTGAAGTCCCTGGCGCGTTTTAAAAAGGAAAATATGGGAGCCGAGATAAATTCGGAGATAAACGATTTCATCGCCAGGATCAAAAGCAGTAAATGCGAAGTTAAATTCGGACTTCTTTTTTCTGCCGGGGGGAACCCCCCCTCCCGTTCCACCGGCCGCCGTGCCTTTAGGTCCCAAAAAAGATTAAGTCCTTTTTCGTCGTTTTTGAGGCCTTTCGCTTCTTTCCGTTACCGCAAAATCTTCCTATACTGTACTCATGACGAAAAAACATTTTCCTTCAGGCCCGTTTAAAATTTCCTCATTTTTGTTCGTTTTCGCCGCCCTGTCCTCTCCCGCAGCCGTATGGGCCGAGGCCCCCGTGGATTTTGAAACCCTTTACAACGCCGCGGACCTCTCCTCGGTAACCGAAGCGGCCGAGCTCCCGGATATGCCGAAAAGCTACGCCGTGAACTACACGCTTAAAGGCATCCTCACCCGCGCGGAAGGCCTGCCCGCGGACGCGGGCGGCGGCCAGGGCAAGGCCTTTCTGCACGTCGCCGACGGCAGGGTGTTCGAACTGAAGCTAAGCGACTCCAAGGCCAAAAAATACGACGGCAAATCAGTTATAGTTTTAGGAAAAGTAAAGGAAAGCGACGAACTTTCCCTGCTCAAGGTGGAAGAGATAGCCGAATATACCCCTTCTTCGGAAGAGGTCGTACTGCCAAAATTCCTGGCCAAGCGCCGGCCCGCAAGACTGCTCGCTGACGACGGTTCCGTAATGACCATAAGCAATGTCCGCTGGAGCACCGGGACCATACTCGAGTCCGAATTCGACTGGGCCACGGCCAAAATAAGGCCCGACATGATAAAGAACGCCTACTTTGTGAAGAAGCCTTTCCCTCCGGAATGGATAGCCGGGCACTCCCTCCTGCTGTTCACTTTCAAGGATGGCGGACTTACCGACGACAAGGGAAATAAAAGCGCCGGGCTCGTGATCTCGGTGGAAGCTTACCTGACCGAGGGACAGACTTATTCCATAACCCAGGGCCTGAAAAACAATTTTTTCATAGTCTGGACCCTAGCCACCTGGGAAGATTACGCGAGCCGCGTGGTGCAGTACGAGAAAGACGCGCCCAAGCTCATACTTTATCCCTTCAATTTCGGCGATTCGCAGAAATCGGCTCTTCTGAGGGAAAGCCTTAAGCAGGCCACGGTGAACAGGGCGGGCGAATACTATCACACGGTGACCAACAGCTGCACCAACAATCTCGTCATAGTGATAAACAACGTCCTGCCGGACTCTAAAAAGATAAAAATGTGGACCATTCCTTCCCTGGTCTATAATTTCAGGGCCACCATGCCGGTCTGGGTGCCTCCTTTACTGCAAAAAAAAGGCATAATAGGCGGCGAACTGCCGGCCATAGACATAAACAACTTCGGTTCTTTCCAGCCTTGACCCGAATCCGCGTTTTACGCGGGATTCCCCGAAGGGTTGCGTATAAAGCGCTACCCCATAAAGAGGTGCCGCTTCGCTGTGCGCGAGAGTACGCTGGCCTATGGCCGTGCCGTATCAGGAGCTATGCTCGTCAGACGGCCAAGGGTTGCCCCGGCGCGAGGCGTCCCTGAGCTCTGCGAAGGATAAATTTCGGAGAAAAGTTTTAGGCGACTGAAATTTTTGAGTAATAAAAATTCATCATAAAGCCACGGGCGTTCAATCCCGCGGCTTTGCATTACCGAGCCCCGCAAAGCCGGAATTATCCCTGAAATTTTTTAAAAACGGCCTGATTTTTTGTATTATAGGTAAAATGGAACGGAGGAAGTTTTAAAAGTTGAATTTCCGGAGCCGGGGCATGAAGATGAAAATAATTTTTCTTTGCGTTTATTTCCTGGGCGCGTACGTCTGCGGTCCGGATAATCTCCCGGCGCAGGAAAGTCTGCTGATAAAAACCGTCAACGCGCGTTCGGGAGCGATAAATTCGGTCGCGTTCTCGCCTGACGGAAAGCTTATCGCCTCCGGCGGATTGGACAATACGGTAAAGATATGGCGATTCGAGGATAATTCCCTCGTCGCCACTTTTGAAGGACACAAAAATTTCGTAAATTCAGTCGCGTTCTCGCCCGACGGGAAATATCTGGCGTCCGCAAGCTCGGATAATACCGTGAAAATCTGGAAAATCGAGGACGGTTCCTGCGTAAAAACGTTAAAAGGACACGCGAATTACGTCTGGTCGGCGGTTTTTTCTCCTGACGGGAAACAAATCGTTTCGGGAAGCGACGACGGCGC
Source organism: Elusimicrobia bacterium CG08_land_8_20_14_0_20_51_18 (assembly GCA_002774685.1). Lineage (GTDB taxonomy): Bacteria > Elusimicrobiota > Elusimicrobia > Elusimicrobiales > UBA9959 > 0-14-0-20-51-18. Next base: position 2,747 of record PEXN01000154.1, on the reverse strand, counting down.
GGTTAAGATCTGGCGGGCGGATTCCAAAACGCGCCCCCAAACGCTGAAAGGTTATTCGAGTTACATATATTCGGTCGCGTTCTCGCCTGACGGAAAACTCGTCGCCTCCGGCGGCGCGGGCAATACCATAAAAATCTGGAACGTTAAAAGCGGCCTCTGCGTAAGAACGCTTGAGGGGCATAATAATTACGTTAATTCGGCGGTTTTCTCGCCGGCCGGCGTTTATCTCGCTTCCGGCAGCGACGACGGCGCGGTTAAGATCTGGAGGATCGAAGACGGCTTATGCGTAAAAACTTTCGCGGAACACGCGAAACCGGTCGCCGCCGTTTCATATTCTCCCGACGGCGCCTACGTGGTTTCGGGAAGTAACGACGGTACGATAAAAGTATGGGCCGTTTCGCAAGGCGCGTCGGTAAGGACGTTAGAGGGTCACAGGCAATTCGTAAAGACCGTAGCCGTTTCTCCCGACGGAAAATATGTCGTGTCCGGAAGCTTTGACAAAACGATGAAGATATGGCTGACGCCGTGGGAAGCGGAAAGAAGGGATAAGGAAATAGAAAATTACAGCGTTCACTACAACGAGGGGCTTAGATTGCTGTCTTCGCCCGCAACGGCGAACCTGGAAAAATCGGTCGCGGAATTCAAACAAGCCCTTTCCTATAAACGAACCGAAGAATGTGAAAAAAAACTTAACGAGGCGGCCGCGGCCCTGGACAAAAAAAAGGAACAGACCGGGAAAATGATAAAGACAATTTTAACGATCCTCGTAATCGTTTCCGCGCTTGCGCTCCTCTATCTGGCCGTTTATGGCGTTAAAAAGAAAAAAAGATTGAGGGAAACTTTGCCGGGTGAAATGAAAAGAGAAACGCTTTCGGGGAACTACGAAAATGCCTTTAAGCTATACGTTCAATACAAGTCGATCGGCGGAAACATGTAAAACCTGCCTCAGGAGGAGATGCTGGAGCTTTACCGCGGAAGACAGGCTCTTGACGAGCTGCCCAAAGAAGATCTCCCCTGCCGCTTTTTGCTGGCTTATGCGGCTAACTTCGCGAAAGAGGGCAATTACAGGGTCGCGCTAAGCATGCTGCGCTCCGGCAAATTGGCGGACGAGTTTAAAAATCCGGAGGAATATGACGCGTTCGCCGGGATCTATGAGAAAGCCCGGAGACCGGAAACCCTGCTGACATTAAAGTTTGCCCCCGACGTTTACACGGGCCTTGCCGAAGCGTTTTTTAAAATTAAAGACTACGGCTCCTGCGAAAAAATCTGCAGCTTTAAAAAACAGTTTTATGCGGAGAAGGTCTCACCCAGGGACAAGGAGCTCGCGGCCGCCTGCCAAAAGGAAAGGCCGCCGTCCGATCCCGAACCGTCCTTGTAAAACGGGGCATGATCTGAATTTATCGCGGGGAGAGGTCGGCGCGCCGGTTTTTCGCGGCGGAACGGCAAGACGGCGAATGTCCCGGCGCGGATTTCCGCTTGACCGCGTTTTTTAATTAGTGTTTAATTGTTCTATGGGGAAAAATAAGATATTTTTAGTCGAAGACGATTTCGACCTTTCAAAGCTGCTGAAGGAAGCGCTTGAATCTCTTGGCTATGAGGTGGAACTTTGCGACGGCGGCAGGGAAGTGCCGGAGCTCCTGCGCTCCTCAAAGCCCGACCTGCTCCTGATGGACGTCATGCTGCCGGGTATGGACGGCTATTCGCTGGTCACCCAGCTTGCGGCCGAAGAAGAATTCTCCAGGCTTCCGATAGTAGTTATGTCCGCCCTCCCGGCTTCCCAATATATGTTCGACCGTTTTCCCCAGGTGGTCGCTTTCTTCCCCAAGCCCTTCAATACGGAAGACCTGGTGGAAGCCATAAAGACGGCGCTTGCGAAAAAATGACAAGATCTTCGGGCAAGGGAGCCGCCATGACCGGCAAAAAAACTTTTTTTCTTTTTTTTCTATGCCGTTTCATCGGCCCGGCTTAATTTCACCTCCGCGCTCACCGGGACGATGAATTTCAAAGGCGATTTTACCTACACGCCCAGAACCGCGGATTTTTCCGATTACAGGATTTACTCCGAATTTTTCCTGGAATTCAAGGTCTGGAAAGACAAGATAGCCTTCCGTATGACCGCCTCCGATGAATACGATTCCGACCCTTATGCCGGAGTAAAAAAGAACGATTTCGGCTTTTTCCACTCGCTGGTGGTGAAGTTTTCGAAATAACCTTCCTTTTGAAGTTTTAAGGGAAAATTAATATAATATATTCATTCCGGGATGGTGTAATGGCCTGCCCGCGGACGCCCCGGCTGAGAGGCACATTTCGGATAGCGGGCAAGCGGGACGCGGCCAGGGTAGCACAAATGTTCTATTGTGTATATATCTTGGAGAACGCTGACGGCTCAAGGCATTATGTGGGAATGGCTTTAGATCCGGAAAAGCGCCTTAAAAAACATAACAGCGGTCTTGTGTTCTCGACTAAAGCCTATAAGCCTTGGACTATTATCTATACGGAAAGATTGGATAGTCGAATATCGGCTCGTGCAAGAGAAAAATTTTTAAAAAGTTATAGTGGTGTTAGCGAAAAGAGAAGTATAATATCAGCAAACAGTAAGTTCGGTAAGAATTGAATTATTCCGGGATGGTGTAATGGTAGCACAAACGGCTCTGAACCGTTTTGTCTAGGTTCGAATCCTAGTCCCGGAGTTCCAACTTGGCCCTCTTTTTGCGGGGGCTTTTTTATTTGGAACTCCGGGACAGCAA
>PEXN01000083.1 GCA_002774685.1 Elusimicrobia bacterium CG08_land_8_20_14_0_20_51_18 | reverse complement strand
TTGATATCCAGAAAGGGCTGATCGCTCTTTCCTCTTTCCTCGCGGGTTACGGAAAAAAGGAAGAAGTCGCTCGCCTGACTCTCGGTTTGGAAAAGGCGGTCTCTTCCGGTTCCGTGAATTTCAAAATAAAAAAATTTGCGGTCTTCGGGGAAAACCGTTTTCCGGCTTCGCTGAACCTCATAAGGGCCAAGACCAGGATTTGCGAGATAATGGCCTGGCAGGCGAAAAGCGCGCCCGCCGCCAGGTACCTCAACAGGCTTTCGGATTACCTCTTCCTGCTGTCGGTGAGGTAGTGCCCCCCCAGCGGGGAAAAGCCCATGACCAGAACCGGAAAAATCCTTCTTGCCTCGCTCGCCCTTTTCACCCTGCTCTACGTCGCCAACGGGATATTTTACGGAAGCCTGCTTTCAAATTGCGCCCGCACCTATGACGAGGGGATGAACGCCCAGACTTTACGTTTCGACGTTTTCATAAACCCGGATTCCTCGTATCTCCCCGGCTACGAGGCCGCGGCCAATCTGGCCGAGAGGCTTGTAGGGCGGAACTGGACGGGGATTTATTTGACGGTCAACACCTTTCACCTGCTCCTCCTCCTTGTTTTTCTCTGCCTTCTGGGCGCTAAAATGAAAGACCTGGAAACCGGCTTCCTTGCCTCTTTTCTTTTTTTGCTTTATCCCCTCGCGGCGGGAACGTACAACAGGTACTGTATGGATTTCTCCATGGCCGGCGCGCTGGTAATGGCGGTCTATTTTTTGGCGGAGTCGCGTTTCTTTACGGACATAAAGTATTCCCTGCTTTTTTTCGCCTCCTGCGCCTACGGCATTTCCCTTAAGGATTCTTTTCCCGGCTTTATAGCCGGTCCGGCGGCCTGCGCGGCGATTTACGGGCTTAAAAATCTGCGAAAAACCGGCTCCGGGGAAAAAAAAGTTTTTTTTGCCCTGCTTGCCGCAATCTCGCTGGCGGCCTGGAGATTTTTCCTGGATTTTCGCAAGATGTTCTGGGACAGGCTTTTCTGGGAACCTTCCGGCAATCCCTGGTATTCGCCGGAAAACCTGGAGTTTTTCTGGAAGGGGGTCTGGGAAACGCAGTTAAGCCCCTTTTTCGCGCTCCTCCTCCTGCCGGGGATTTATTATTTTTTAAAGGAGGAGAAAAAGGAGACGAAGCTGCTTCTGGGGCTCTGGATAGCCCTGCCGAACCTCATCCTTCTCGCCATCCCGCACGGCAAAGCCGCGAGATATCTCCTGCCGCAGCTGCCCGCCCTGGCCCTGATAACCGCTCTGGCTTTGAGGAAAACGCTCGATTCACCGAGGGGAAGGACCCTCCTTTCCCTGACGTTCGCGGCCGGAGCTTTTCAGCTTTACGCTTTCATGTACGACCCGGCGGTCTTTTCCGGGGCTTCCGGCAAAAATTTCAACTGGTGGAAACCTGAGAAGTATATGCTTGGCGAGCGTCTCGACGCGCAGAGCAAGATAATGAACACGGACCTGGCGGAAAAAATCTCGAAAAAAATAATCGCGGATATAAAAGCTTCCCCAGGCTCCCGGGCGGAAAAAAAATGCGTCATAGCCTTTTTCCCTTCCGACTGGAGTCTGGAGGCTTACATAGCGCGCTCTTATTTCCTCATGAACGGCGGTCCTGAAATGGAAGAGGCCCTGAAAGGCCTGATGCTCTATTCGGCGCTGAATCCCAAAGATCCGGAAATGTCCTATCGTAAGTTTTTTTCGGTGAAGGAAGTGAATTATGCCGTCCAGATAGAGCCGCGCGGCCACCCGGCCCCTCCCTTGGCGGAAAGGCTGCCGGCTTATTTGCGGTCTTCCTATGAGCTTACCTGCGTCTCTTTGGGTTCCAGGCCGGTCCCGCAGGATTGGGGAAAACTGTCCGCCCCCTGGGCCTCTCACCTGTCTAAATTCGTAGGTATCGGCGCCGCCAAAGGCGTGTATTTCGACGCCCGGATAAGCGCCGATAAAGAGAAGGCTTTTAAGAAATGAACGCGAAAAAGATAATAGTTACGGCCGACGATTTCGGGCTTTGCGAAAGCGTGAATTCGGGTATACTGGATTGCTGCGCCGCGGGGGCGGTCTCGGGCGTCTCGGTGATGCCGTCCGGCGGGGCTTTCAGGGAAGGCATGGCGAAGCTCTCCGCTTTTCCCGATATCGGCATAGGCGTGCATTTATGCCTTAACGACGAAACTCCGGCGAGCCGTCCGGAAGATATCCCTTCTCTTATCGGAGCGGACGGAAAATTTCCGTCCCGCCGGGAAACCTTTTTCAGGCTTCTGGCCGGGAAGCTGGCCCCGGCGGAGGTTTACCGCGAATGGCGGGCCCAGATAGAGGCGGTGCTGTCCCTGGGTTTCCGGCCGGACCAGCTCGATTCTCATAATCACGTCCATCTTTTCCCGGGGCTTTTCAGGATAGCGGAGCATTTGGCCGAGGAATTCGGCATAGACGCTTTAAGGTTCCCTACCGCCCCCGCCGCTTTCGCCGGCGGGTTCGGCCCCGTCCCGGCCGCGAAATTTTTACTGGCCGCGCTTCTGTCCGGTAAAAAAGAGGAACTGGGACTGAGGAAAATAAGGACGGCCGACCGGGTTTTCGGGGCCGGCGGGCTGACGCTTGAAAGGTTGCGTTCCTTCGCCGCCGCGGCGCCCGCGGGAAAGGTTTCTGAGATAATAGCCCATCCGGGCCGGGATAAACCCGGCGCTTATGAAAAATATTCCGGCTGGCGCGCGGACTGGGAAGGCGAGCGGAACGCCCTGCTGGAATTCGCCCGGGCCGGCGGCTGGGAAAAATGCGGCGCCGGGCTCTTCTCCCGGCGCGCTTTGCCCGGCGGGGCGGGGCTCCGGGGTGAAAAGATAAAAGATCTTTCGGTGGTCATTCCGGCTTTCAATGAAAGGGAGAATATAGCTAAAACCCTGGGAATAACGAGGCGCCACCTTGAAGAGAACGGGGAGAATTGCGAGATAATAGTGGTGGACGATAACAGTTCCGACGGGACCGGGGCGGAGGCTGAAAGGCTTCTCGCCGGTTTCCCGGGGAAGGTGATAAGGACCCGGGAAAGGCGCGGCTACGGTTTCGCCCTGAGAACCGGTTTCGACGCCGCTTCAAAACGGCTTACGGCCTATTTCGACGGGGACTATCCCGCCCATATCTCCAACCTGGACGCCGCTTACGCCGCCTCGGGAAAATACGATATGGTCATAGGGCGTCGCGTGAATTCGCTTAGCGAGGGACCGGTGCGTTTCGTTTACCGCCACGTTTACGGGACGCTGATAAGACTGGCGCTGGGCGTAAAGGCTTCGGACATTAATTTCGCTTTCAAGCTTTTCCGTACGGCGGACTGGAAAGTCCTCGGGGTTGAGGCCGACGGCGGTTTCATCGATGCCGAACTGCTTTTCAAGGCCGGCCGGGCCGGGCTTTCCGTCAGGGAAATACCCATGCGCCTGCTCGGCCGAACTTTCGGCGAATCCCGTCTCGCTAATTTCGCCAATATAAAGGAAATAATAAGAGAGCTGCTTCGCTGTCTTTTAAAGACGCCGGAATTCCTGGCGCTTAAATCCTATAAAAAGGCCGGTTTTTTCGCGCTTTTTCACGCCGTCCTTAGATTCCTTCTTTGCCCGGTCGGGAAAATAGAAAAAAAACTTCCCCGGTCCGGCCGGATACTGGATTTCGGCTGCGGCATAGGACTGCTTTCGCAGTTGGCCGCCCTTCATTCTGCGGAAAGGACCGTTTTCGGTTCCGATATAGACGAGAGGAAGATAAAAATAGCCCGCCGGGCCTGCGGCGGCGAACGGCGCCTTAATTTTTCCACGGCTTCCCGTCTCGGCGAAAAGGAGCATTACGACGCCGTAGTCGCGAGCGACGTCCTTTATCTTCTGCCGCCGGAAGAGCGGGAGCGGGCGGTAAGCGCTTTTTTCGAGATACTTAAACCCGGGGGGCGGCTTATAATAAAGGAGACGGACACCCGCCCGGTCTGGAAGGCGGCCGTGAATTTAGTCGAGGAGACCCTGGCCGTAAAACTGCTGGGCCTGACCTCGGGCGGGGGGATATTCGTGCGCGGCCGCGGATATTACGAGAAAATGCTTTCCGAAAAAGGTTTTGAGCTCTCCGTGTCGCGCCTGGACGCGGGTTATCCTCATCCCCACATACTTTACGAAGCCCTGAAGCCCTTTCCGCCGGCCGGAGCCTGATAAAAAAAGCCTTTAAAAAACAAACTCTTGACAGCCCGCGGGGTTTTATGCTAAAAAATGAATACTGAACCACTATTCACTTTTATGAAAGCGATGGGCGCTCAGGAATATAAAGGGTAAAGGAGAGAAAATGAACAGGAAGAACGTGGTAATAACCGGCGGAGCCAGGGGGCTGGGCAGGGCCGGAGCGGAAAGGTTCCTCAGATCGGGGGAATGGACAGTCGCTCTTTTCGACGTCAACGAAGAACAGCTTGCCAAAACCGCCGGGGAACTCGGAGAAAAATACGGGGCCGAAAACGTTTTCTGGCAGAAAGTCGACGTCACTTCCCGGGAATCAGTGGAGAAAGCCGTAGCGCAGGTCATAGAAAAGGCCGGAAGCGTGGACGCGCTGGTCAATAACGCCGGCATCACCCGGGACGCCATGCTGCACAAGCTGGAAGAAAAGGACTGGGACGTGGTCATAAACGTCAACCTGAAAGGAGCCTTCCTCTGCGGCCAGGCCGTGGCCTCGCATATGAAAGGAAGAAAGACGGGGGTCATAATAAATACCTCTTCCGTCGTCGGCGTGCACGGGAACATCGGTCAGAGCAACTACGCGGCTTCCAAATTCGGCATCATAGGGCTCACCAAGACCTGGGCCAAGGAAATGGGCAAGGACGGCATAAGGGTGAACGCCGTGGCCCCTGGTTTCACCATGACCGAAATGCTCGAAAGCGTTCCCGAAAAGGTTCTCACTTCGGTGGCGGAAAAGACCCCGATACGGCGGCTCGGGAAGCCGGAAGATATCGCGAACGCCTATTATTTCCTTGCCGGCGACGAATCGTCCTTCATAACCGGTCACGTGCTCTCCGTGGACGGAGGGCTGGTCCTGTGAACGCGGCTCCCGCCACCGGCAAAGGCAGGAAAACGAGGGAACGCCTGGTTGGGGCGGCCGCGCGCGTTTTCGCCCGTAAGGGCTGCGCCGTTTCCGGAATAGCCGATATCTGCTCGGAAGCCGGGCTCGCCGTGGGAGGTTTTTACAGGTATTTCTCCTCTAAAGAGGAAATTACGGTCGCGATCGCGGAAGATCTGAGGAAGGCCGTAATAAAGGAGATCTCCTCGCTTCCGAGTTCGGAAAACGCGCTGGAAGAGGCGAAAGCCTCGGCGGCGGCTTTCTTTTCCGCCCTGGAAGGGCGGCTCGCTCTTTTTAAGGCGGTCAGGGAGGCCGAATCCGCGAACGAAAGCCTGGCCAGGCTTTTTTACGAGCCTATGGCCGAGGCCTTCGCTTCGCGCCTCGCGCCTTTCGCGGGAAAAAGAGACGCGGGGATAAGGGCCTGGGCTTTCCTGGGAGCTCTTTATTTTTACGCCGTCAAATTCCTCGTCTGGGACAAGTCGAAGGCGCCCCCGGGGGCCTGCGAAGCCGCGGCCGGACTTTGCGTTTTCGGGATAAGCCCGCGGCCTTTCGTCTGGCCGGAGCTCCCGGAAGGAGCGGCGGGCAATGAAAGCGTCAGGCAGGGCGGAGAAGGCAGGCTATTGGCCGCCGCCGAAGAAATTTTCGGGCGGCGAGGCTACGGCGGCGCGCATGTCTCCGAGATAGCGGGGAAAGCGGGTTTCGCCGCCGGGAGTTTTTATCTTTTTTTCTCCTCGAAAAGCGACGCGCTCGAAAAAGTGGTCCTTTATCTCAGGGATTGCCTGACCGGCAAGGCCGCCCGCTATTCTTCCGCTTCGAAAAGCAGGTTTGAAACGGAGATAATGTCTTTCCGGGCGCTGTTCGATTTTATAAGGGAACATCCATACGGCTACCGCATCATGCGCGAGGCCGAATTCGCCGGCGAGGGGCTCGCCGACGCTTATTACGGCCATATCTTCAGGAATTATTCCGCCCGCCTGAAAAAAACCGCAACCCGGGGGGAGTTTTCCATCGGGGACAGCCGGCTGCTCGCGCTCGGCCTGATGGGGGCGGGGCATATGATAGGAATGAAAAAAATTCTCTGGGGAAGTTTCCCCGGGGTCACAGAAAGGGAGATCCTTAAGACGGTCTTCGGGAAAATATAGGAGGATAAAATGTTCAGGATAAAGGGAACCGGCATGTACCTGCCGAAAAATCTGGTAAGTAACGAGTATTTTTACGGGAAGTTCGGGGACGACCCGCTGAAAAAAGTGTTCGAGCGCATAGGCCACGGGGCCAGATATTACGCCGACAAGGACGAGTCTTCCGCCACGCTGGCCATAAACGCCGGCCGGGAGGCCCTCAAAAACTCGGGGATGAGTCCCGAAGACATAGACCTGCTTATAATTTCCACGGATACCCCGTCTCAGCTCTCTCCCGCCACCGCGGCGCAGGTGCAGCACGAACTCGGGCTTAAGAACGCCGGCGCTTTCGACATGAACTGCGCCTGCGCGGGTTTCGTTACGGCCCTGGACATGGCTTCCAAATATCTCGACGGCGCGGATTATAGGAACGCGATGGTGATAGGGACTTACGCCATGAGCAAGCATCTGGATCCCGACGATGGAGGGGCTTCGATACTTTTCGGCGACGGCGCCGGAGCTTTCGTCCTCGGCTACGCCCCGGAGCAAAAGGGGAAAACCGCCTCGGCCCTGAAAGCCGACGGTTCCTACTGGGATTTTATGGGCATCTACGGCGGCGGAACCGCGCGGCCTGTGGACGAGAAGGTGCTGGCGGAGAAATCCCACAAGGTCAAGGTCCATAAAAAATTTCCGGCGACGCTTAATTCCGACGAGTGGCCGCCCCTCATAAAGAAAACGCTGGGGAAACTGGACCTGAAACCGCAGGACGCGCAGGCTTACGTCTTCACTCAGATACGCAAACCCACCATCGTCGAGGTCATGGAGGGGTTCAGCCTGCCGATGGAAAGGACTCATACCATAATGGAGAAATGGGGCTATACCGGCTCGGCCTGCGTGCCCATGGCTTTTCACGATATGATCTCCGCGGGGAAGGTTAAAAGGGGCGACAGGGTGGTGCTCTGCGCTTCCGGCGGCGGCTACGCCATGGCCTGCATGACTTTCATCTATTGAGCGGGGGAGAAAAATGACGCGAACTATGACTCGGAAAAACTTTTCCCGGCGGGCGCCGGACAAATGGGCCGCCGTCTATAAGGAAAAGGTGATAACGATAGACGAAGCGGTTTCGAAGATTAAACCCGGCTGGGACATCGTGGCAGCTCAATGCGCTTCGGAGCCCCAGGGACTGATGTCCCGCCTTCACAGGGCCGAAGGAGCGGAGAACGTGCGGGTTTTTTCGGTGCTTACGCTGAAGCCTTACGACTTTTATATGAAGCCGGAGATGAAAGGCCGCTTCGAACTCTGCAGTTGGTTCCACGCCGCGGGTTCGCGCGAAGCTTTGAAAAACGGCGCCGGCACGGTGACCTTCGTCCCGAATATGCTGCACCGGGCCGCGATGGATAGGATACAGGCCAGGAGGCCGGACGTTTTTTTCGGGACCTGCACGCCCCCGGACAAGAACGGTTTCGTCTCCCTTTCGCTGGGCATCACCTACGAAAAGGACATGATAGAGGCCGCGGGGCTCGTGATACTGGAGGTTAACTCCAGGCTGCCGCGCACTTTCGGCGACACTCACGTGCACGTGAGCGCCGTGGATAATTTCGTGGAGCGCGATAACGAGGTCCCGGCGCTGTCCAGCCCGGTTCCGGACGGAACGGAACTCGCCATAGGCGGGCATATAGGCGAGCTTGTCCCGGACGGGGCCACCATACAGCTCGGCATAGGCGGGATCCCGAACGCGGCCGCCCTCGCCCTTAAAAACAAGAGGGACCTGGGCGTTCATACTGAAATGATGGTCGATTCCATGATGGAGCTTTATGAATGCGGCGCCGTGACCAACCGTCGTAAGGCTCTGGTGAAGGACAAGTTCGTCTGCACTTTCGCCATGGGCTCGCGCAAACTTTACGACTGGCTGGACAATAACGTGGCGGTGGAGTTCAGGCGCGGCGCCTGGGTGAACGACCCCGCCGTCATCCGGCAGAATTCCAGGATGGTTTCCGTGAACACCTGCCTGACCGTGGACCTGACCGGCCAGGTGGCCAGCGAAACCATGGGCCACAGGCAGTATTCCGGCACAGGCGGTCAGACCGATACCGCTGTCGGAGCCAAAGAGGCGTATGACGGCCTCGGGAAATCCATAATCGCCTGCCGTTCGACGGCGAAGAACGGTACCGTTTCCACCATAGTTCCCATGCTGCCGGAAGGCTCCGCGGTGACCCTGCACAGGAGCAATACCGACCATGTGGTCACGGAATACGGCATCGCCTATATGCGCGGCCGCACCGTCAGAGAACGGGCGCTGAACCTTATCTCGGTGGCGCATCCGGATTTCAGGGGCGGGCTGCGCGCCCAGGCGGCTAAACTGGGATACCTATAAAAGGGCTGAAGGCTTAAGGCTGAGGGTTGACGGTTGTGAGGTGTTGTCAAAACAATAGAATCAATGAACATTGATCGGAGGAAAATAAAATGAAAGAAGTTTTTATCGTTGACGGGGTGAGGACGCCCATCGGCAGTTTCGGCGGGACGCTGGCGGAGTTCAGTTCGGCGGAGCTGGGTAAGCTGGCCGCCAAGGCTCTCCTGGAGCGTACCAGGACCGGCCCGGAGGCCGTGGATGAAGTTCTCTTCGGAAGCATATACCAGGCCGGCTGCGGCCAGAACGTGGCCCGGCAGATAGCCATGGGCGCGGGTATCCCCAGGGAAAGAACGGCTCTGACCCTGAACATGCTTTGCGGCTCGGGGCTCAGGACCGTAGCCCTGGCGGCGCAGGAGATAAAATGCGGCGACGCCGAAGTGGTGGTGGCAGGCGGCGCCGAATCCATGAGCAACGCCCCTTATCTGCTGAAAAAAGCGCGCTGCG
>PEXN01000126.1 GCA_002774685.1 Elusimicrobia bacterium CG08_land_8_20_14_0_20_51_18 | reverse complement strand
AAACCTTATGTCACTCGCCGGCGGCCTTAAATTACGTCGTTAGATGTTTTTTATCCGCCCAACTTTAACCGGACAGCTGTGAGTCTATACCTGTAAAGATGGAACGGTAAAAAAAGCGGTAACGGAGACAATATGGAAAGATTGATCGGTTTTTTCGGGATTTTCGCGCTTCTGGGCATAGCCTGGCTCTTCAGCAAAAATAAAAAAGCGATAAATTACAAGACCGTGCTTATGGGAATGCTCATACAGCTGACTTTCGCCCTTTTGGTGCTCAAATTCCCCCCCGGCCGGAAATTTTTCCAGATAATGAACGACGTCATAATAAAGGTCATTTCTTTTTCCGACGAGGGCGCAAAATTCATCTTCGGCAATCTGGTGAACAACCAGTCCCTGGGTTTTATTTTCGCCTTCCAGGTCCTGCCGACCATAATTTTCTTCTCCGCTTTGATGTCCGTTCTCTACTACCTGGGCATAATGCAGAAGATAGTGCTTTTCTTCGCCAAGATAATGGCGAAAGCCATGGGGACCTCCGGTGCCGAATCCCTCTCGGCCAGCGCGAATATTTTCGTCGGACAGACCGAAGCGCCTCTGGTGGTGAGACCCTACGTTTCGGATATGACCATGTCCGAGCTGATGGCGGTAATGACCGGCGGCATGGCGACCATAGCCGGAGGCGTGATGGCCGCCTACGTGGGCATACTCAAGGATTATCTGCCCAATATAGCCGGCCATCTGCTGGCGGCGTCCATTATGAGCGCGCCGGCGGCCCTGGTTATGGCCAAGATCCTGATCCCGGAAACCGGGGAGCCGAAAACAAGGGGCATAGTAAAAATGGAAGTGGAGATAACCGACGCCAATGTCATAGACGCCGCGGCGAACGGCGCGACCACCGGCATGACCCTGGCCTTAAACGTGGCGGCCTGCCTCGTGGCTTTTATGGCGCTTCTGGGCCTCGCTAATTTCATAACCGGCCACATAGGCGCCCTGGTCAGCTATCCCGGTCTTACCATAGAAAAGATCTTCAGCTGGATATTCTATCCCATAACCTGGGTAATGGGCATTCCCCAGCAGGACGTCTCGCAGGTGGCCAACTGGATGGGACAGAAAACGGTGCTTAACGAATTCGTGGCCTATTTCAATATGGCCAATTATCTCAAGGATTTCCCGCAAGGGATAAGCGAAAGATCCATAACCATGGCCTCCTACGCTCTTTGCGGCTTCTCGAATTTCCTTTCCATAGCCATACAGATAGGCGGCATCGGCGGCATAGCCCCCGACAGAAGGCACGATCTGGCCAAGCTCGGTCTTTACGCCGTTCTGGCCGGTTCGCTGGCCTGTTTCATGACCGCGACCATAGCCGGACTGCTGATATAAGTTAGAAGGATTAGACGAGGTAGAAGCGTTGGAGGATATAGAAGTTATAGACAAAGTGGAAGTTTTTTTTGTCTGCCATCCTCTAAATCTTCCAATGCTTCTAATACCTCCATGTCTTCTATCCCTTCCATATCTTCCGTCTTTACTTATACGGCCAGATTTTGATGGACCTGTCCTTGCTTCCGGTGATAAGATATTTTCGCGAAAAAACCACCGCGTCCACGGAATCCACGTGGCCCCCGAACATTTTCAAGGCTTCTTTTCCGCCTATCTTCCACAGCTTGGCGTAGTTATCCATCCCCCCCGTGGCCAGGTATTCCCCGTCTTTTGAAAAAGCCACGGCCCTGCAGCCGCCCTGGTGGGCGAAAACGGAATAAAGAGGCTTTCCGTCGGAGAAATTCCAGACCTTGAGGTAACCGTCCATGGAACAGGAGGCGATGGAATTACCGTAATAAGCCAGGGATTTTATGGAATCGGAATGAGCCTTTATGGTCAGCATTTCCTTCATATCCGACACCCTCGTTATTTTTATTTCCCCGCTGGCGAGGGCGTAGATTAGATGGGAATCAGGGGAATTGAAGAGAAGGGAATTGACAGAATGACTTTCCGTTTTAATGGTCCTGTACGGAGTTCCTTCCGGGAAATTCCAGACCATGATATTCCCCGAACTTCCGCCGGCCAGAAAATACCCTCCATTCGCGAAAGCGACCGAATAAAGGACTATGTTCTTGGAGGTAAGCGTCTTTATATTCTCGCCGGAGAGGTCCCAAACTTCCAGAAAGCCGTTGGTGTCGGACGAAGCCAGGTTTTCATTATCCGGGGAAAAAACCGCGCCGGTAACCGGCGCCTTATGGCCCACCATCACCTTCTTTATCCTGGCGTTTTTCAAGGTCCACAATATGACGTTAGTGTCCTGGGACCCGCTGAGCAGGTATTTATCCCCTTCCGAGACGGCCAGGGAAGTCACGGCGGCGCGATGCCCCCGGAGGTCCTTCAGGGGGAAGACCACGTCATAAGCCACCGTGATAGGTTTGGCGTCTTTTTTTCCGGCGGCAAAAGACGTAAGGCACAAAAAAAGCGTTAAAAAAAACAATTTCATATCTCCCCCTGTCTATTAACCTGAAAACTTCAGTTGGAGTTTTCAGGAGTTCAATGTTGCATGTTGAATCAGCCTTAGGCTGATCGTCGCGGCGTACATATATCCGGCGAGTTTTCCCCCGTGACCGAATGACATAAGGCGCCAGGGTTAAAATTTGCGGGAATCCGCCTCAGGCGGACACGGTTCCCATTGTCTGAAACCCAAAAACATTGTTTTTTGGGTTAAGTTGGGACCTGCCGAAAATTTTAACCCTCTTCAGTTGAAATTCCTGGCGCCGGTTAGGAATGAGGCATGGGGGGGTAAACGAGCTTTTCCGCCGGCAGGCCCCTAAGCGACTTTACTGAGGCCGAAAAAACAATGGATGCAATAATCTCAGTATTTTTTAAACCCCAAAAATCGATAATAAGATTTTACCATAAATCCCGTTTTTTTTGATAATATTTAACTATGGATTTAAACCTTCTCGTCAACTCCTTCTCCGGCGGCGGCGCGGAAAAACAGATGCTGGCCCTGCTGGAACGGCTGGATTACAAAAAGGCCTTTACCCTGGAAAAAGAGGCCTTTCCTGCCGGAGAACCCGCCAATCACCTCGCCCTTTCTAAACACGGCCCCGGCGCCTCCAATCTGATAAAATTCCTCTCTCTAGGCAGTTATGCCCGTGTCCTTTCCGGAAATCTGAGCAAAAACGACCTCCTGATCTCTTTCATGACCAGATCCAATTTGGTGAACGTCAGGGCCTCCCTTAAAACCGGACACTTTCCCGTGATTTGCGAAAGAACCAATCCTTCCAGGGAATTCAAGAATTTCAGGGCGCTGCTCTACCGGCCGCTCATAAGGAAAAATTATCCCGAGGCGGGAATGGCCGTGGCCAATTCGGAAGGGGTGAAACACTGCCTGGTCTCGGATTTCGGCCTGGCTCCGGAAAAGATAAAGGTCATAAACAATCACCTGGACAACGAAAAGATCTCGCTTAAGATGAAGGAAGACCCCGGGGAACTGGGGAAAATATTCGAGTCCCCGGTCCTCATAAACTCCGGCCGCCTGACCGAAGCCAAGGCGCAGTGGCGGCTATTGAAGATCTTTTCCTGTCTGAAAAAAGTCGATCCCGAACCGAAACTGGTGATACTCGGCGACGGCGAACTTAAAGACTACCTTACGGCGCTCAGCAGAGCTCTGGGACTCAGGACTTTCGACATAACAAAAGACCCTCCCTCGGAACATTACGACGTTTATTTCCTGGGCTTCCAGGAAAACCCCTATAAATTCCTCTACAGGTCCAGACTCTTCGTCTTTACGTCCGCCTGGGAAGGCTTTCCCAACGCGCTGCTTGAGGCGATGGCCTGCCGTCTGCCCGTAATCTCGGCCAATTGCGAATACGGTCCCGCGGAAATACTGGGCATAAAAGCCGCTATTTCGGATTACGCGGACCAGAAGCCCAGATATTCGGATTTCGGAATACTCCTCCCTGCCCTGAACGGGGAAAAGATACGGCAAGCCGGGGAAAATCCGGACGGGACCGAAAAACTATGGGTTGACCATATTGAAGCCGCGCTCGGAGATCATAAAATTATCCGGAAATACTCGGAAATGTCGGCCGTAAGGGCTTTGGACTTCGACATAAAAAAAATAGCTCTCAACTGGAAAATCCTGGCCGCTGAAGCGGGTTCGGTCTCTAACGGGGCTGGATGAACGAAATAATCAAAACGGAACAACCCGGAAAAGATTATGTGGAAGCCGAATTGCTGGACGAAAAATACTACGGCGAAAGAAACGGGCCGGGTTACGGCCGCGGAGAAAACCCCTCCCCCCCGGAAAACGGCAATATTTTCATAAGAACGCTGGACAAAGCCAGGAAAACGGTTTTTGTATTTCTTCTGACGGTTTCCTTTCTGCTTATAGTTCTCGGCTCGGTCCTGAGCCTGACCTTCATAGGCGCTATCATAGGAATACCGCTGATACTGCTGGGGATATTCACGCTTTTTATCGCTATAAAGCTTTTTTCAGGAAAAATAATAGTGCGGTAGAAGAGTTGGAGGAAATAGACGAATTAGAAGCTTTAGACGAGATAGAGGATATAGAAGAGATAAAGGGGTTTCTTAAGGCATTCAATACTTTTATACCTTCTAACGCTTCTATGCCTTCTAACTCTTCCACACTTCCACGCTTCTAAACCTCTACCCCTCCAATCTTCTATTCGTCGAACTTCCCCACCAGTATCTGCTCCAGCTCGAGGCTTACCCCCGTCTTTTTCAAAACTTCCTCTTTTACCTTCAGCATAAGGGCGCGGATATCGGCAGCCGAAGCCTTGTCGTAGTTTATTATGAAGCCCGCGTGCTTTTCCGAAACCATGGCGCCGCCCAGTTTCAGCCCCTTGAGGCCGCAGGAATCTATGAGCCTGGAGGCGTAATCTCCGGGAGGCCTTTTAAAAACGCTTCCGGCCGAGGGATATTCCAGCGGCTGTTTTTCCTTTCTTCTTCTTGCTATCTCCAAGCGTTCCGCGAGAAGTTTTTCCTTGCCGCCGGTTTCGAGCAGGAAGCTGGCTGAAAGTATGAAATATCTTTCTATTCCCTCGACTTTCCTGTAGGAATATCGGGTTTCCTCTTTTTTTATCTCCGCCATTTTGAAGGTTTCCAGGTCGAAAGCCGAAAAAGAGAGAAGGCGGTCGAAAGTTTCCTGGCCGTAGGCGCCGGCGTTCATATAAACCGCGCCGCCCACGCTTCCCGGGATATGGGAAGTCTTCTCAAGACCGGCCAGCCCCCGAGCGACGCTCTCTCCCACCAGCGCGTCCCAGGGACAGCCGCATTCCGCGGCGGCGATCTCTCCGGAAAAGAAAAAATTTTTCATGGCCCCGGTATATATGAAAACTCCGGGGAAGCCCCCGTCGCTCACCAATATATTGGAAGATTCCCCCGTTATGAAGAAATCCAGTTCTTTTTCCGCGCAATGCCGGAGAAGCCAGACCGCCTCGCACGCGCCCCCCGGGCTGACAAGAATATCCACGGGCCCGCCCGCCCGGTAAGTGGTAAAAGAGGAAGCGGGAACCTTTTCCCTGAAAGAGCCGGGGAATTTTTTCCTGACGGCCGCGTATTTATCCATTGACGGCCTTCCTTTGAAAAAAATCACGCTCCCTGCAATTCACGAAATAAACCCCGCCCGGAATCAGCGCCCCCCCGGCGAAAACGCGGGGAGAAAGAGTTTCGCCCAGGAAAAAATAAGCCGAAAAGACTGTGGCGAAAGGCTCGCTGTATATGAAATAGGAGCTTTTCACCGTTCCCAGCCCCTCGACCGAATTGTTCCAGAAAAGATAGGCCCTGGCCGGAAATCCGAACTCTTTATGGCCGATTTGGAAAAAAGCGCCAGAAAAAAAACGCCCATAAGAGCCCTCAGGGTTACGAGAGTAACCGGAGAGATCTCCGTGACCGCGTGCTTTGTAAAAGGATAGGACCCGCCCCAGACGAGGGCGGCGAAGATCACCTGGAAGTAAAGGGATTTTTCCTTTGAGGTCATCCGGTCACCCGCTTGCCCGTCGATAACGGGCAGTTTTTTTCTCATAATCGCCCAAAAGGCGATAAGCGGGTGGCCGGATCATAACTAAATTTTACAAAATAAAAAGCCCCCGCCACTAAACCATCGGCGGGGGCCGGTCTTACAGTCTACTTTTTGAGAACTTTCTTTATCCTTCTGAAAGCCCAGTTTATCTCCTTCTCGGTAATCACCAGAGGCGGAGCGAATCTTATGACATGGTCGTGAGTTTCCTTGGCGAGTATGCCGAGCGCCATTAGCTGTTCGCAATAGGGCCTGGCCGGGACGTCGAGTTCCACGGCTATGAGGAGGCCTTTTCCCCTGACTTCCTTTATATGCCTGCCCTTTACGGTCCTCAGGAGCTCCATAAAATAGTTCCCCATTTTCTCGGAATTCTCGACGAGTTTCTCGTCCTGCAGTACGCGAAGCGCCGTCCTGGCCACCGCGCAAGCGAGAGGATTCCCGCCGAAAGTGCTGCCGTGGTCGCCGGGGTTAAACACCCCGAGCACCTCTTTCGAAGCCAGGAAAGCCGAGATAGGCATGGCTCCTCCGCCCAGAGCTTTGCCTACGCACACGCCGTCCGGTTTAACTCCTTCCCAGTCGGAGCAGAATTTCCGGCCGGTCCGGCCGAAACCGGTCTGTATTTCGTCGGCTATAAAAAGGACTCTGTTCTGTTTGCAAAGCTCATATGCCGCCTTAAGGTAGCCGGGAGGCGGGACTATGATCCCGGCCTCGCCCTGTATAGGCTCCACTATGAAAGCCACGGTTTCCGGAGTTATGGCCCTCTTCAGGTCCTCTATATCCCCGTATTTAGCGATTTTAAAACCGGGAGTGAAAGGCCCGAAACCGTCCTTATACTGCGCTTCGGTTGAAAATCCCACTATGGAAATAGTTCTCCCGTGGAAATTATTGCTGCAGGCTATTATCTCCGCTTTTTCCGATTGAACGCCTTTTATCTTATATCCCCATTTTCTCGCGGCCTTAAGCGCCGTTTCCACCGCCTCGGCTCCGGAATTCATCGGAAGGGCCATCTCGTAGCCGGTGAATTCGCAAAGCTCTTTCAGGAACGGGCCCAACTGGTCGTTATTGAAAGCCCTTGAGGTGAGGGTGGCTTTTTTGGACTGTTCGACGAGACTCTTTATCACCCTGGGATGCCTGTGGCCGTGATTCAAGGCGGAATAAGCGCTGAGCATATCCATATATTTATGCCCCTCCGGGTCTTTCACCCACACGCCCTTGGCGCTGGATATCACTATCGGCAGCGGATGATAATTGTTCGCCCCGTATTTTTCCGCCATTTCAATAAGTTCATGGCTGGTAACATTGGTGTTTTCCATGGTTTCTCCTTGTTAAAAAAAGAGGCGAGAGGCGCCTGTCGTAAATCGTAAATAGTAAAGAGTAAAGGGTGTATAGGGAAGTTCCCTAAAAAAAACTCTTTACGTCCCACTCCCCTTAACCCATATAGACGTCCCATTCCACACCACATAAAGGGTGGCCGCTCTTTATGCGGTAACCCATTTAGACGGGACAGCCCCTCTTTATGGGGCGCTTTACGTTTCACGTTTCACGTTTCACGCTTTCCGCTAACCTCTGTTCCCTATCCTCTATCCGCTACACCCTTCGGTTAAAATCTGGCTCCGAAGCCGGCGTTATACGCGGCCTGCCCGTGCAGTGAGCTGTAAGCGCCGTAAAGGTAAGTCAGGGGCAGAAGGGTAAAACTTACTCCGAGAGTATATCTCGGCTTTGAAATCGAAGCGTCCACTCCGTCGAGAAGAGCGCTCACGTTCTTTATCTCCAGCTTTGTCCGGTCTATCCCCACTCCGGCAAAAGGTTTTATAACCGGTATGTCGAAAGAGGCCACGAGGTTAAGGGACATATGGTTCCCTTTGAAATAATCGTAGTTTATGGAATCGTAAAAAGCCGAAGCGGAAAGGTCCGGCATAAATTTGGCCAGGACGCCGCTCTTGAAAATATTATATCTCAGACCGCCCCCTATCACGGAAAGCCCGGAATAGGAGAACCCCCTGACGACCACGTCTGTCCCCATTAGAGGCAGTCCCACTCCCGCGCTCAGCAAAGGCATGCCGAAAGCGTCCACTCCCGCGTCCCGGAGTATCCTGTTGCCTTCGCTGGGCCTGGCCTGCACCGTCATTCCCAACCCGACTTCGAAACCGGGGAAACCCAGGGCTCTTCCGGAATGAAAATCGTTGCCGCCTATTATGCCTCCGAAATCTTCGGCAAAGGGCGTCAGGAGCGCCTCGCCCTGGGCCTGTATCTGGGTCTTAAAATCCTCGAAAGAATCGGCGTAAACCGCCGGAACCGAAAAGATCAGCAGGGAAAGAACCGCTATGTTTTTTTTCATAAATCCTCCTATATACTCATATTACCAAAAAAATATCACGTAGGCAAACGGGACCGTCCGCCGATATCGCCGGCGCCCGCCAAATGATATAATTTAACTGATGAAAAAACTCGTTTCGAAAGACGTTCTAAGAGAAAACAGACTGCCTCCGGGGCAGCGAGGCGTGGAAGAACTTCCCGTTCTGGACCTCGGCAAGGCGGAAGAAATAAAGAAAGAGACCTGGACACTGGAAATTTCCGGTCTGGTGGAAAATCCCGTAAAAATTTCTTTTAAGGACCTGCTCGCCCTTCCCCAGTCGCAACTGAAGGCGGACATTCACTGCGTCACCACCTGGTCCAAGCTCGATACTTACTGGGAAGGCGTACAGACCGCGGAACTTATAAAACTCGCAAAACCCCTTAGCTCCGCCGCTTTCGTTCTGGCTTGGTCGGAGGACGGGTATTCGACCGCTCTTCCCCTGGCGGATTTTTCTAAAGAAGACTCTCTGACGGCTCACAAATACGCCGGCGAAGACCTCCCCCATAGGTACGGCGGCCCCGTAAGACTGCTCGTCCCCTCGCTTTATTTCTGGAAAAGCGCCAAGTGGCTTAAAAAACTGGAATTCCTGGAAAAGGACAGGAAGGGCTACTGGGAAGAACGGGGCTATCACGCTCACGGAGACCCCTGGACCGAAGAGCGATACGGGACATAGCGGAATGGAGGAATAGATGAGTAGAAATCTGGAGGCGTGGTTTTATAAGGGAAATTCTTCTTCTACACGTCCATACCTCGATCCTTCTATTCCTCCAGCACTATTGAGTCCGGCGTAAGTAATGCCCTATTTGGAGGCTTGGATTTGAGATGAATGCGAGGCGCGACGAACGAGC
>PEXN01000133.1 GCA_002774685.1 Elusimicrobia bacterium CG08_land_8_20_14_0_20_51_18 | reverse complement strand
TTAGCCTTAATCTTAACCTGTTTTTTAAAGGACATCATATGGCTAAAAAAGCGGCGGCTTCACCCTGCGATAGTTTTGAAGATCTGGATTTCGCGCCGGGAGTGAGGGAAGCCCGCAAGGCCATACAGACCTGGCTGCCTTTGCTCTATCTTTTAATCTCCAGCGCCTTTTATCTCCGTACCTACGATTCGGCCCAGGTTAAGATAACTTTAGTGCAGATGGGGGGGCTTTCCCTCCTGGGCTTGTGGCTCTCCCTGCTTTTTCTGGAAGGCAAAAGGGCGTTCAGAAAAGAGGATTTTATCTTCCTGGCTCCTTTTTTCGCCTATATGGCCTATATAGTGATCTCCTTTCTCCACGCGCCGTACAAAGGTCCCAGCGTCGACGACTTCATAAGATACAGCATGTATATGTCGGTTTCGCTGATAGTCATCAGGGAATTCGACCTTAAGGCCATAGACAAACTTACCAAGGTGCTGATAGCGACGGCTTACATCGCGACCGTGTACGGGCTGATACAATGGCTGGATACGAGATATTTCCCGCCTAAGGGAGTGGGACCCGGGATAGATCCCTTTATCTGGAGGGGAGCTTTCGGGGAGAGGGTTTTCTCCACTTATGGGAACCCCAATTTTTTCGGCAATTTCCTCGTGCTTATATTTCCGATAGTCCTCGCCCAGTATCTGAAGACCAGGTCCGTTTACCTCGTGCCCCTGCTTTTTCTGGACATGTTCTGTCTTTATTTCACCTTTACCAAAGGAGCCTGGCTGGGGTTCGGCATTTCCGCTATTCTCTTTGCGGCTATTTACGTCTATTTTTTTACCAAGTTCGACAAGAAGATGATATTGAAAGTCTACATGGGCCTTCTCGTCATAGCGGTTATAACGGTTATCGGGGTGGTTAAATACGCCCAGCGTACCAGCAGTACTTCCGTCCCTTTCAGGGTGGCCACCTGGCTTTCCACCTGGGAGATGATAGAGACCCATCCGCTCATAGGCACCGGCGCCGGAGTTTTTAAAGTCATCTATCCGGCTTTCAGAAGGCCGATAATCTTCCACCTGGAGGGAAAACATAATACCGAAACCGACCACGCCGAGAACGAGCATCTGGAACAGGTGATGGACAACGGCGTGATCGGAGCCGGTTTTTTTTACTGGATAATAGCTTTTGTCTCTTTCATAGCCATAAAGGCCCTGAAGTTCAATACGGAGGATGTCAAGGGGAAAGGCCCCGCCCCCGTCGCCTACGACATACTTGGCTATCAGACGGCTTTTCTGGGCATGCTGATACATAATTTCACGGACGTCAGCATGAGATTCGTTTCTTCCGGGGTCTACCTGGGCCTGCTTCCGGGCGTGATAATAAACCTTTCCAGGGGTTACGCGCTCTGGCAGCTCCATTACATGGAGGAGGGGGAACAGCGAAGGCAGGAGAAGCGCGAGAATTCGAAAAATATGGCCGCGAAGATCTTCGCTTTCCTTGGCGTCGCCGCCGTCTTTTTCTTCATCTACAGGATATTTTCGGAATATTCCGAACTCCAGGGAGGGATAAAAAATTATGCGCCCGGCGATTCTCTCCAATGGTTCATAGCCTGGGCGGTGCTGGGGGGCGTGGTCCTTTATCTCGGCTGGTCTTTCTGCAAAGTGATGCTGAAGGGCGGTTCTTTCTCCACGACGCTCGTCCTGGGCCTGTCCCTGCTCCCTATCTATTATTTCTGGGGCTGGTTTAAGGCGGATGTTTATCACAATATGGCCATATATTTTTCCAAGCAGAGCAAGTGGGACGACGCGCTTTCCTTTTACCGGAAAGTGAACAGCCATAACCCCTATTTCATAATGCCCTATTACTTTACCGGTAACGTTTACAACGACAGGTTCAATATGAGCAGGATCTACAAGCCGGAATGGGGCGATACCGGAGAAAAACCCAGAACGGATCTCGAACGGGCCATGGGAGAGTACGAAAAAGTAAGGAAAATAGCCCCCAATTACGTGCAAATGCATCACCAGGTGGGAACCCTTTACATGAAAAATTACGAATACCTGATGAACCAGGGGAAAAAAGAGGAGGCGGCGGACTATCTGGACAAGGCTATGGCCCGCTTCGACATGTACCAGCATCTGGACCCGGTGTTCCCTTACAACTATTTCAGAAGGGCCCAGATCTGGATGATAAAGAAAGAATTCCAGAAAGCGGAACAGGAATATCTGAACTATATAAACGCCTGGAAATGCTTCACTCCGGGGCACAAGCATGAAAGCGCGGAAGCCTATACCAACCTGGGCAATCTGCATTATGTCATGGGCAAGCCCAAGGAAGCCCTCGAAGACTACCGCAACGCCCTGAGGCTGGATCCTGATTTCCCGGTCGCGAAGAGGAATTTCGGGATACTGGGCGGCATGATAAACGTAAAACCTTAGAATATGGCGGAGAAAAATAAAACAGCCGGGTCCCGCGGAGTAACGGCGGCGGGGAAACCGGAGCCGGGCGTCCCCGGCGGCGGGATATATTCCTTTCTCGCGGTGGCGGCTTTCTTCGTTTCCCCCCTGGTTTTTTTTACGGATCTGACAAGAAATCCCTATTATTTCCAGATAACTCTTCTGAACGTTTCAGTTCTCGCCTGCGTTTTTATGCTCGCCCTGAAAAGTCTGAAACGGGGGGGGCTGGAATTGCCTCCGGAAATACTGGATAAAGCCGTTCTTTTCGCTCTCCTGGTCTTTTTTCTGAGCTCGCTGAACGGTTATTTTAATCATAATGAATTTTTCAGGCCGGCCATGCTCAGCGAGTTCAAGCGGATCTGGGCGTTTTCCCTGATAAACTGTCTTTTCCCCTTTTTTCTGGCCCGTTTCGCCGGTTTTGAGCGCTCGGAGGACCAGACGCCCAAATACCTCGCCCTGCTGTTTTTATGGGGCGCGCTTTGGGTTTTCTTCCCTTTTGCCAAAGCGGAGGCTTCCGGCGAAAGCCTTTTCTTTAAGTTCTGGGATTTTTACGGGGGGCTGCTCTGGGCCGGAGGGATCTGGCTGGCCTGGTCGGCCGTAAGGAAGATTAATCATGATTCTCTGCTCCACCTGATCATGGCCACGGGGGCGATCGCCTCCCTTTACGGGATACTTCAGTATTTCGGCGTGGAATTCATCTGGGCCAAACTGATAAACCCCTACGGCAGGAGGTCCGTTTCCACCTTCGGAAATCCCAATTTTATTTCCTCCTACGCCCTTATGCTTATCCCGCTTTCCCTCTATTATCTCGCGCGTTCCGAAAGCGTCCTCCAGAGGTTTTTTTACTATCTGGTGTTCTTTTCCTCCGCGGGAATGATCTTCGCCAGCCTGACGCGTTCTTCCATGATAGGGCTGGCGGCGGCCTTCGTTTTCATGTTTTCTTTTTCCGTTTACAGGAACGCGTTCAGCTTCAGGACCGTCCAGGCGAAAAAAATAATAATAGGCGCCGCTCTCATACTTCTTTTGTGGCCGGACCAGAACCTGAAACCCATGAGCCTGGGAGTTTTTTCAAGACTGGCCGAAGGCGCGAGAGGGGCTTATTCCAGGATTTCGCTGGACGTCAAAAGAGACGAAATTTATCCCTCCTTCCATCAGCGTCTGCTCATCTGGTCCGGGGCTTTTAACATGTACGGGGAAAATCCCGTTCTCGGCAAAGGCTGGGGGAATTTCGAATTATTTTATCCCTATTACCAGGGCGATTTGTTAAGGAAATATCCCGGGATAAGGAATCTCAGGACCCACGCCAATAATTCGCATAATGAGATTTTGGAAATACTTTCACAGACGGGCCTGCTGGGCCTGGGAGCCTGTTTCCTGCTCGCGGCCGGTTTGTTTTTTTCGGCGAAGAAATATCTTAAAGCCGCTTCCAGAGAGGACTCGCTGTTCGTGATAGCCTGCTCGGCGAGTCTCGTGGGGATGCTGGCCGACAATATGCTGAACGTTTCCCTTCATTTTGCCGTTCCGGGTTTTTTGTTCTGGTGGATAATGGGAGTCCTGAACCGGAAACTTTCCCCGGCCCCCGGAACCCGCCCGTCCGCCGTTACCGGCCGCTTCGCGTCATACGCCGTTCCCGCGCTGGCCGCCGTTTTTTGCGTCGTTTCGGCGTGGTACTGGCAGGCCCAGTTCATGAGGGAAGTCTACTATTTCAACGGTTTTAAGCTGATGAGAAAAAACAATTTTCCGGAAGCCGCGAAAAGCCTGAAAAAGGCCTACGATTTTCAGCCCGCCGAGGTCAACAATAATTACGAGCTCGCCAACGCCTACGTCAAATCGCAGGAATACGACAAGGCCGTCTGGGCCTATAAGGAAGCTCTCGGAGCCAACAGCGGTTACGACGAGATATTTTTTAACCTGGCCGTCATAGAAAAGAAAACCGGCCTGACCGCCGAGGCCGCGAAGAATTTCAGAACTTCCATTTGGATAAATCCCACCAACAAGCAGGCGTATCAGGCCCTGGTGGAACTCTATCTTCCCGACCCGGCCGGAAACGCCGACGAAGCCGTCCCGGTGCTGGATATGGCCGCCTCCGTTTTTCCCTACGACCCGAATATGTACAATTACGCCGGCTATTTTCTCACTTACAAGGGGGATTATTCCGCCGCCAGGGAAAGATACGAAAGGGGGCTGGAGCGCGTGCCCGGCGACCGTTTGCTCCACGAAAATCTTTCCGGAGTTCTGGCCACCATGAAAACCGGGAAGAGCGCGGCGCTCGAGTTCGCCAAAAAATATTCGGAGATAAACGGTCTCCTCTCTTCCGAGCCGTCCCGGGCGCTGGCCGAATTTTCCGTTCTGGAAAAGAAACACCCGGACAATCTTTCCGCGCTTTATCTGAAGTCTAAAATAATGTTCACGCTGGGGAGGACGGACGAAGCTCTCCGCCTGCTTCTCAGCGTGCTGGAGGAAAGAGAGGATTTTTCCGAGGCGAGATACGGGCTGGCCGTAATATACGAAAAAAAGAACATGAGGGGCGAAGCGAAAAGGGAGTGGGGAAAGCTCCTGGAGTACGAGCCGGAGAACCGGCAGGCCCGGGAAAGGTTTGAAAAATTGTAACAATAATGTAATAAAATTTTAAGATGAAAAATATAGACTATACCCAGAGTAAGAGGTCATATGAAAACTAAAAACTTATTTTTCATCTTGTTTTTATCCATTTATTCGATTTTCAATTTATCCTCCTCATTGTTCACTCAGACGACCGCAAGGTCAAGGGAGATGGAACAGGCTATAAGGCTGTACCAGGAGGGGAAGGATAACGACGCCATGGACAGGTTCATGGATATTCTGGTCAAGGGCAGCCCTTCCGAAAAATCGCTGGCCAACGAGTATATAAGCAAAATAACGCTCAGGATGAATACCGGAGTGAACACGGTGGAGGACAAAGGAGCGGACAGCTCGGTTCATGACGTGGAGCCCGACGAAAGAGCGCCCGGAGAAAAAAACTATAAGACCGAAAAATACATAGAGAGGGGAGAGCTCAAGGAAACGGACCCCGAAGATTCCAGGGAGATGATAGGCTCCAAAGTTTATAAAAAAATAGAGGAGATGAGGAGGGACGTTCTCCTGAGCATTTCCAAGCTGAAGGCTTTCAAGGTCTACATGGCGGGCCAGACCACTCCGGTGGGGGTACTCGTGAACAACGACGAAATTTTTTCTTCGGCTACAAATTTCAAGACCCAGGCGATGGACAATCTGCAGATGCTCTCTTCCCTGATCTTCACGATGGGTAAGGCCAACGTGATGATAATTCCCAAGGGCGGAGTGGCGGGGGAGATAGAGATCTCCAATATCAGAAGGGCCATAGCCATAAATTCCTACCTGATCTCCAGGGGGATCTCGCCATCGCGGCTTTACGTTAATCTCACCGGCAGCAATGTCCTGCTTCCCAAGGAAGTCACGGGGTTCGACGGGACTCTCTGCCTGCTGGATTATAAAAAGGAGCCGGCCCTGAAATCCGACAGCGATCCGCGGACGAAAGGCCCCAAAGTCTCCATGGGGATATATCCGACCTCCATATCCGTGCAAAAAAACGAGGGGGCTATAATAGAATTTTCGGTCTTCGAGGGCGCCGGCGGGCTCCCTTCCTGGAAATTTCAGATATACCGGATCCTGGCCGATAATTCAATGCTGCCCATACAGGATCTTTCCGGGGAAGGCCCCAAGTATAACCAGACTTTTTTCAACGGCCGGGAAAAATTTTTCGGCGCCCCGTATCCCTGGGGTAAATATGTTTTTTCGGTCTCCGCCAGGGACCTCGACGGCAAGGAAACGGTGGAGAAAAGGCTTTTGTTCATAAAACCCACGCCGGAGGAAGAAAAAAAACAATCCGGGAAAACTCAAGTCGGCAAAAAGATGGCCCCGGCCTCCGGCGTGAAGAAGCCCGCGGCGAAAAGGGGGAAAACCCTTTTGTCCAAACCGTCCAAATACGCCAAATCCAAAAGGGCCGTTAAAAAATCCAGGCCGGCTGAAACGGTTTCCGCCGCGGACGATTCGGGGGAAGAGCCGGAAAATCAGGGGCGGGTGACCTACAAGATTTATTTCGCTCCGGGAACCCTGGAGATAACTCCTAACAGCGAAAAGAAACTGGAACAGCTCTCCAGTACGCTCGAGAGTTATCCTGATACGGGGATAAATATAACCGGATATTCCTTTAAGGACGAGGAAAACAACAAGGTTATGGCCAGAAAGAGGGCCGACGCCGTCAAAAAGGAACTCGTGGAAAAATACGGAGTGGACGAGGCGAAAATAAAGTCGTCCACCTATATTTCCAGGACCCTTAAGACCATCGTCGAAATAAAACTGGCTCAGGAATAGGCTTTTTTTTGTATTATATCAATAATATTATTTATGGGCCGCGGGTGGAAACCCGCCGCCGGAGAAACTGAGGTTTGCCGGAACTATGAGCGCATCGGATATTAAAAACGCGAACATGATCGGGATATACATAAATCTCGAAGAGGTAGTCATTTCCCGGACCGTTCTGGAAGGTTCCGCGGTAAAGGTGGAAAAGATAGCTTCCATCCAGACGAATTTCAAAGCCAAAGACAAAATAATAAAACCCCTCTCCCTGAATAACGAATTCTTTAACGAGAAACAGGAATGGGTGGCAAAGTTCAAGGACGCGGTAAAGAAAGGCGATTTCTCGCCCGGCAAGGTTAATGTCACCCTCTCGCATTATTTTTCCATAACCAGGTTTTTCGTCATGCCCTCCATAGACAGAAAATTCTGGAACAAGTCGATCCCTATAGAATCCAGGAAATATATCCCGGTGGCTTTCGACGAGATGAGCTATGATTTTTACGCGTATCCCCTCTCGGACGGAAAGAAGATAGCCGTTCTTTTCGGAATTACCCACAGAAAGACCGTGGAGTTCCTTATGGAGATCTTTAAGCCTGTTTCGCTTGAAATAGACTCCGTGGAAACCTCGTCGGTCTCCTTCGAAAGGGCTCTTTCCCTGGTCGATTCCAGGGAGCACGCCTTAAAGGCCTACGTGCATTTTTTCAAGGAATTCTCCTACTCGCTTTTCTCGGCCAATAATTGTCCCGTCATCTTCCGGGAAATGTCCATGGAAGACGCCTCGGGAATCTCGGAAAGGAAGTCCCTCGATCTGAAAGGTTCCATAGCCTTCGTCAAAAGGTACGTGCCCGACCAGAACTATCTGAAAATGGCGGTTTCCGGGGACAATGCGGCGCTCTGGCAGAAGCTGGCCGAATCGGAATCGGGCCTTAAAACGGAGATGCTGGATCTTTCGAAAGCGATGGGGCTCAAGGACAACTCCTTTCCCGTGATAGCCTCTTTGGGGGCTTCCCTTAAGGGCAAGTTTCAGTATAAGCAGGGAATAGACATCTCGGGGATGTCCGCCAACAGGAACCTCCATAAAAAGGTCCAGGCCTACATAATAGGGATCTCCACTTTTATAGCGGGCATTTTCCTGCTCCTCGCGCTTATGAACAACGTTCAGATCTTTCTTCTCTCGGGGAAGGTGAGCGCGCTGAAAAATCAGATGTCGGATGTGGCGGATTTCGCGAATCTTCCCGAAGACATGGTAAGGATAAAGGTCGAGGATGTGCAGAAACAGGCCCGCCTGATGAGAGTTCTTTTTTCGGAAAAAGAATTCCTGGCGCCTAAACTGCAGATAATATCGGAGAAGATCCCCAAGGATCTGTGGGTGATAGAGATAGATTACGTCAATCCCGTGGGCATAAGCGAGGTGTCGCGGGAAAACAAGGAACTGATAATAAAGGGGGAAACCTCCCTCGAGGGCGAATACAAGTACAACATGGTGGAGTATTTTACCAAGGAAATAAAAAAGGCCGCCGAGTTCAGGACTTTTACCGCTCCGAGGGGAGCCATAGAGCCGGTCCTTGAAGGCGCCGGCGACAAAAGAGGCCGGCGCGACCTGGAAATTTCGGAAACCACGGGGTATACGATAAACTGCGTAAGGAAAAACATATGAAGATAGATATAATGGGCGTGAAAGATTATATCGGGGATATGTTTTCCGAACTTCAGGCCATATACGCCGAGAAGGGGATGGAGCCTTTCAAGAAGCCTCTTATCTACTCTCTTCCCGGCCTCCTCGTGGCTTATTTCCTTTTATACAGTCCGTCCGTGCCCAAACTGAAGAATCTTAAAATCGAACTTAGTAATCTTCAGGTGCTTTCCGGTTATTACACCGATTATTCCGACTCGAAAAACATGATAACCGGGTATAAGAGGAACCTGCCTCTGTTAAAAGGTAAGGACGAATGGCTTAATTTTATCGTGACTTCCACCAGCCGCCAGCACGGCGTTTCGGTCGAGTCGTTCTCCGCCCAGATCGAAACCGAAGTTACCGGGTTCATCGTGGTTTCCAAGGAATTCGCGGTGACTTCCAATTACGACACTGTCGGCAGATGGATGGCCGACATAGAAAATTCCCCCATTTATCTGCAGATAACCAATTTGACGCTTAAAAAAGATTCCAGTCAAATAGGTTCCGTGCAGCTTACTTTCAAGCTGACGACTATTTTCGCCAAGCCGGACGGGGGAGGGGCGGTTATATGATCCGGCCGCTTTCTTACCGGTTTAAAACCGGTCTTCTCACCGGGGTTCCAGGGCCGCTTGCCACGGCAAAGGAGGCGGCGGAATGAAAAATTTCTCCTCTCTCATAGGCTGGCTTATACTCATAAGCGTACTGGCGGTACCGGCTTTTATGTTTTACAACTGGATGTCTTCCAAAAAGACGGAGCAGGCGGCGCAGGTAAGGCCGGTCGTGGACCAGTCCAGGCTTTTTAATTCGGGAGGCAAAGACTCCGCCCTCGTTACGCCCGGCTCCGCCGGGGTTTCTTCGGCGGACCAGCCGCCGGCGCGGCAGCC
>PEXN01000054.1 GCA_002774685.1 Elusimicrobia bacterium CG08_land_8_20_14_0_20_51_18 | reverse complement strand
TCAAAAGACTTGGGGCCGTAAACAGAACAAAGTTTAAGGCTGTTGCCCGGAAAATAGTAATGGAATTCAAAAACTTCCAATATGGAAAAGAACGTTCCGGGAAAGCGCCTGTATGATTCCTGATAATTTCCGTCCGGCCACAAGAGTTTCGCTCCGACCGCGTCCGCCTCCATGTTTTTTTCCAGGAACGACAGGAGGTTGTCGAGAGCCTTCTCCCGAAGTTCCGTGTCCGGGTTTAGGAAAAAAAGATATTTAGCCCGGGCTTTTTTTGCGCCGATATTACAGGCTCTGGCGAAGCCGAGATTTTCGCCGTTTTCTATTAATTTTACCGAAGGGAATCTGTTTTTCACCGTTTCGACGGTTCCGTCGGAAGAGGCGTTATCGACGACTATTATCTCGTAATCCTTAAATGAGGTTTTGGCAATAATGGAGTTTATGCAGGGGACGAGAAATTCCCTGACATTCCAGCTGACTATTATGACGGAGATCCTGCCGTCGTTTTTTTCTGAGCTCATTTCCCATCTCCGCCGGTCCAGGAATACATTTCATTTCCCCCAGCCCGCCAAAAGGGCGCGCTTTACCCGTTCATACCGTTTCGCGACAGGGTCGTTTTTAAACTCATATTTTTCCCAAAGCTTGATTTGGATGAGAACCCTGTAAAAAGACATCATAAAAGACAAGGAAAAACCGCGAACCCCGTCTTTATAGCCCTTTCTTCTCAGAAACCTATGATAAAATTCCGAAAAAGCGGACCTAAATAGCCTGTAATAGGAAAATCTTGTTCCCTTATCAAAAAGATGTTGGGCTTCGA
Organism: Elusimicrobia bacterium CG08_land_8_20_14_0_20_51_18; assembly: GCA_002774685.1. Taxonomy (GTDB): domain Bacteria; phylum Elusimicrobiota; class Elusimicrobia; order Elusimicrobiales; family UBA9959; genus 0-14-0-20-51-18. The sequence continues at coordinate 11,271 of PEXN01000054.1, read as the reverse complement.
TGCTGGTATATTTGTTCAACTTTTCCACGAAATGCGAGCTGTCGAGATAGTTGAAATGAACCATGGAATTATCCTCGGAAAACTCCAGGCTCATGACTCTCGCATCAACGGACTTTTTCATATAACCATGTATTGTTCCCGTGAACGTGATTTTGTTTCTCTTAAAAAATCTGGTCACTTTCGATCCGCCCCAACCGCTGTGAAGCATATGCGCGCCCATTATATAATGTCTAAATGGTATTTCCACGATATCGGCTTTATCCCCTGCCGCTATGGCGGTTAAAGTTTCAGCGAGGGGGCGCGGGACCATCTCGTCCGCGTCAATCAGGATTATCCACTCGCATGAAGCCTTTTCAACCGCGAACTTTTTCGCGATATCGAACGCCTCAATGACAGGATGGCTGAAAACCTGTTTTGTATATTCCCGGGCTATTTCTGCCGTCTTGTCGGCGCTCTCCATATCCACAACCACTATTTCGTCGCACCAGCCCAACGTTTCAAGGCAATATTGGATATTATTCTCTTCATTCCTAACAAGCAACACAGCCGATATTTTGGCATTTGAAACATATTCGTTTTTCTGCATAATCAACTCCTATCTTTTTACGGCATAAATCCCAATCAATCCCCCTTTTCCGGCTTTCCACCAAAGACGCTGAAAAAAAGGAACGAGGAAAATGGAAAAAAACCACAAAAATTTTCTTAATATCCGGCCGGTAACACTCCGCGCAGGGAAATCGGAATAAATGTTACCGATAAAATCTCCGGCAGGTTCCCAAGTACTAATTTCCTCAATTTCAAAACCGACAGCTTTCAAAAGACGCAATAGAGACCCGGGGGTAAAATGATATAAATGATCAGGTGGCGTGAGCCAAGCCCAATTCTCTCTCATAAGTCCGGCCATAAAGCTGTCAAAATTCGGGGCCTGCAACACCAGCAAGCCGTCAGATTTTAACAACCGCTTTACCTCCTTAAGGAAAACGAACGGTTCCGGCACATGTTCTAACACATCGAATAGGGTAACCACGTCAAAATCGCCTGAATTGAAACCCGCAGCGGAAACGACGCCGGGACGTATGTCCAGGCCATATTTTTCCCGGCCATAAGTGGCACATTCTGTATTTATTTCAGACCCGAAAACATCGAACCCGGCGGACCGGGCAGCCTTCAGAAAAACGCCGATATTGCAGCCGATGTCCAGAAGGACTCCGGACCGTTTGAACTTCATGATTTTCACCAAGGCGGCTTCATGCCTAAGATCAAGCTCCCGCCGGCGAACCTCGTAAGCGGCGGCCCGCTCCCTGGCGCTGTAAATATCGCGATTAAACTCCCCAATCTGGGCGGTCGAAGGCTGCGGCCAGGTTATCCCGAGCCCGCAAGCGGCACATTTCAATATCTCATACGCATCTTTCCTGCCCCAAACAGAAAAATTTTTACCGCCGCAGGCTATACATTCCATTTAAGGATCCTTCTTACCCGCGCCGCAACACGGGAAAACAAAGTGTCATAATTAGAAACTCTGTCTCGCATCTTATACAGCGCCTCCGGCGAATGCTCGACCGTATAAAGAAGATACGGGTCATCCCCTAGCCAGAAATCATCGTCTATAAGTCCTTTGGCCACGCAATCTTTATAAAGTCTTGTCCCGGGTAGGACCCAAAGACCTCCTACGCTGCCCACTTCGTCGGGTCGGATGCGTCTGAGAAAGGCCGCCGTTTCATTTATGGTCTCCCAAGTTTCCCCTACTCCGCCGGCTATTATAAGCGCCGTAGACCTTATACCTATTTTATGGCACAGGCTGATAGCGCGTTCCGATGCCGAGATGGTGTTATTCTTGCCGATTCTCTTCAAAAGCTCGGGAGAAGAAGTTTCGATGCCGAAAGCTATATTGTAACACCCCGCTTCTTTCATCGCACGAAGCAATTCCTCGTCCACGAGGTCAGTGCGCGTAGTGGCATGAAAAGCTATCCTGAGTTTCCGGGAAACTATCTCCCGGCACAACCCAAGAATACTGTTTTTATCTACGGTCAGAGAATCGTCTGCGAAACAAAAGTGACGCATGCCGAAATCACGATAAAGAATTTCAATCTCGTCGGCCATGTTCGTTGGAGAGCGGTGTCGCCAGCCACGCCATATCCGCCATGTAGAGCAGAAATCGCAGTGTCCGGTACAACCCCTGGAAAAAACGACCGACACCCTGGGCTCTCGTGCCAGGTCTATTCCGTTAACAATTCCCAGGCCTCTGGCCGGATATTTTTTCAGGTCTAAGAGATGCCATGCGGGGAAAGGGATATTATCAAGGTCCTTTTCGTAAACACGCGGAGGAGTCTTAACTATCCCGTCTTTGCCGCGGTAAGCTATACCGGTTATCCCCGACAAGGGGAGTCCTTGGGCTATCTCCAAGAACGCTCTTTCACCTTCGCCAAGAACAGCAACATCCACAAAATCGTAAGTTCCAAGGATCTGGTCGTACATTATCGTCGGATGAACCCCCCCGAGAACCGTGAGGATATTCTTATCAAAACCTTTTGCCCTGCGCGCCACGTCCAACGCTCTCTTGCGCGCCGGGGTCAAACAGGTGATTCCGGCGATATGCGGCCTGAATTCAGCAAGGGATTTTTCAAGCGCGCCATCGCCGGCCACACACCCGTCAATAACCCTGACCTCAAAACCGCCTTTCAGGAGAGTCCCTCCCAGATAGAGGAGGCCCAGCGGCGGATTTGAATATCCGGATTGTTCAGTACCAGAAGGATTGATCAGCAAAATCCTTTTCATTTCCCGCTCCTGAATAATTCTATAAAATCCTTCATAAACTGCGTAAGACTCTGCCTTCCGACAAAAAAGACAACTGCAACATAAACTGCGATACCGGATAACGCCGCAATGGATAGACCCGCCGGAGAAACCGTAAAAGACTGCTTTATCATTACCACTGCTCCAAAAGTCGCGGCGAAGGAAACGAGTTGAGGCCGGATATTTCTCAGTAGTTCTGGTCTTACCGAATTACGACGCAACACCCTCCGGTAGACAAAATAGAATAAAGCAGCTATTAGCGGCTGGCTGAAAGCTACCCCGTTAAAATCGAAAGCCCACACGAGAGGGACTCCCAACCCCCATTCCAACACAAGGAGACCCATAGACATTTTTAAAATGATACCGGACCGCCCCAAAGACAATATTGCGCTGTACATTGGAAGCATTACTCCTATCGCAAGGGGAACGCTACAGTAAAAGTAATATGCCGGAAGAGCCGGAAGCCATTTTTCAGTAAAAACCACATGAACGATTTCCGGTCCGAGAGCGAACATCAGTGCCACGACAGGGAACATCACCATAGTAATGTTTTTCATCGAGCGTTCCACCGCTTTGGACAACACCTCTTTATCCGACTGCATCCTGGAAAATGCGGGGAAAGCCACACGACCAAAAGCCTCCGAAAGCATAAGCGGAGACAGTGCCAGCATTTTAGCCCAAGTGACATAACCTACAGCCGCAGATCCGGCATAAACTCCAATGAAGATCGGTGTTACGGAATCTTTTATCAAATTTATCAAACCGCTGCCCTGGTATGCAAACCCAAAACGCACCAAATCTTTAACTTCTGAAATTTTAAAAAAGCAGGCCGGACGCCATGGGGAACACATATATATAGTGATTACCCCCCCGAAAGACCTGAGAAGCGCGGCTATTATGAAGCTCCACACCTCGAAGCCGGCTATGGCCAGAAATATGGCTGTCACATAAAAAATGGCCGTTTCCATTATGTCCACGAGGGCTATTCTGGAAAAATCCAACTCACGCTCCATCAATATTGCCGGTATCGTTTTAAGCGAAGCCAAGGCAAAACTCACGGCCATAATGCGGATCAGCCAAGTCGCATAAGACGGAAGCGTATGATAAAAAATCAATACCAAGGGAGCGACGACAAATGCCACGCAAACCACGAACCAGACCAATATCTGCTGCAACCAGAAAATGGAAGAAAGCTTCTCTCGTGAAAGCTCCTCTTTTTTCTGTATTAAAGCCGCACCTATCCCTACATCCCCGAACATGGAGAAAACCTGGACTACAAACGCGACAATGGCATAAACACCAAAAACTTCAGGCACCAGTAAACGAGCTAAAATGATATTGGCCAGGAAAGAAAACAATCTTATAACTATCTGCCTTTTTACCAGAAAATTTATACCCTTTAAAGACTTACTTTTAAGTTCCGTAATGGAAATAGCTCCACCAATGTATCCCCCTGTAAATTTAGTTTGTTGATAATCTTCCTGCGTCATTTCTCAACCTTTTTTCCGATTTTTTTGTCTATAGCCTGCGATTTCTCCAGATTCCCATAAACGACCGTCAAAACCGCCACTATGAACCAGAAAGGCTCCATGATACGCACTATTATGAAAGTATTCACGCCTATTCCCTGAACCAGAAGCCCGCTTAAAGCCATGGTAACCCCCAGAGCCACGCTTTTGAACAAAGGATCGCCAGACTTTTTATAAACCTCCGAAGCCATCCCATAGATCTTAAAGATCCAGAACCAGAAAGCGAAAAAACCCAGCACGCCTATTTCTCCCAAGAGGAGGGAATACTGATTGTCTCCGAGCCCCACTCCCGTAACGCCCTTACCCACCAGCGGGCTCTCGGGCAGATGTTTCGTTAAAACCGTTATAAGACTCGCGTATCTCATATAGGCGGATTCTTCCAGTTGCAGGTCCGCTCCCAGAACTCTTATCTTGTAAGTGGCATATTCGCCGGAATAGGTGTTTTTTATCCGGCTTTCCACCTTCTGGTAAGTGGCAGGCATAACCGCTATGAAAACGGTCAAGCCGATAGCCATTAAAATCCCGAAAATTCTTCTTTCCCTGCCCAGAAAAAGAAAAACAACAAAAATGACAACCAATCCCATGTAAGAAGCCCTGGAAAAAGTGTAAGTAAAGGCCGGAAAAGCCAAAACGAAAAAAGAGACGGCGTAAACGAAGATCTTCCCTCCGTATTGCTTCATCAAGGCCAGCAAGAAAGAGAACGCTATCAGATAAAATCCGCCCAGCGAGGCCGGCTCGGCCCCCCTGGGACTGTTTAAGGGCGCCTCGAAAGGCGCGGTAGTCCTGACGTCCCCGCCTACGGCGTTGAAATAATAGTAATAAGCGTAGAGCGTAACGCCGATAAAGATCCAGAGCCAGTATCTTGAATATTTTTTTATATCTTCCGGCTCTATGATATTGACGCACATGAAATACAGAAGAAAGTATTCCACGTACTTTAAAACGTAAAAGAAAGATTTATAGAAAGAAATATTGCCCTTCAAAATCCCTATGAAGGTGGAAATTATGAAAAGAGAAGTATAAAGAAGAAGAGGGACCAGGAGAGGCGTTTTGGTTATCAGCGGCTTGCTCTTAAGCACGGCGTTCTTAAAAAACCAGGAAAAGAATATGGTCACAAGCAGTATGTCGTCGTACCTGAAAACTATCGACCTGTCGGTCGACAGCCGGCCCAGGGATATCTCGGGGGAGAACAGCATGGAGAACAATAAGAGGACCAGGCTCAGTTTTGTGGAAAGGAAGGCGAAGATAAAAATGCCCAGAGTGACCGTGCCTATCAGAACCGCTTTCGGAGGGAATGAAACGACGAAATATCCTGAAAACGCCGTTATTAAAGCTATAATCAGGATCGTAATTACGGGCATTTATCCTCCTTCGCAGAATGGCTTCGGAGGGATTTCACTTCGATACCCCGGCTGCCAGGCCTTTGCTGCCAAAACCGCTCAGGCGGAGCAGGCTGGGACCGGGGAGCTTCATTTATTGGAATACCTCGAATAATCGTAGTAATAATATCCGTATTTGGGGCCCATTTCCGAGGCCCTGACGCCGTTTAAAACCACCCCTATCATCCTCGCGTTCACGCCGAGGATCTGTTCCTTGGCCCTTTTAAGGGCTCCCCTGGCTATTTTGCCGGCTTTATAGACGAGAACGGCGCCGTCGGTTTTTTTGGATATTATGATGGAATCTATAAAAAGGAGGACGGGCGGCGTGTCGAAAATAACCATATCGAATTCGCTTTTAAAATCTTCTATAAGCCGGCCCCAGTCCGAATTATCCAGCAGGTCCACCACATTGCCCGGGATGGTGCCGCAGGTCAGTACCTTTAGATTCTCTATGCCCGGAAACCGCATTACATGGTCCACGTTCAGTCCGCCCATGATGAAATCAGAACTTTCCTTTACGGTTTCCCTCCAGTCGGCCTTCTTGGCCAGCACGTCGCTCAAGCCGGGCTGCCTGGGCATTCCGAAGATCTGGTAGATGACGGGTCTGCGCATGTCGGCGTCCACCAAAAGCGTTTTGAGCCCGGAATTGGCGCCGGCCAGGGCGAAATTTATCGCCGTGAGGGTTTTGCCCTCGGCCGCCCCGGAAGAGCTGAAAACTATCGACAGGGGCCCTTTCCGGGGCATATTGGAAATTATATTCGCCCGCAGGGTATGATAGGATTCTATCACGCTGCTCGAATATTTCCTGTTGAAAAGCAGGACGCTCCTGAAGCCTTCCGTGCCGAACCTTTCCTTCCTGAACAGGCCCGTCAGCCAGTTGTCCAGCTTATGCTCGCTCATCACGCTGGGGATAATGCCGAGCACCGGCAGCTTGAGAAAATTTTCTATATCCTCTATGGTGCTTATCGAAACGTCCAGGTTCTCCAGAAGAAAAACCATGACTATGGCCAGAAAAACGCCGAAAAGTATCCCTATAGCCATATTCAGTCTTTTGTTGGGGGAAACCGGCGTGAGGTTCACGAAAGGAGGGTTGACCACGACGACGAAAGAAACTATGGAAGAAAGGCCGAGCTTGGATTCCTCGTATTGCTTGTTTATCGTGGCATAGAGGTCTTCCTGCAATCTCAATTCCCTGGAAATCCTGGCCAGGTCCAGCTCCTGGGCCGGTATCTGGGCGAGTTTTCCCTGTATGCTTTCTATTCTCTTGTCGAAATTTATCACTTCCGGGTGATTGGGAGTGTATTTTTCAAGAAGTTCTCTTCTTTTTATCTCGAGCTCCGCGAGCTGGTCCGCGAATATGGAGCCCAGTCCCGTCTTGGGATTTTTCTCTATAAAATTCTGCTTTTGCCGTTCCAGCGAGCGTAGCTTGTCCTCCACATCGGTTTTCCTGGAGGCTATGTCGTCCAGGGATTTCCTGGCTTGGGCGCTTTTCTGTTCCAGGTCGTATTCCCTGTAAGCCTCTATCACGGCGCTGACTATATCGTTGGCCTTGTAGGGATTGGAGGAGCCGGCCGCGATGGAGATGAGATTGGAATCCTGCACCCTTTCCGCTTTATACGCCGAGAGTATCTGCGAGGCTATCCCCTGGATCCTGGACGGCTCGGCGCCGGCTTCCGCTATTTTCAGCCGCCGGGAAGCCCTCATAGCCACTTCCATCGAGGTTATCACCCTTATTTCCGTGGAAACCGCGCCCCACTGGTCAAAGTCGGTGATGTCCGAACCGGGCAGCTTGGAGTATATATTGGGAGGCTGTATTTTTATTATGGCCGAAGAGCTGTAAACCAGCGGCTGCATCTTGGTGTAAAAAACGGTGGAAAGGAGAGTAATGGCAAAAACCATCAGCGCCACCCACTTCCTGCGGTTTATTATGCGCCAATAGTCGTAAAGGGTGAGTTCCTGATTCATATTATTTAGTCGTTATTATGCCTATCGTGATGGCGAAAGTCGCGAGCATGGTCCAGGGCAGAAGATGGTCGGTCACCCATTTGGAAGCGGTGGTAAATCTTCTTTTGGGAATGTAAACTATGTCGCCTGAAACGAGCGGGATATTCTTATCCAGCCTGCCGCCCATCACTTCCGCCAGGTTTATCTCGAAAGAATCCTCTTTCACCGTCCCGCCGGCGTCTTTCGTCTTCCTGAAAACTCTCACGTCCGAGGTGTTGGCGTAATCGTTTAAACCTCCGGCCAGAGCTATGAGGTCGAGGATTTTCATCCCCTCGTTGTATTCATGATAGCCTGTTCTCTGCACCTGCCCTATTACGGCGACCCTGTAGGAGGAAAACTTCCTGACGTTCACCGTTATCGTCGGATTCGAAACGTATTTGGAAAACCTGGCGGTCAGAAGCTTTTCAAGTTCCGAAACTTTCATGCCGGACACTTTAACGGAACCCAGCAGGGGTATCTCTATCGACCCGTCGGGCTGCACCGTCACTTCTTTGGAAAATTCCTCCGCGGGAAAGACGTTCATGCTTATGACGTCCCCGGCGGAGATATAATAATCCTTTTCCACGAGCGAGGGAAGTTCAAGGGCGAAGGCGGGGAGCAGGTTGAAAAAATAGACCGCGGTCAGGAGTATGCTCGTTATTTTTTTCATATATATATTATATTCAATTAAGGGCTCGTTAAGAAATAACTGATACAATTTGCCGAGCGATTTATGAGCGAAACAAGGAGCATTGAGTGCGGTGTAGCATCGCTACATAAGCGAAAATGCGACACAGTTGCAGCCGGAAAGCGCTCGGCCCCCAGGGGGAGGCCAGCCTTTGGCCGATTCCTTCGTTGCTCTGCCAGTCCGCCTGCGGCGGATGGCGCAGTGTCCCCAGCGAAACCCTCCGGCGGCGAAGTCCACGCCTCGCCATATAAGGCCGGTATGCGGAACAGGAACCTCCGGTTCTTCAGGTGCCGTGAGTTACACGAACGGCCTCGTTCGTCGCGCCTCAGACTCGTCTCAAATCCTGACCTCCAAATTCGGTCAGTTATTCCTTAACGAGCCCTAAGCGGCGCTTTCAGCGTTTCCGCGCCAGAGTTTTCACTATGAGTTTAAGTTCCTCGACCTTCTGTTCCAGCTCCGCCGATCTTTCGTCGTAAAAATCCGTGGCAGGGCCGCCGGCTGACCGCGACAGGACTTCTATTTTCTTCTCCACGAGGCCAATCCTTCCCGCCAGGTCGGCCGGAATTTTTTCCTGATTGGAAGCCAGGGCTATGTACCTGAAAAAAGCCATGAAACTCAGTAAAGCGAAGAGGATGAAGGAAACGCCTCCGGTCAGGACAAGGAATTCCGCCCCGCCCAGAATTCCCAGAACGGCCATTATCGCCGAGATCAGAAGGCCGAAGAGCAGGGTTTCCTTATTCTCGCTCCATATGACGTTAAATCCGGCGTTGTAATTCTTCTCCGGTTTCCGGAACTGATTTTTTACGGCGGATGCCTCGTTCCCTTCCAGCGCCATGCCGGCAAATTTATGTTCCGCGGAAAGCCTCTCGAAAGCGGGAAAGTATTCCGCCGAAGTGTTTTCCCCTTTAAGCTTTTCGAGAAGGTCCCTGAGTTCGTCGGTTTTTTTCATTTTTCAGTTCCTTTATCGGCCGTTTTCTCTCCTTCCGCGAGCTTCTCCTGTTTCTTAAGGAGTTCCCTTTCTTTCAGTTCAAGTTCCACCCTGACCCTGTCGAAAGTTTTTATAAGTTCTTTCTTTTTATATTTGAATTCCTCTTCCAGCGACTTTTCCTTCAGCCTGAGGGCTTCGCCTCTCTCCTTATATTCCCTCTCCAGCGAGGAGAGTTTCCCGTCGAGCTGCCCGTTTTTCTCCTCCCATTTTTTAAGCATGCCCTCTTCCTTGCCTTTCAAATTCTCATAAAGCTCTCCGGTTTTGACGGAAAACTCCGAAACGAGCCTGGATTTCTCCTCGGCTACCTGAGCTGAAAGCCTGGCGTTTTCTTCGTTTTTGGTTTCGATTTCCGCCGCGAGCGCTTCCCTCTCTTCCTTGAGACCGGCCAGCCTGGCGGAAAGGGCGTCGTTCTCTTTTTTGACCTCGCCCATTTTGGCTTCCAGAACTTTCATTTTTTCCGCGTACTGTTTTTCCGCGAAAGCCAATTTTCCGGCGGCCGCCTCTTCTTTACCGGTCAGAAACTCCTCGACCGACAGAGATTCCTCCTCGAATTCCTGCATTATGCTCGAAAGCTCCACCGCAGCCGAGTTCTTTTCTTCCCAGAGTTTTTCGGAAAACTCTTTTAGCCTGCCGAACATCTCCTCCGGAATACACTTGACTTTATGTTTTATTTCCATAAATCCATCCTTTTTCGCGTTTCACGCGGCCGCGGACAGTGGTCGGCGGACAGCGGTCAGTATACTCTTTACGTTTTACGCCAACCTCTATTCCAGTCTCAAGTCTCAAGTCTCAAGTCTCAAGTCTCAAGTCTCCAGTCTCTAGTCTCTACCCTTATATTTGGCTATGGCTCTGGTAAGCTCTATCCTCAATTTTTCTATCTCGGCTTCCTTTTTAGCGTAATCTTTTTCCAGTTTCAGCTGGGATTCTTCCATGGCCTTTTCTCTGGTCGCGCGGCCGCTTCTGCTTTCCCTCATCTCTCCGTCCAGGCCCGCCATTTTTTCATTCAGCCTGGTTTCCATGGCCGCGAACTCGTTCTTTTTGGCCGCCAGTATCTCGTTCTTTTCAGACAGGTTCTTTTCCAGCGCCAGGACGTTCTCTTCCATCTGTTTCAGCCTCGAGCCGTAAACGTTCTTTATATTCTCTATCTGGCCCAGGTAGCTCTTTTCTAGCTCCATATGTCTTTCCTGGGAATCATTGAGAACCTTCGAGAATTTCTCCTCCTGGCCCCGAAGCTGGGCGTTCACCATCTCCGCGGAGTTTTTCTTGTAATCTATAAGCTCGTCCTCCAGCTGTTCCACCTTGCCCTCGTAAGCTTTGATGTGCTCTTCCCTCTTTTCGAGCTCTTCCATCATCCTCTGCTTCTCTTCGTTGAAGCTGGTTTTGAGCGTCTCGACTTCACGGGCGTTGGCCCGCTGTATCTCTATAATCTCGTTCTGGGTGACGTCGAGTTTTTCCTGCAGGTATTTCGTGGCCTCGTTCACCGCCACCGTGATCCGTTCGTTAAGCTGTTTGGAAAACTCCGCCTCCAGCGTGTTCTTTTCCTCCTGGAATTTCTCGTCTTTCTTTATCAGTTCGGAAAAGAGAGAATTGGCGCGGTCCGTCACCGATTTCAGGTTCTTATACAGCTGAGCCACGGTGCCTTTCAGCGCCTCGTTTTCGCCGTTAAGTATGCCGAATTTGGAATCGAATTCCTCTTTGAGGACCTTTTTGCGGGTATCATAATCGAGAGCCAGGTCCTGTTTCATCTTGTTGAATCTGCCTTCCATGGACTGGAGTTTCTGCTCCAGCGCGCTCCTGTATTCCTCCTCTTTTTTGGAAACGAAATTGCTCTCAAAATTCCTTATTTTCTCGGTCCATTTCATCTCGGCGGAGGCAGCCTCGCTTTTAAGCTTGTCTATTTCCTCGTTCTTG
>PEXN01000039.1:267-13947 GCA_002774685.1 Elusimicrobia bacterium CG08_land_8_20_14_0_20_51_18 | reverse complement strand
GGCGATTTCGCCCGCAAGCTGGCCGGGGCCATAGATTATATCGCGGAAAATTCCACGGCCGGCCTGCATCCTTACTGGAACTATTTCCCGGCCATAATGTCCGAAAAACTGGGCGAGGTCGCCGATTCCCGCCTGGCTGGAGTCAGTTTCGAGAACCGTTCTTATTATTTCAGCTTCATAAAAAGCTATATGACCGGCCGGGCCCATCCTTTCCGCGGCTCGCCCGTGGAAGGCCTGCAATGCCTGGGTTTCCTGGAAAGCAGGAACCTGAAGTTCGAGAACCTTTTCGTCCTGGACGTCAACGACGGGATAATCCCCTCGCTGAAAAAAGAGGACACGGTCCTGCCGCATTATCTCAGGGAGAAGCTGGGCCTGGCCACTTACAGGACGGCCAGGGAGATCTACTCCTATTATTTCGAGAACCTGGTCTTTTCGGCCAAAAAGGCGCATCTCTTTTACGTGGACGACAAGAACCGCGAGGCCAGCCCCTTTATAGAGAAGATAAAGTGGGAACTTGAGAAAGGCGGGGGGAAAATAGAGGAAAAAAGCTCCATGCTGAGGATAAATTTCGGCAAACGGGAGCCGGCGCCGGCCAAAAAGACGGAAGAGATGAAGAAATATCTCGGGGATATGACTTTTTCCTTCTCTTCCATAGACGCCTACCTCAACTGCCAGCTGGCTTTCTATCACCGCTATATACTGAAGCTCGAGGAAAGGGGCTCGGTGACGGACGAGGTGGAGAAAAAGGACATCGGTATTCTGGCGCATGAGATACTGAAAAGATATTTTTCGCTTAATTTGAACGGAAAATCCCGGCCGGAAGGACTGGAGAAGGAAAAGAAGACGCTTTCGGAGCTGTCCTCTGCGGTTATAAAGGAACTGGCCGGCGAAGATCTGGGTATAGAGGATTATATTTTCAAGAAACAGGTGTCGGGACGGATGGCGGATTATCTCGATTTCCATTTCAGGACGCAGGCCGGAACGGAAGTCGCGGCCTGCGAGGAAAAATGCGAAACCGCGCTTGAAACTGCTTTGGGCCCGGTGAAATTCAAGGCCAGGATAGATCGGATAGACCGAAGGGCGGACGGCGTTTTTATCGTGGATTACAAAACCTCGGCCAAAGCCGGCAATTACCTGCCTTCCTTCAGGCTTTCGGACGCGGACCTCGCGGGCGACATACTGGAGTGGGGGCCGGCCATCGGCTCTCTGCAGCTGCCGCTTTATATAAAGGCGTATTCCTCTCTGCATAAAACGAAACCTGAGGATATGAACGCTTCGATAATAATACTCGGCGCCAGAGAAATAGCGGAGAAAAAGCTCTTCGATTCCGGCGAGGAAAGAAAGCTTTCCGGGCTTTTCGACAAGGCCGCCGTTTTGGCGCTCGAAGACATTTTGACTACTGAGAATTTTCTGCCGCCTGAAGACGAAAAAAACTGCAAATACTGTCCCTATAAGACCCTGTGCGGAAGGCAGTGGGTGAAGGAATAGAGGATAAAATTATGAGGGCCGGGTTTAGCATGATGAGGTTTAGAGGGTTAGAAGGTTAGCTTTGTAAGGAGGATTCCTCATAAAACCAAACCTCCAAACATCTAAACCTCTAACCGTCATTGTTAACTCTCTAATCTTCTACATTTTGTATAATTAATAGAACTAGAAAAGAAGGGGAGGATTTATGAAAAAAGGAAAATTTATCGGAGCCGGAATCGCCGTAACGGCCGTGGCCGCGGCGGGCATATATTTTCTGACCGGGAAACGCGGGAAGGAGAATCGCGAGAAGATAGCGGCCTGGACGCTTAAAATGAAGGGCGAACTGCTCGAGAAAATGAAAGAGATGAAAGAAGTCAACAGGGAAGCTTATGAAGCTCTCGTCGACAACATCGCCGTGCGTTACCAGAGAATGGAGCGCGTGGGCGCGAGCGAAATGAAGCACCTCGTAAAAGAGCTTAAGGGCGCCTGGTCCCACATAGGCAAGCAATTGAAATAAGGGTTTTTTGTAACTGCCGGCCTGAATTTCCCCGTTATCGGGATAAATTCCCGGGAAAGTACGGGCCGGTTCTCCTTTCGCGATGCCAAAAAGAATAAAATACGTCTGGGAAAAGATGCCGGAGACGCTGGTCCTCTCGGCGAAGAAATTCGTCGCCATGGAAGGGATACAGCGGGCGGCGGCTTTTTCTTTTAACGCTTTTCTGGCTTTTTTCCCTTTAGTCCTGCTTATAGTGATCGTGTTTTCCGCGCTGTTCGGAAATGCCGTGGCCGGGAAGGCCGTTATAACCTATATGGAAAACTACGCCCCGGCGGGCGGCGAAATACAGCATCTCATCTTCGGCACCGTTTCGGGAATACTTAAAGCGCGAGGTGAAGCCGGCATTTTCGTTTTTATTATTCTGATCTTCGCGGCGTCGCAGTTCCTGACCGTCATGGTGCGCGCGACCAACAAGGCCTGGGGCCTGCGGGATTATCCCTGGTGGAGGGACCCTTTAAAGGACCTGTCCCTTTTGGGGGTGATAATAATAATCGTTTTCATGGGAATAGCCGTTCCCCTGGCCGGGAATATGGTCAGGAGCCTGTTACAATCCTTTATATTTTTTTCCTGGGCTTACAGCCTCTGGATGATTTTTCTACCGTGGCTGGCGCTTTTTATAGGGTTGAGTCTTTTTTATAAACTGGCTCCTCACAGGCATACTCTGTTTTCGGAAGTCTGGATCCCGGCCCTGCTGGCCACGGCGTTATTGCATTTCGCGCAGACCGTGTTCGTGATTTACCTTAAGCGTTTTTCCGCCCTGGCCCTTATGTACGGCGCTTTGGGGGGAGTGATAGCCATGCTGCTCTGGATATATATTTCCGGCGTCATCTTTATTTTCTGCGCCTGCCTCTGCGCCGCCCAGGCCGAAATTTCCCCTTCGCAAAGACCTTAATTATATAAAAGGTACCAGGTACCTTTTTGTTAGGTACCTTTTTGTTTTTTTGTTCATGTCCGTTGCAGTGCCGGGGACTGTAACGCCTGTTTTAACCGCGACATAGGGGTGTCGCGGAGGTCTGCTATAACATTAGAAGAAAGAGAATAGTAATCAGAGATTGAGAGATTGAGGCAAGAGAAATAATGAAAAACAAAAGCGCAAACCGAAACGCTTAATTTCTCAATATCTTAATGACTTAATCTCTTTTATTCGACGGGAGGAGAATATGACCGTAAAAGAAATAGAAAGGGTGGACAGGCCGAGGGAAAAGCTGGCCAAATACGGGCCGGAGAAACTCTCCGAGTCGGAGCTGTTGGCTATTTTGCTAAGGAGCGGCGTGAAGGGCAAGAACGTGCTGGAATTGTCCAAAGAAATAACGGATAAGTTCCGCGAGCGCGGATTCGAGTACGGAGCTTTCGCCGAGCTCAAAAAGTTTTACGGCATAGGCGAGGCGAAGGCCTGCGAGCTGGTCGCCTGTTTCGAACTGGGGAAAAGATACCTTAAGGATAAGAAGAATTCCATATATTTAAAACCTAAGGACGTATTCGCGGAACTCCGTGAATTCCGGGACCTTAAAAAGGAGCATTTTATAGCGCTTTATCTCGACACCAAGAACCAGGAGATAAAAAAACAGGTGGTCTCGATAGGCACCCTTAATTTCAGCGTGGTGCATCCCCGCGAAGTGTTCGAGGAAGCCGTGAAGAACCTGGCCGCTTCCATGATAATTTCCCATAATCACCCGAGCGGATTCGTGGAGCCCTCCGAGGAGGATATAAAGCTTACAAAACGGCTTGTCGAGGCCGGGAAGATCCTCGGGATCGAGATACTGGACCATGTAATAATTTCCAAAGATAAATATTTCAGTTTTAAGGAAAACGGGCTGATTTGATAAAATAACATGGCAGAGATTCAGTAATTAAGAGATTAAGCGATTAAGGGCCGGCAAAACTTAATATCTTAATTTCTTAATGACTTAATATCTTTTTGGGAGGAAACATGCTATTCGACAAACTTACGCCGGAGATGATTAAATCGCTTATAGAAACTCTTCCCGGTGAGATCACCGTGATAGACGCAAATGACGAAGTGGCGGGCTGGAACAAGCATAATAACCGGCTTTTTTACAGGCCTATGACCTCAATGGGCGTTAATTTCAGGGATTGCCATCCCCAGAAAAGCCTGCATATGGTGGAGCAGATAGTCTCGGAGATGAAAGCGGGCAAAAGGGAGACGGCCAGGTTCTGGATAGACCTGCCGGTCAAAGGCGATACCGAAAAGCACAAGGTACTTATAGAATTCTACGCCCTGCGCGACGAGAAAGGCAAATACCTGGGCTGTATGGAATACACGTTGGACGTAGACCATATAAGAAAGCTGGAAGGCCAGAAAAGACTGCTGGAGTAGGGTAGAGGATTAGATGATTGGAAGATTAGGGGATTAGCGTGAAGCGGGAAACGTAAAACGGTAATAAGTGGCAAAGGAACATAGGCACAGAGGCACAAAGGGAAATATGATATTCCTTAATAACACTTTGCCGCTTTGTCCCTTTGACACTTTCTCTCTTTACTATTTACCCTTTACTCTTTGCGATTTACGATAAATTGTCCTCAAATCCTCTGATTTTCCGCTGTTTCAGTCTTTCAGTTCAGGCCAGATGGGGATCAGGGATTTGACGAAAAACTGAGAAATGGAAGACATGGTCGCGGGGATATCGAAGCCCTCGTAGCTCATATAAGCCGACCACATTATGCTTCCCGTTTCCACTTCTATAAGCCTGGCCACTATCGACACTTCGGCCGTGGTGGAAAGTATCTGCGTGTCGCTCAGGCCGCTGACGCTCCCTTCCGAATAGATGCTTTTCCCCGAGACCTGGCTTATCGAGTTCTGCGGATTGGTGGCGTTCGTCTGCACCAGGTATTTGGAATTGGCTTTCAGGTCTATCACGCTGCCCAAAAACAAGGCGTCCACGCCCAGAAGTTTCCCGACTTTTTTGGCGGTAGACTGGTCTATCAGGCTTTTCTGGCTCAAGTCCAGCTCCCTTAAGACTTCGTCCAGCCTTTTTCTTTCTATAACGTCGGCTCCGTAGCCCACGAGCGACTGTGAAAACATGTCGGCCGCCACTTCGCCCCTCGCACCTTCGAAGGTCAGCACGGCCACCCTTTTTATTTTAGTGAAATCCGCGCGCGGGTTTATGGCCGTCTGCGGGGTGGCGCAGGAAACCGCCAGGAGCAGGAACGGGATATATAAGGCCGGTTTTTTCATCTTATTTCCTCGTGAGGTAATCCAGGTGTTTTTGCGCTATTTTTTTGATTTCCGGGTTCGTGGTATTCGACTGGCATTGCTGCCAATGGTGGATAGCCTGTGCGGTAAGCTTTTTTTTCTCGAAAATAAGGCCGAGCATGAAATGGGCGCGGGCGTTTTTCGGGTCCAAAGAAAGCGCGCTCTCGAACGCGGCCTGCGCCTGGTCGACGTTGTCTATCCTGGAATAGAGATGGCCTATTTTCAGGTAGTTCTCCACCACGTTGATCTTTATGGAAATCTCTTTTTTGGCGGCGCCTATCTGTTCGTTGATCTGTTGTATCTCCTGCGGCGTGAGCTTGGGCTGGGCCGGCGGGGCGGTCTGGGCGTAAGCGCCCGCGGTTAAAAATAAAAGGGAAAAAAGCGTTTCTTTCATATGACACCTCTTTATGAGATTATAGCAAGTTTGGGTGGGCGTTATTTGCTTGCGGAAACCTTTCGCCTGTTCTTATAGCATATCCACTGGCCTATGACGAGGCCCGGCTTTATTTTTTCTTTTCCTATCAGTCTTTCCGGGACCAGGCCGAAAGTGGCGAGCCCGCAGACTTCCACATCTTTGAGTTCCCTGCTGACGTCGAAAGTCATGTCTTCGTTCCACATCTCCTCGCTTATTTCCCTGCTGGCGCCCGAAAGCCTGGCTCCCTGGTAATACAGCAGTCTCCTGGCCAGGTAAGAGAGCCCCTTAAGGGGGTTTATCGAAACGGTAGTCGGGATAGCCGAGGTGTTGCAGCCGAAAAGGTGTACAGCGGCGCCGGGAGCCGTTTTGCCTTTGAGCATTCTCGCCACCTGGGTGGCCACCAGCGTGTCCTCGCCAAGCAGCATCATGCCCGGAGAGCCGTGGCCGTAGAATACGGCCAGCGTCACGGAATTTTCGGGCAGGGTCGCGGCAAAGGCCATGGCTTCCGAAAGTTTTCTGAACCCGCTTTCTTTTTCCCCCTGATAAAAGGTTATCCCGTAGCTGTTGGGTTTAAGCTTTAACCCGCTGAGGGAGTCCATTATGCCTTTGGAATCATCTCCCGAAAAGTCCTCCACCTGCATCTGCGGCTGGGCGTTTTCGATAAGGGGGGAGTTTTCCATGTCTATAGCGCCGAATTCGTCGAACTGCGCGAAGGACGGCACCGAGAAAACGAGTAACAGTATTATCGCTCTGCTCATACCTTATATATTAACAGAGAGGGCTTGACTTGTCAAGGGACGTCTGATTCGTTTGTTTTTGAGCTCCAGTATGTTATCTGGAGGGATAAAAAACGGAAGGGGCGGGATTCGCGTCACAAGTCGTTTCCTCGCCTGAGCTCGTCAACGCTTTCGACCCTGGCGTTGCCGACTTTCGCTTAGCGAAATCGTCATAGTGTCCATAGTAAAAGCTGGAAGCGAAGTCCACCCCATCTACGACCTGCTGTGCGCTGTCGGTTCCCGCTTTGCGGGACCGCCACAGTGTCCGCAGCCCGGCGCCAGGATCGAAAAGTCCACCCGCGGTCCGGCTTTCGAATCCCATCTCAAGCCAAAAAATTGGCTTGTTCTTTGCAAGTTGAAATAACGAACGGAAGGGGTGGGATTCGAACCCACGGTCCCGATTGCTCGGGACACCGGTTTTCAAGACCGGCGCCTTAAACCGCTCGGCCACCCTTCCGTAAAATGGTTTTGTTTTATGGCCTCGCGGTACCCGCGCTGCCAATTTTTGCTGCGCAAAATTGTCACAGTGTCCGTAGAGTGATTTGTTTGTCCGCTCTGCCAGATTCGCCTTCGGCGAACTGTCACAGTCTCCGAAGCGAAACCCTCTGACGGCGAAGTCGACCCGGCCACCCTTCCGTACAAAGAAAATTATATAAAATACCAGATAGTTTTTTTGAAAAAACTGGCTCCTCCGTAGTTGTTGAATAGGTCTTTGGACCTATGTCCGTATAGGGCGAAGTTTCCTTCAATAAAAACCTTTCAGGAGCTAAACTTTAAATGGAAGATGAGCAAAGGAGGGATTATGAAAAGCAAAATTAAAATTTTCTCGACTCTTCTCCTTTTAGCCGGCGCGCTTCAGGCGGCCCAGAACGGGACTTGCGCCCCTTGCTCCGAGCTTAATTCCGAAAGTTTTTCCGATTTGGCTTCTGCCGAACTTGCCGATAATAGCATCTCTTTCGCCGTGCAGGAATCTACTATTTCCAGCAAGGATATGGTTTTCCTGGAAAACGGAGACATACAGATAGTCAGAACGGAGTTCGACCTTTTTAACGGCATACGCCTGGAAGACGAAACCATAGCCGAAGAGCCTTATTCCGGAAGCCTGGAACTGCCGGAAGTGGATCCTGAAGAGGTTTCCAAAGGCGAAGAGGAAGAGATACAATTCGAAGGTTCCAAGGGCGGAGGCGCCGTGCCGGGAAATCTCAAGGCCCTGGCCCTGGAATATTTCAAAAAGAACATCGGCAAGATAGGCAACAAAAAATACATAGCCATAATAGATTTCTCCAAACACTCCAGCAAGGCCAGGTTCTTCATAATGAAAGTCGAAGACGAATCGGTCATCGCCCTTCATACCTCCCACGGTTCCGGTTCCGATCCGGACGGCGACGGCTATGCCACGCTTTTCAGCAATGTCGAGGAATCCAAGAAATCTTCGCTCGGATTCTATCTTACCGGGGACGTCTATACCGGCAAGCACGGGAAATCGATGCGCCTTCACGGCCTTTCCTCCACTAACTCTAACGCTCTTTCCCGCGCGGTGGTGATCCATGAAGCCAATTACGTGCGCGAAGCCGACGTTCAGGCCGGGCGTTCCTGGGGTTGTCCGGCCGTAGCGCCGGAGAAAATAGGCCAGGTTATAAAGCTGCTTAAGGGCGGCGCCCTTATCTACGCCGGTTTGAGCGGAAAATAGCGCGTTTCTCCGTTTCTCCTATGCCGGGAAGTCTCCAAATCTGCTAAAATACATAAGGGAGAGAATAGAAAATAGATATTAAGAGATTTAGGATTTCGGACAATTCGGTTTCCACCTTAATTTCTATTTTCTGAATATCTTAATCTCTCGTTCGTGTTCTCTATATTTACGGGGGCGACCAGCTTCGACATGAGTCAGTTTCGCCCGAGTAGCAAGCCATGGTTGACCAGGCCATGTAAAAAATGGTCAAAACAACAACTGCCAACTCGAACGAGATGGCTTGGGCTCACGCTTAAGTGAGCCTCGCTATTGATTCTGCGCCTGCGGGAATCAAATAGCGTCACTCAGCAGGATGCTGTACGCCTGTGTTTTTCCGTGCGGGCGTGCAAAAGACAATACGGAAATAGAGCGGTTTTTGCCGGTCCTGAGCTTATAAACCGTTCGAATACCAATTCGGGACTAAGCTTGTAGCGACTCTGACGAGCGGCTTGTGGACCCGGGTGCGAATCCCGGCGCCTCCATTACTTTAAAAGGCGTTCCGATTAAAATCGGAACGCCTTTTTTGTTAGCGCAAGGGAGATGAGTCGGCGCCGGTGCCCGGCGACGCTGTCGGCTTTGCCTTCGGCAAACCGCCACAGTCTCCGAAGCGAAACCCTCTGATAGCTAAGTCGACCCCACCGTTTTAAGTTTATTTGTTTTCATCGGCGCCGGAACTCTGTCAGATCCCGCCTTGCGGGACTGCCACAGTCTCCGAAGCGCAACCCTTTGATAGCACAGTCGACTCGCGGCTCTGCCATATTTTGCTGTCGCAAAAGTGGCACAGTCTCCCCAGCGAAACCCTCCGGTAGTGTAGGCTGCCAGATTTGCTTTCAGCAAACTGTCAGAGTGTCCGTGGGTATTACACAAAGATAGTAAAGTCCACCCGACCCGCACCAATAATTTTAAGTTTATTTGCTTTCGTCGGCGCCGGCAACATGTTTATAAAGAGAATTGGGATTATTTGCTCAGGAAACGTTTGAGAGTCTTCATATCGGAGCTGAATTCAGGTTCTTCCTTCAGGTTCTTGTAAAGGACATCTGCTAATATCTTGCCGGCTTCAATGTCGGTCGGGTGATGTACCCCGGCTATAACGCGGTTTAGGGCCGCTTCGTCGGCGCGGGTAAGGAATTCTTTTTTGCGGGAAGGGACCAGGTCGCCGAGTATCAGCGCGAAAAGCCGGGAGATTGTCGCGTGGCCGCTGGGATAGGCGTAGCCGCCCACCTTGAATACGCAGGGCTTGATACGCGTATCGCGCAAGAAAGGCCGCTGGCGTTTATAGGCGTCTTTAATGAAACGATGAGCCGCCACGGAATCGGCGCTGACATTCTTGAAAAAAGTCGTGACTTCCGCCGGTTCCGGGGCTTTAAAGGGGCTTATTTTTCCGAAAAAGATTTTAAAAGAATGCTCCATTTCCGCTCTCGCGGCGGCGCATTGCTCAGGAGTGCGTTTTTTCTGCCAATCGAAGAGAACTTCAAAATCATTCTTGTCCTCATAGGAGCCGTCTTCCGGCGCGGCCGGCACGTCCGTCAGGTCCAGGCCGTCCAAGTCCAGGTAATGTGCGGAAGGCGCCGCCTTGAGCGTCAGCGCGGCGTCGGTTTCGTACGAGGGGGCAGGATAAAGCTGGGATTGCGGAGCGGAATAAGAAAAAGAAGCTCCGCCGTTCAGAAAAAGTTCTTCGACCTGGCTTTGGGCGTTCGAGAACCGGGGTAAGGCGAAAAGCGCTGAAACGACGGCAAGTTTTAAAAATTTGCTTTTTGGCATGAATATATTATAACGGGAAAGAAAGGGACGCAAAAGGGCGAAAGGGCCCAAGTCGCCGCCGTAAAACGGCCTATGCGCGGGCGGGAAGTCAGCCGGATTTCTTCCAGCCGGTCCTTTTGCGGGTTCCGCGGATCTTTTTCAGCAGAGGTCGGGGGTAGAAGTCCAGCTTTTCGGCAAGTATTTCGTCGGGCGTTTTCCACATCGCTACGCTCAGGAATTTGCCTTCGGGGCTGTAGATGAATTTCTGTACGAAATCGTAGTTCTCTTCGTCGCGGAATTTCGCCTCGAAAACATGGGCTTTTATCCGTCTTTTCGTTCCTTTGTAGGTAAAGTCGTCTTCGACCGGCTTGAGGGCGGAAAGGATGTCTGTTTCGCTTTTCAGTTCCTCCAGGAACTCCCGCCTGAGGGCTTCTTCGGGGGTTTCGCGTTCTTCTATGCCGCCCCCGATAAGCTTGTAAAAATAGACTTTTCCGACCTCGTCGTAAAATTTCTCGACCAGGTATTTATCACCCTTTTTTATGAGGCCTAAAGCCACTTCGCGCATAAAGAGATTTTATAAAAATAAGGCCCGTCCGGTACAGGGCGTTCCGGCCCGGGCACGAGTTCAAATCGTTATCGCAACAAGCGGTGGAATTTATATGTGTCGTGGCTGCAAGTTCGGGGGGCCTGCCGGCGGATTGCCCTTCGCCCCAGACCCGTGGGGTACCCTCCTGTGGTCCCCCTCCTCCCCGCTACGGAACAGCACCACTGGTGCCACAGGTGCCGTGAGTAATATGAACGGCCTGGGGCTCAGCGGGCAAAACCCGCCGTCACCCCCTCCAATTATTACCACGACACAATGGTATCCTGACCAACCTTGTTGCACTATCACCTTGAATGTGTCTTTAGGCTTTAAAACACCGGCAGAAGTCTTTAACGCTTTTGTTGCACTTGCTCCTTGAGCCCACCACAATATGGAAAGAATCGCCAAAAAATGCTAAATTTAGTTATATGAAGAAAATAATCGTATTATTCGCGGTTCCTTTCGTCTTTAACTCCTGCCAGAATAAGCCGGAAAACGGCAAAGTTCTGGCTAAAGTGGGCTCTACCGTCATAACCGAGCAGTATTTTAACGAGAAACTGGAAGAAATAAGCCAGGACCCGAACAGTTATCTCAACAGCAAAGCGGGGAAAAAACAGTTTTTGGACATGCTTATAAACGAGAAACTGGTCAAAATGGCTTCCGAGAGCAGCAGCGTAAAGAATTCCAAGGAATATACCGAGCAGGTCAATCTCATGAAAAAAGAACTGGACAGCAAGCTCAGGGATTTCAGGGAATATCTCCTTACCAAAATGTGGCTCGAGGACTTGAAGAAAAAAGAGCTCAACGTAAGCGAGAAGGAGGCCGAGGAGTACTACGCCAAATATCCCAAGGCCGTGGTCATAGAGCATCTTATCGCCGGGGATTACGAAACCGCGGAAAAATTTATGAAAAAAATAAAGGCCGGCACCCCGGTCTCCAGAATAGTGCAGGAGGAAAAAAATTCCGGTACGGTTACCGGCGGCAAGCTGCCTCCCATTATGCCCGGGGAATTTCTCCCCGAACTGGAGGACATGCTTTACAAGATGAGAACCGGAGAGGTCCAGGGCGTGGTTAAGACCAAACTCGGCTTTCACGTGATAAAGAAGATCAGCGAAATGAGCCTGGATATCTCCAAGCCGGAGATCAGGGAAAGGGTCAGGAGAGTGCTGGAGAAAAAAAGATTCGACGAGTATATCGCCAATGTGCAGAAAAAATACAAAGTGGAGGTTTTGAATGAAGACTATAAATAAATTCGCCGCCGCCGCTCTTTTGGCGCTTCCTTCGTCCGTTTTCGCCCAGAAAGGGGAGGACGTCGTCGCCAAAGTGAACGGAGAACCGATACTCCTTTCGGAGTACGAAAAAACCGGCGAACTGCTGCTGGAACAGTATTCGGCCGTTTTTCCGGATTTTATGCAGCAAAAGGACGCCAGGGAGCAGATACATAAAATGACCATGGACAAAATGGTCAACGAACTCCTGATAAAACAGAAGGCCGAGGCGATGAAGATAAAGGTTTATCCCAGGCAGGTGGACGACGGCGTGGCCGAGATCAAGAGAAGGTTTTCCAGGGACAAAGACGGCTCCGCTCTCACCTCCGCCGAAGCCGATAAACTGCTCGGGGAAGAGCTGGCCAGGCAGGGTATTACCATGCAGGCTTTCAGGGAGAAAATACAGAGGGACCTGATGGCCAGGAAACTGGTCGAAGAGACCATAAAGCCCAGGATAAAGACACCCGCTGAAAAAGACATCAAGGCTTATTTCGACAAGATAAATTTCGTAATAAAGGGCGATACCAAATCGGCGGGGTTGTCCGGAGAGGAATTGCAGGAATTTTCCAACATAGCCAATAAATTCAAAGAGCTTTCCGCGGAAAGGATAAGACTCCGGCATATTCTCGTAAAAATAGAGGCGGTGGACCTGGTTTCGAAGAATAAAGCGCTGGAGACCGCTAACAAGATAAAAAAAGAGCTCGACGGAGGCGCAGATTTAGAGGCTTTGGCCGGGAAATATTCCCAGGATAAAGAAAGCGCTCAAAGGGGCGGAGATATCGGCTATGTGATAAAAGGCATGCTGCCGGCCGAAATAGAGACCAAGGCTTTTAAAATGTGTCCGGGAGACGTTTCCGCGCCCGTGGAAAGCAAGTTCGGGTACCACATAATGCGGGTGGATGAAAAAAGGATAGCCCAGAAACTCAGTTTCGAGGCCGTAAAGGACGACATAAGCCAGCTGATCATGCAGGACAGCTTCGCCAAAGAAATAGAAATCTTCACCGAAGAACTGAGAAAGGCGGCCAAGATAGAGATCTTTAACGAGGGTAAGTAAAAATTGAGCGGCATAACGGCGATAACCGCCGGAGATCCCTCCGGCATAGGGCCCGAGATAACCGTAAAGGCCCTTAGGTCGCTTTCAGCCGCTGAAAGAAAAAAAATTATTATCATAGGGGAAGCCACTTCCCTCGAACAATGCGGCTGGCGCGAAAATCTCGCGCCTCTCCTGCCCGTAACCGCGCCGGGTTTTAAACTTATAAAATCGGAAAATTCCGCTTATTCCGGAGCGGTTTCTTTCAAAGCTTTCGAGCTCGCCGTGAGGCTGGCCTTGAAGGGGAAGCTTTCCGCGGTGGTTACCGCCCCGGTCTCTAAAAAAGCCTGGCTGATGGCCGGGATAAAATACAAAGGGCATACCGAATATCTCAGGGAAGCGTCCGGGTCCGAACCCCTGATGTCCTTTCACAAAGGCGCCGTGAACGCGGCCCTTGTCACCGAGCATGTTTCCATAAAAGATCTGCCGGGCCGGATAAGCGCCGGAAAAATAGCGGAAAAGGCCCGCATTTTCATTCCGGCTCTCCGCCGGCTGGGTTTTCGCGAAAAGGAACTGCTGGTTTCAGGGCTTAATCCTCACTGCGGAGAAAGCGGCGAGTTGGGAACGGAAGAAGAAGAGTCGGTTAAGCCGGCGCTTAAAATCCTGAGAAAAACAGGGGTTTTCGCGTCCGGGCCTTATAATTCAGACAGTATCTGGGAGCTCTTTTTCAAAAGAAAAGCGGCCGGCCTGCTTTTTATGTATCATGACCAGCTGCTTACCGGGATTAAAAATTTGGGGGGCCGGAACCCGGTGGTTCACGCCACCTGGGGACTTCCTTTTTTCAGGACCTCTCCGGCTCACGGAACCGCCTTCGATATCTCCTGGAAAAACTCCGCGGATCA
>PEXN01000039.1:0-202 GCA_002774685.1 Elusimicrobia bacterium CG08_land_8_20_14_0_20_51_18 | reverse complement strand
AATAGTAATCAGCGATGAAGGCGTTCCTCGTTTTTCGGTTCCTGTTTCCTGATTACTATTTACCGATTACTGATCGCTGTCTACTGTTCGCTGACCACTGGATTTTATTGTATTTGTTTGAGTTTTATTTTTTCCGTTTTGGGTATATTTATCGCGGAATAATGGTTGTAACGGCCTTCCGGATTATGCGCGGCCATTTCCA
>PEXN01000066.1:0-9370 GCA_002774685.1 Elusimicrobia bacterium CG08_land_8_20_14_0_20_51_18 | reverse complement strand
TTTCATAGATGAGAAATTCAGTTCCCCGCGCTTTTACCGATTAAAGCCGGGAATATTTTTGTCCCTGATTTTTCACCCTTTCAGGGCGGGGAATCCTTCAGCAACTGAAGGATTCAGGTTAACCTGTCAACCTATCGACTTTTTACTCACTTTTCCGGTCTTGCTTATGATTTCCATAATTGCTAAATTGATTTATTATGAGAAAAATGACGACTTTCGCCGTTCTTTTTTTATTTCCCTTCAATATTTTCTGCCTGGAGAATTACGAAAAACTTCTGGAAGACGCCAGGAAGTCCTGGACCGACGGCAGGCCGCAGGACGCCATAGAGGCCTACAAATACATAATTTATGTTTCCACCGGGCCCGGCGATATAAGCGCCGTAACCAGGGAACTTGCGGTCCTTCTTAACGAATCCGCCCAGAACGCCCTGGCCAAGATATACATAGAAAAAGCCCAGGTCGCCGCAAAGGACGATCCCTGGCTTGAATTCGAAAAAGGCTGGGCGCTTCTCTCTCTGAAAAAATACACGGAAGCGAAAGCGTCTTTCGAGAACGTGCCGACCATGACCGCGGACCCGGACCTGATATACAATTCCCGTTTTATGCAGGCCATGACCGAGATGGAACTGGCCGGGCCGCTGAAAGCCATAGAGAATTTCCAGACGGTATACCAGAAATACCCTTATCTGCTCTCCGCTTCCTCTTATATGATAGCCAGGTGCTACGACGAAATAAAAAAAAGAAGTCACGCCATAAATTTTCTGAAGGAAACCCTCCAGTACGACGAAACCGGCATACAGGCCCTTATAACCCTGGCCCGGACTTACGAGGACGTGGATTACTATATTCCCGCCTGGCAAGCCTATTATACCCTGAGCGAACTTGATCCGGGAAATAAAATTTTCGAAGAAAAAAAGAACAAGTTTTCCAAATATCTGAAAGGCAACCCCGACAATCTCCTTTACTGGACCAGGCTGGGCTGGCCTCTGCACGCCGAACCCCTTAAAATAAAGGGGGTAAACAAAATAAAGGTCGGACTTTTTACCGACGGAAAAGGCGAGCGGGCTTCTCTTACCAGGTTTTTTTTCATAACCAACTCGGACTTCGAGATAATAGACTCCAAGCTGGGCAAAACCTACGCCGGGAAGAAAAATTCCCAGTACGAAGTGGCTTACGTGGAAAAAAACAGGATCTTCGAGATAAAGGACAATTCGGCCTCGAAAATTTACACCACCAGACAGAATTTCCTGATAAAACCGGCATTCGAAAACGGAGTGCTTCTCATAAAAAGTCCGGAAATAAAAGTTTCCGTCAAGGGCGTGGACCGCAGCGACAGGGAAATTTCCAACGAGCTGGCGGTAAAAGTCTCCACGGAAGGGATGAAACTTTCCAATCTCACCTACATAGAACACATCCTTCCTTCCGCGGTTTCCGCCATAAACGCGCCCAAGGAAAACCAGGAATTCCTCAAAGCCCTGGCGGTAATTGTAAGAACCAGACTGATGAAGTATAAAAATTATCCTTTTTTTACCGACTACGACATTTGCGACAGCAAAGCCTGCGTGGAATTTAAGGGTCTGCAGTACGAAAGCGCCAACGCGCTCAAAGCGGCGGAAGCCACCGGGACCGAAATGCTCTACAAGGGCGACACCCTGGCCGAACCCTCCTGGCACGCCTCCTGCGGAGGGGAAACCCGCCGCGGAGCCGATGACGGCTCCACCAAACCGAAAAGAGCCGATCCTTTCTCTCTCAATAAGTGGTTCATGAGCGCCCCCTCGCAGAAATTATACTGCCTGCCGGAAGACAGCACCCTGTTCAGTAGTGTGATCTGGATGCAGATGCTGGATCCTTACTGGATAGAAGAAAGGATAAATTCCGAATACGGGGCCGGCAAGATAAAGAATATCCAGGTTTTAGCAAGGGACGACTTCGGCGAAGTGGAATCCCTGCTCATAAAAGGAAGCGCCAACGAGATAACCATCGAGGACAAGACGCAGATCTCCCGGATCCTTTCCGGCGGGACGATGCGGTCAATGGTTTTCAATATAAGGCCGCTGATGAAAGGCGGCTCGCCGCAGTACTTCCTCCTGAGGGGGATAGGGACAGGGGACCTCAGGGATTTCTGCCTGGCCGGCGCCCACAGCATGGCGAAGAATCTCGGCTATAAGTACGAGATGATACTGAAACATTATCTCCCCGACCTCGCCGTGAAAGACTCTTCAAGACCGGCGCCCCGAAAGAAAAAATAATGAAACTAAAAGTCGCGCATCTGATAACCATGCTTGAGATGGGCGGAGCCCAGGGCAATACCGTTTATACGGTAAAAAATCTGGACAGAAACAAGTACGACCCTTTGCTGATTTCCGGAAAAGGCGGGATACTGGACGAAACCGTAATTTCGGACAGGCGCGTAAGAACGGTGTTCTCCCGGAGACTCGTCCGGGAGATCCGGCCCCTGCGGGACTTCCTGTCTTTTTTCGAACTGAGGAAAATCCTCAGGAGCGAAAACCCGGATATCGTTCACACCCACTCCTCTAAGGCCGGGATACTCGGCAGACTGGCCGCGAGAGCCGCCGGCGTAAGAACGATAATCCACACCTTTCACGGCTTCGGTTTCAACGACAGGCAAAACCGGCTTATAAGATTTTTCTACGTTTTCCTGGAAAAGATAGCCGCCGTCTTTACAGACCGCCTTATATTCGTTTCACGGGAAAACCTGAAAACCGCCGGGGAACTGGGGATAGGGAACCCTTCCAAATACAGACTGATAAGAAGCGGCATAAAACTTTCCGATTATTCGCACGACAAGGATAAAGGCCGGCTCAGGAAATTTTTCGCCCAGGAAAATTCCAAAGTGGTGGTTTCCCTGGGAAACCTGAAGCCGCAGAAAAATCCGGACGATTTCTATAAAATAGCCCAGGACACGATACATTCTTCTTCGGACGTCTATTTTCTTTATCTCGGCGGAGGGGACAGGCTCGAAGAATTCAGGAAGCGGACGGAAGCCGACGGACTTTATCCGCGCTGCCGGTTCCTGGGCTGGAGAGAGGATTCCGCCTCCATACTTTCCGCCTGCGATTTTTTTCTCCTTACCTCCCTGTGGGAAGGCCTGCCGAGAAGCCTGGTGGAAGCCATGCTTTCGGGGCTGGTCCCTCTCTGCTATAAAACCGACGGGGTCCTGGACCTGGTCAAAGACGGCTACAACGGCTTTCTCTTCGAAAAGGGGGACTCGGTAAAGGCAAGGGAAACCCTGAAAAAGCTTCTGGAAGAAAATAATTTTTATTCGGAAATAAGGAGCAATGTCCTGAAAACAGACCTCTCCGAATTCGACATAGACCTTATGGTAAGACAGCAGGAAGCGTTGTACGAAGAAACGGCGAAGGAACTCGGTTCTCGATGAGAAAGGGGAAGACAATGAATAAAAGCGTTTCTGTAGTCATCCCGGTTTACGAGGAGAGCGGGAACATAGCTCCCCTGCATTCCGAAATAAAGTCGGCCCTTGAGGGCCTGGACTTCGAAATAATTTTCATAGACGACGGCAGTTCCGACGGCTCCTGGGAAGAGATAAAAAAAGCCGCCGCCGGAGACCCCTCCGTCAGGGCCTTGAGGTTTTCCCGGAACTCGGGCCAGACCGCCGCCCTCAAAGCGGGGATAGACCTGGCCGGCAAGGAATATATCGTCACGCTGGACGGAGACCTGCAGAACGACCCCGCAGACATAAAAAAACTTCTTCCGGCCGTGGACGAAGGGTACGAGCTCGTAAGCGGCTGGAGAAAAGACAGGAAAGACGCCTTTTTCACGAGGATACTCCCTTCCCGGATAGCCAACTTTTTTATTTCCCTGGTAACGGGAGTCAAGCTTCACGACTACGGATGTTCGCTTAAAATTTACAGGGCGGACCTTTTAAAGGAAATAGAGCTGGTGGGAGAAATGCACAGGTTCCTTCCCGCCCTGGCCGGCTACAGGGGGGGCAGGATAAAGGAGCTCCCGGTCAACCACAGGCCCAGGCTCAACGGAAGCTCCAAATACGGCATAGGCCGCACCTTCAAGGTAATCCTGGACGTGCTTACCGTAAAATTCATGGGGGAGTTCATAGGGAAACCGATTTATTTTTTCGGCGGCATCTCCCTCTCCCTGGGCGCAATCTCGGTGGCGCTGGCATTGATAACCCTTTACAATAAATTGTATAATCATATCTTTGTGAAGGACCAGCCCCTTTTCCTGGTGGCTATATTCATGGCCCTCGCCGGAATACAGATAGGAATGATAGGGATTTTGTCGGAGATCATGGCGAGGATATATTATTCCTCTTCGGGAAAATCCAGGTTTCTCATAAGGGAAAAACTGAACGCTGATGAAAAATGAGCTTTTATTCGACTACGGGGAGATAAGGGAAAAAGGCGGTCTGAAAACCAGTCTTAAACTCGAAGGCTCCCTTTTTAAGGACTCCGTCACGGAGCCCAGCGTCCTGAAAGACGCCGAAGTTTCGCTCTCTTTCTCCGTGGGTTCGGATTCGCTCCTCCTGGAAGGTTCGGTCAGGGCCAGGCTGAATTTCGTCTGCTCCAGATGCGCCAAAACCTTCGAAGGTTACATCGAAGAAGATTTCGACGAGGTATATGAAAATCCGGAAGAGCCGATAGACCTGACCTCTCTGGTGGGGGAAAGCATAACGCTGGCCGAACCACTGAAACCGCTCTGTTCGGAAAATTGCGAAGGACTCAAGGAAGCGAAAAACAGCGAGGATTTTAAAAAAACTGTTGATAATCCTTTCAAAATTTTGAAAAATATAAATTTTGAAGCGAAAACCGCGAAAAAAAGAGGGGAAAGAGGATAGAAGGCAGAACGCTTCTCCGCTGACCGCTATCCCCTGACCCCTGACCTCTACGGTTTAAAGGAGACTACTTATGCCAAATCCTAAAAGGAAACATACCAGGGCCAGAAGAGATAAAAGAAGGGCCCAGAACTGGAAACTCGAACTGAAATCCCTTTCAGTTTGTCCCCATTGCGGAGCCATGCATCATCCGCACAGGATCTGCCCTTCCTGCGGCTACTACAACGGCAAGATAGTGATGCCGAAAAAAGAGAAGAAAAAAGAAACAACCGCCCCGAAAGCGTAATTGAAGGCTTGAAAAATGAAAATAGCCATTGACGCTCATGGCGGCGATTTCGGCATAAAACCGAATATAGAAGGCGCTCTTTCCTGCCTGAAGAATCTGTCCCACGAAATAATCCTGGTGGGACGGGACAACGAGATAAGGGAAGAGCTCAGGAAGCTTAACATAAACGAGCTCGGCCCCAGACTCAAAATAGTCAATGCCGTGCAGATAATCGGCATGGACAAGGAACCCGTGGAAGAATGCAGGTCCAAGCCTAACTCCTCGCTTATGATAGCGGCGGAACTGGTGGCGGAAAAGAAAGCCGACGCCTTCGTTTCGTCCGGGAATTCCGGGGCCATAATGGTGGCTTCCCTTCTCAAGATGAAAAGGATAAGAGGCGTTCTGAGGCCGGCCATAGCCATTCCCTACCCGACCGAAAAAGGCTTCTCGCTGGTGCTGGACGCCGGGGCCAATACGGACTGCAAACCCTGGCATCTCCTGCAATTCGCCCTCATGGGCTCGGTATACATGAAGAACGTGGCCGGCATCGCCAATCCCAAAGTGGGGATTCTTTCCATAGGGGAAGAAGAGTGCAAAGGCAGCGCTCTGGTACAGGAGGCCATCCCGCTCCTGAAAAAAGCGAACATAAATTTCACGGGCCCCCTGGAAGGCAGGGACATCCCTTTCGGCCAGGCGGACGTGGTGGTGACCGACGGTTTTACCGGCAATGTCGTCCTGAAGCTTTCGGAAGGGCTGGCAAAATTCCTTTTCAAATCCATTAAAGACCAGATACACAGGAAATTCACCTATAAGATAGGCGCCTTCCTGATGAAAAAGATCTTCACCGACCTGAGGAACAAAACGAATCCGGACGAATTCGGCGGCGCCCCTCTTCTGGGCATAAACGGCATAGCCATGGTGAGCCACGGGAAATCGAACGCCCGGGCCATTTACAACGCCGTAAGAGTGGCCGGCGAACTGGCGATGGCCGGAGCCGTGGCGAAGATAAAGAAAGAGATAGAGGCTTCCAACCCCGTAGAAGAAAAAGAGGCTAACGATGAAAAGATTTAAGGGGAAAACCGCCCTTGTCACGGGCGCGGGCCGCGGTATCGGTTTTGAAATAGCCAGGCAGCTGGCCGCCGAAGGCGCGAACGTGGCCGTGACCGACATAAGCGAGGACCTGGCGAAAGAAAGCGCCGGAAAGATACAGGCGGAGACCGGGGCCCGGACTTTTTTCCTCGCTCAGGACGTTTCGAAAGAGTCCGACTGCGAGAACGCGGTCTCCAAAACGATAGAAACTTTCGGCTCGCTGGATATACTCGTGAACAACGCGGGAATAACCAGGGACAATCTGGTCCTCAGGATGAAGGAAAAAGATTTCGAGGACGTGCTGGCCGTAAACCTCAAAGGCCCTTTTCTCATGGCCAAAGCCTCCTTCAAGCATATGTCCAGGAAAAGATACGGGAAAATAATAAACATTTCTTCGGTAGTCGGCCAGGCGGGGCAGGCGGGCCAGGCCAATTACTCGGCTTCCAAGGCGGGGCTCATCGGCCTTACCAAATCCCTGGCCAGGGAATTCTGCAAAAGGAACGTCAACGTCAACGCGGTGGCTCCGGGCTTCATAGAAACCAAGATGACGGAGAACCTGGACCAGAAAGCCAGGGAAGAGATACTCGGGAATATACCGCTGGAAAGACTGGGGAAACCGGAGGACGTGGCCAAAGCCGTCCTTTTCCTTGCTTCCGAAGAAAGCGCCTACATTACCGGACAGATTCTTGCGGTAAACGGCGGAATTTATATATAATTACTGTTTCGCAATCATTTTGTACGGAGGAATATTATAATGCCAGACACAAAAATAGCCAACGACGTTAAAAAGGTCATAACCGAACTCCTTTCCGTGGAAGAATCCGCCGTTACCGAAAGCGCGAAATTCGTGGACGATCTCGGCGCCGACTCGCTCGACACGGTCGAGCTCGTGATGGCCCTCGAGGAAAAATTTGACATAGAGATTTCCGACGAAGACGCCCAGAAAATAAAGACGGTAGGCGAAGCCGTAGAATACATCGAGAAAAAACTGAATAAATAATTTTTCCGCCGCGTTCCCCGGGGGGCTGAAAAACGGCCCCTTACGGCAACAGATCGGTTAAAAGGGGCAACGAAGTAGTCCCTCACAATGCCGGGACAGGGAAAAGGGGCAACGAAGTAGTCCCTCACAATGCCGGGACAGGGAAAAGGGGCAACGAAGTAGTCCCTCACAATGCCGGGACAGGGAAAAGGGGCAGATGCACTCTCGCCTTGAAAACAAGATAAATTATAGATTTTCCGACAAAAAGCTTCTGGAAGAGGCTTTGACGCACAAGTCTTATTCCGTCGAGAACAACCTGGCTTTTTACAACGAGAGGTTCGAATTCCTGGGAGACAGCGTCCTCGGCCTCGCGGTTTGCGACTACCTCTTCCGCGAACATCCCCGGAAAGACGAAGGTTACCTTTCCAAACTAAAATCCTACATAGTTTCCAAGAGCAATCTTTCCCTCTGGGCGCAGAAGATAGGGCTGGAACAGCACATAAAGCTCGCTTCGGGAGAAAAGTCCTCCGGCGGAGCGCTTAAGCCTTCCATACTTTCCAACGCCTTTGAAGCCCTGATAGGAGCGGTCTACCTCGACGGGGGATATGAAAAAGCGCAAAAGACCCTCTTCTCCTTTCTGGAAAGCCAGGAAGAGCTTTTCACGGACATAGACTTCAAAAGCAAGTTCCAGGAATACTCCCAAAAAAAACACAGGCAACTGCCGGCTTACGAGGTCATTTCCACGCAGGGACCGGAGCACGACAAGACATTCGTAGTGACCCTGCGGGTCGGGGGAAAGACCCTCTCCACCGGCAAGGGAAAAAGCAAGAAAGAAGCGGAGCAGAACGCCGCTGAAAACGCCATAAAGTATCTTGAAGCGCATCAACACAAAAAGTCGTAGGAAAACCGTCCGGGCCGTCTAAACTCAAAGGGGGAAATAAAATGGCAAAACCTTTAAACGAATTCGGAGGCTGGCTCACCCTCTTCCGCATAAGCAACCTCCTCGGGGCCGCGCTTCTCTCCGCGGCCATCGTCTTTCTTTCAATGGCCACCATGATGCATCTGAACCTCAAGCTTCTCCTGGAAAGTTTTTTGATAATAGCGGAATCCTCCCTGACGCTTTACTTCATAGTGAAAATACTCCGGGCCCTGAAAATAAAAGAAAAGGAAACGCCGGGGAAAATAATCGGCTATCTGAAATACTCCTTTATAGCGACCGTAATCTTTTCGGCCATAGAAATAACGCTCAACATGGCCTCGCACGCCTGGATCTGGACCGGCGACGACATGAGTTCTCTGAGGCTCACCATACAGGCGGGGATTTATTTCGTCATCTGGAGCGGCTATTTCAAGAATTCCAGGCGCGTCGCGGCCTATTACGCGCCCGCTCCGGAAACCGCGGCGCAGGTCGCCCAGGCCCCGGCTCCCCAGCCGGCTCCTTCCTCACCCCTGGACCCGGGGTGATTCAGCCCGGCGGCTCGTGAGCTTGGACGCCGCTTATTTCACGCCTGCCGGAAGTTAAGTCCTTACCGGGAACCGCTTAAAAAAACGGAAAATATTTTGTAGAATCATCTTTCTATGGAAATACGGAAAGCCAGGCTCAAAGATCTGCCGCGCGTGGTAAAGCTGGCCATGGACCTCCTCAAATATCACCACGAACTGGACCCCTACTTCGATCCGGCCGCGCCCGCGGCCGGCCTGTACGAGAAACACATGAAAAAAGCGGTTTATTCCCGTAAGATGCGGCTTTTGGTCGCGGAAGAGGAAGGCAGGATAATAGGCTACGCCCTCGGCACCATAATCTCCCGGTCCCCGGTCTTCTGCCTGAGCAGAGTCGCCGCCATAAACGACGTTTATGTCGAGAAAAAGTTCCGGGAACGCGGTATCGCGGCCCTGCTTGTCGAAGACCTTTATCGATGGTTCAGAGCCAGGAAGCTTTACACCGTAGAACTCTCCGTTTTCGCCGGTAACAAGCTGGCCCTGAAAGTCTGGGAAAAGCTCGGCTTCGGGGACGTAATGATACGGAAACGCAAAAACCTGAAATCATCCTGATTCTCCCGGTAACAATGCCATTAACCTGAATTCCTCGGTTGAGGAGTTCCACCTCTGTCCGGTTAAAGTTGGGCGGATAAAAACCATTTAACTATGTAATTTAAGGCCGCCGGCGAGTGACATGAGGTTTTCGGGCAAGATCTTTAGTGAATCC
>PEXN01000160.1:5770-20249 GCA_002774685.1 Elusimicrobia bacterium CG08_land_8_20_14_0_20_51_18 | reverse complement strand
AACTTTTACGAAAAATACGGGGCCAAAACCATAGTGATAGCGAGATTCGCGCCCATAGTCAGGACTTTCGCCCCCTTCGTGGCGGGCATAGGCAAAATGAGCTATCTGAAATTCCTGGTCTACAACGCCGCAGGAGCGCTTTTGTGGGTGGTTATAGTGGTCGGCGCGGGTTATTTTTTCGGCAATATTCCGGTAGTCAGAAAGAATTTCACTCTCGTGATAATGGCGATAATAGTCATTTCGGTGCTCCCGGGAGTCTGGGAATATCTCAAGGCCAGGAGAAGGAAAAGTGATATCCATTGACGCGAGCCTGCTCATCTCCGCCGTCGTTCTGGCCATAGGCGCGATGCATTTTTTCACCGCCGGGAAAAAGCTGGAAAAACTCAGGCTTTTCCTCGACGGAGAAGTGAAAAAGTCCCTTTTCGGCTCCTCCTTTTCCGGCAATTACAAAAATTTCGGTTATAAAATTTATTTTACTTCCAAATCCGACGAAGGCCAGAGCCACGAACTCGCCGTGGAAATCTTCAAATCCTTCGATTTCAGAGCCGAGATACGCAAAAATAATTTCCTGAACAGGGCCGCGGCGAAAT
Organism: Elusimicrobia bacterium CG08_land_8_20_14_0_20_51_18; assembly: GCA_002774685.1. Classification (GTDB taxonomy): domain Bacteria; phylum Elusimicrobiota; class Elusimicrobia; order Elusimicrobiales; family UBA9959; genus 0-14-0-20-51-18. Next base: position 19,659 of record PEXN01000160.1, on the reverse strand, counting down.
TCAGCCTCGGCCTGCGCGAAACGCCGACGGGCAATCCCCTTTACGACGAAACCTTTCTGGTCAAACTCTCCGCAGAGAACGACCTGTTCAAGATAATGCCCTCCGCCGAAAACCTCTACAAATTAATAAGCCAGGGCTGGGGCGGGATTTCCATATCCGAAAAAAGCATAAAGGCCGTAAAATTCACGAAAGACATAGAGGATGAGCTCGTTTCCGGCGTAATACTGCCGGTAATGGACGAGTTGTCCGCCATCTGTTCAAAAAGCTGATATTTAAAGAAATTATTTAACGGGTTTGTTCTGCGCCGGGCAGGACAGGCCTCTTGCGCCAAGTTTGGACAGGAGCCATATTCCCGGGCACATGCTTCCGGTCGCCGTCCTGAAAAAGGCGAAAAAGGAAACCAGAGCGGCATAGAACCAGTTCTGGTCATGATAAAACCCCAGAAAGAAAAAAATGGCCGTCAGGGATATAAATAAAATTTTCAGCATTCTTTTACCCCCATTTTTTTAAGCAGCCATATCGCGGGACACCATTTCGTAAAAGCCGACTGCAAAAGATTCAGCCCCACGAAGGCCGTCAGCCACAAAAATCCGGGATCTAAGAAACGGGCCAGCAGCAAACTGAGCAGAACGAAAAAACCGGCCATAAGCCTTAAAATATCGTTAAGTTTCATAAGACCTCTCTAAAAGAGATTAAGTTATTGAGTGATTAAGAAATTAAGCGGCACGACATAATCAGGGATCGCCCCGTTTTTGTTTGTTCAATCTCTGAATCACTGTTTACTTAATTACTACGCTGGTTCATCCTCCGCAGCAGCAGCCGTTACCGCAGGAATGGCCGCCGTCGCCGGCCTTGCCGCCCTTTTTTATGCCCGTTATCTCGTCGGAAACCTTAACCACCTTCCCGAGTTTCTTGTCGTATACGTATTTACCGGTTTTGCTCTCTTTTTTTTCTTTATTCGTATTTTCTTCCTTCATAATGTCTCCGATTTTACCTTTAAACTTTTTAACCCGAAAGTTGCCTGGCCGGCAGACAGGCAGGCAGTTGCAACTTTCCCCTCGCAGTGATCGGGAGAGCTTCGCCCCATAAAGAGGGGCTGTCCCGTCTACATGGGCTATGTGGAGTGGGACGCTCTGGGTTCGCCCTTGCGGATTTGGGATGCATAGCCCCCAATCCGCAACCCGCTATCGCGGGGAATCCTGCATTTTTTTATTCGTCGGTTTTCCTATGAAAACCAACCTTAACTGCAGGATTCGGGTTAACGTTAAAACGTTCCAACTTTTCTTCATTCTACCATTTATTCCCCGACGAAGTCAGAGTCGTCGCCCTTTTCCCTTATTTTCCCGATTTTTATTTTCGGCTTTTCCTGCTCCTTCCTGAAAACCAGGTAATACAGCACCGGCACGGCTATCCTTGAAAGGAGCGTGGAGGCTATCTGTCCGGAAATGAGAGAGATAGCCAGGCCCTGAAAGATCGGGTCGAAAAGAATTACTCCGGCGCCCACTATCACGGCGAGCGCCGTAAGGAGCATGGGCCTGAACCTTACCACGCCGGCGTCTATTACGGCGTCCCTGAGGCTCATCCCCTCTCTCAGTTTCAGCTTTATGAAATCCACCAGTATTATGGAATTCCTGACGACTATGCCGGCCGAAGCGATGAAGCCTATCATGGAAGTGGCGGTAAAAAAGGCGTTCATGCCCCAATGGGCCGGAATTATGCCGATGAGCGCCAAAGGGATGGCCGACATAATTATAAGAGGAGTGACGAAATCCTCGAACCAGGCCACTATCAGTATGTAGATAAGCACCAAAACCGCGAGGAAGGCTATCCCGAGGTCCCTGAAAACCTCGTAGGTTATGTGCCATTCCCCGTCCCATTTCACGGCCGTTTCCCCGGAAGAGACGGGCTGTCTGGTAAAATACTGTTCTATCTCTATCCCTCTTTTCCTGCCGAGTTCGCCGACTTTTTTCTGCAAATTCAGCACGGCGTAGACGGGGCTTTCCTCGCCGCCGGCGATGTCCGCCGTGACGTAAAGCACCCTCTGAAGGTTCTTCCGGTAAATTGGAGCGGTTTCCAGCCCCTTATCTTTCTTGACGAAGGCCGACAGCGGTATCCCGTTGCCGTTCGGAGAAAAAAGCTTTATCCGGTCCAGAAAGTTTAGATTTTTCCGGTTTTCGGCGGAAAGTCTCAGCCTTATGTCCACCGGCTCGTGCTCGTAATCCGAATGCGCTATGTCGGCGTTATAACCGTTAAGCGCCATGGAAACCGTCTGCGTTATCTCCGCGGGGGAAATGCCGTTCAGCGTAGCCTTGCGCCTGTCCACCTTTATCTTTTCCTTCGGAGCGGGGGCCGGGATATAGCTGTCCACGTCCACTATGCCGGGGGTCTTTTTCAGCAGTTCCTTTATCTCCCCCGCCAGGGCCAGCTGGGCGGCAGGGTCCTTGTCGAACACCTCTATGACCAGGGTGGAAAGCACGGGCGGCCCCGGCGGCACTTCGGCCACCTGCAGCCTGGCCCCGTACCTGTCGCCTATTTCCTTAAGGCCCGGCCTTACGGCCACGGCTATCTCGTGGCTTTGCCTTTTCCTGTCTTTCTTATTTTTAAGGTTTACCTGTATGTCGGCCTGGCAGGGGAGGTTGCGCATGAAATAATGTCTGACAAGCCCGTTGAAATTATACGGGGCCGAAGCCCCGGCGTAGATCTGCGTATTCTCGACCTCTCCGACGGAGGAAAGATAGTCCCCCATTTCCCGTGCGGCCTTCAGCGTATTTTCCAGCGACGAGCTTTCGGGCATATTTATGACCACCTGAAACTCGTTCTTGTTGTCGAAAGGAAGCGTCTTGAAGATCACGCTCTTGAAAAACACCATGGAAAGGGCGCCGGCGAGGAGAAGGCCGCTGAAAGCCAGGAACCAGACGCCGTATTTCGGCCTGTGTATGAGCAGTTCCATGAACTTCCTGTAAGTCCTGTCCATCCAGCCTTCGCTTATTTTTTCGCAATGGTCCACGCGCCACTTCTCTACTATCTTCGCGAAAAGCCAGGGCGTAACGATAAAAGCCACGCCCAGCGAAAAAAGCATGGCGAACGAAGCGCCTATCGGGATGGGCCTCATATAAGGCCCCATCATGCCGCTGACGAAGGCCATCGGCAGTATGGAGGCGATAACCGTAAAGGTCGCCAGGATGGTCGGGTTTCCGACCTCGTCCACGGCGTTAAGCACGTTCCTGAAGAGGGAATTGCCTTTCCTGAGCAGGCAATGCCTGTTTATATTCTCCACCACCACTATGGCGTCGTCCACGAGAATGCCTATGGAAAAGATAAGCGCGAAAAGGGTTATCCTGTTCAGCGTATAGCCGTAAAGATAATAGACCAGCATGGTGAGAGCCAGGGTCACCGGGATGGCCACCAGCACCACTATGGCCTCCCTCCAGCCGAGGGTAAGCGCTATCAGTATGGTGACGGAAAGGGTGGCCAGCAGCATATGGTAAATGAGCTCGTCGGATTTTTCTTTCGCCGTTTCGCCGTAATTCCTGGTGACCTCGACCTCCACGCCCGCGGGGATTTCCAGCCCCTTCATTTTGGAAACTCTCTCCAGCACCTCTTCCGCCACGAAGGTGGCGTTGGCGCCCCTCTTTTTGGCCACGGAAAGGGTCACCGCGGGAGAGTACTCCGTCTCGCCGGTTTTCCTCGTCAGCGCCGCCCTTTCCTCTTCGTCGGGGCCGTCGCTTACCCCGGCTATGTCTGAAAGCCTGACCACCGCGCCGTTGGAGATCCCCACGATTATGTTTTTAAGGTCGGCGGAATCCTTTATAAAAGCGTCGGTCTCGACCGAAACCTTTTCCGGCCCGGCGTTATAATGCCCGGCCGGCAGACTGGAATTGGACATTTTTATGATCCCGGCCAGCATCAGGGGCGTTACCCTTTTCTCGGCCATTTTCGAGGGATCGAAATGTATTATGAACTGCCTCTTATGCCCGCCGATTATCGCCGTTTCCGAAACGTTGTTCACGGAATTTATCTCGGTCTGTATCCTGGAGGCTATTCTGCGGAGGTCGTAGCCGTCCCGCCCCTTCCCGGAAAGCGTAAGAGCGAGCACCGGCACGTCGTCTATGCTCCTCATCTTTACGAGGGGCTCTCCCGCGCCCTGCGGGATGAAATCCCTGTTCGAGAAAATCTTGGAGTATACCCTGTTGGCGGCTTCCTCCGGGTCCGTGCCGACCTCGAACCTCAGTATGAACATGGCCATATTGGGGTGGGCCATCGAATAGACGTATTCCACTCCGGGGATCTCCCAGAGCTTCCTTTCCCCCACCTCCACTATGTTCTTCTCTATTTCGCGCGGTTCGGCTCCGGGATAAGGCATTATGACGTCGAACATCGGAACGTTTATCTGCGGCTCCTCTTCCCGGGGCAGTTTGAGGGTGGAAAAAACGCCCAGCAATACGGCGGAAATTATCAATATGGGCGTAAGCTTCGAGCTTATAAAGGCGGCGGCCGTCCGGCCGGCGTAACCGTAATTATTTTCATCCTGATTCATAAATTAAAACCTCCGTAATCCCGGAAATTGCCTGGCAATTTCCGGGTGTCACATGTCACAAGTTACAGGTCACAAGCAGGACCGGCATGAAAGCAAGACAGGCAAGAGAGCCTGGCGAGTTCCAAAATGTTATAAGGAATATCATATTTCCCTTTGTGCCTCTGTGCCTATGCTCCTTTGCCGCTTTATCATTGCCTTACTTATACGCTTCTTGCATTGTTATTCAGCTCCGAGAGCCGCGGCGACGGGAGCCAGGGTTTCGCCCGAGATCTTCTCGCTTTCCAGCATGGTCCGGGCGTAGTAAAGATGGGTCTTGTAGACGGCCTCCAGATAAGCCGCCTCGGCCTCGAGGAGAGCCGCCTCGGCCCTCAAAACCTCGATTATGCTCTGCCGGCCCTGCCTGTAAAGCGGCATAAAAAGTTCCAGGGAAAGGGCCGCCTTGTCGCGCATATCCCTGGAAATGCCCGCCGACCCGCGGGCGGAAACATAACCGGCGTAGGCCTGCCTGAGCTCCGTTTCCACGTTCTTTTTCCGGTAATTCACCTCGTCGCCCGCGCTTTTAAGGTCGCTTCTCGTTCTGGCCAACCTGGCGGAATAACCGGGGTCCCCGATGGGAACGTTCATTTTTATCCCGTAAATCCCGGAAGTCCGCATTTTGTCCAGCGAACCGGTGTTCCCGGAAAAACTGCCGAAAGCGTCTATCTGCGGCAGAAGGGAATTCTTTTCCAGGCTGACCTTAAGCGCCGCTATTTTTTCGCTTTCCGCCCAAGCCCTGAGATCCAGCCTGCTTTTCAGGGCTTCCGCAAGAAGCTCCTCGACCGGCGGCAGAGCGTAATCATTTTCGGAAAGAAAACCCTTCGGTTCGGGAAGAGACTCGCCTCCGGCGTTCAGGAGTATTTTAAGCTTCATTTTTTCGGTTTCAAGCTCGTTCCCCCATACGGACCTGTAATTTTCAAGGCCGGCGTGAATGGCCAGGGCCGCGTAATAATCGGAACCGAGCGCCATCCCGCTTTCTTTAAGCCTGGCCGCCGTTTCCAGCTCCTTTTTGGAAGATTCCACCGCCTTTTCTGCGGCCGCGAGCATTTGTTTCCTCAAAAGGACGGTCAAATACTGGTAAACGACCTGGAACGAAACTCCGGCTTTGGCCCTGTCATAAGCGTAAACGTTGGCCTTAAGCCCGGCCTCGGCCATTTTCCTGTAATTGGCCAGTTTGAACCCGGTAAAAAGAGGGACGCCCGCCTCCACGCCCAGCTCGAAATTCTCCACCGATGAAGGATTGTTTATCGTAGCCATGGAGGCCATGGAAAAATCGCCCTGTCTCATGGTCTCGGCGAAGGCGTAAACCGGCTCGTCGCCCCTGGTATAGGCCGATTTCAGATTGAGGCTGCCCAGCCCGCTCCATTTTACCTCCTTTAAAGATTGGGAGGCGGATTCCTTTTTCGACTCGTACATCTTAAGCAGTTCGCTGCCCTCCAGGCCCATATCGAGCGCCTTTTTAAGGCCGAGCTCGGCGCCGGCTGAAGAAACGGCCAGGACCAAAGCTAAAAAAGTGTGATAAATCGTTTTCATGCTTACTTCCTCCTTAAACGGCAGATTAAGAGAAGGGATTAGAGATTAGAGGCGCCTGTCGTAAATCGTAAATAGTAAAGGGTGTATAGGGAAGTTCCCTAAAAAAACTCTTTCCGCTTTCCGCTTCACGCTTTACGGTCGTTTGGTTGCTTTTGCCATTTCGAGTCACGGATCACGAGTCCCGGCCGTTAGGTCACGCTTCCCTGCCTCTTTGCCTCCTGCTTATTCTATCCCCTACCCTCTTACCCCTACTTATACTCTTTGCCGTCAACTTCGGCCTGCAGTTAATAAGATGCCGCAGAAGGCCGGAAAGTTTCTTTTCTTTGCCGGACGCCCCCGGGCCCCAACCCTTGACAGGTCAACGAACTCTGCTATAATATAATTCCGGAGCAGGGCTCTTTCATAGACGAAGAGGTTCACCGCGTAGGCCCTTGGACCTATTGCGGCCTGGGACTTGAGACCTTTGATAAAAGTCAATACCGGACTTAAAATATCTTTAGAGGAACATATGAAAAAGATATCCATTATAATACTCCAATTGGTCGCCATTGCCTCCGTGCTTGGCGCCCAGGATATCGATTTAGCCGGCGCCTTCTCCGACCTGTCCGGCTCGGCCGACTCCTCGGCGATACCGGTCCCCGGCGCTCCCGAAGCGGTAGCGGTCTCCGAGACCGCCCAGCCGAAGGCCTCTTACAAATGGCTGGTTTTGGTTTTCCTCACCGGCACCAACGACCTAGGCATACTAAATTACGCGGCCAAGGACGTGAATGAGATGGAAAAGGTCGGTTCCACCGACAAAGTAGCCGTCGTAGTGGAATACAACGCTTTGACCCAGAACGGCGGGGACCTCCAGTTCCAGCGCGGGGCCAAGACCCTTTTCATAACCAAAGACAACGACATAAACGCCATCAATTCCACGGTCATAGACCCCAACCAGCCCGGCGACATGGGCAGCTGGAAACATCTTTCCATCTTCGCCAGGAAGAACATAGCCAGGTTCAAACCGGAGAAGGTCATGCTGATAGTCTGGAACCACGGCAGCGGCCGGCTGGGCATAGCTTTCGACGACGTCTCGAAGAACCATATGGAAGTCAACCAGCTCGGCATGGCCCTCAAACAGATAGGGCGCAGGATAGACATTTTCGCGACCGACGCCTGCCTTATGCAGATGGCGAGCGTGGTCCATGAATTGAAGGATTCCGCCGACGTCATACTGGGCAGCCAGGAAGTCATCCCCGGTCCCGGTTTCCCCTACGACGACCTGATAGGCATACTCGATTCCAACGATAGCGCAGACGGCGCCGCCTCGGCCTTCGTGGACGCCTACTATGCCGCTTACCAGAACGGCAAAGCGGGCGGCTACGCCATAGGAAATAAGAAACACACCTTGTCGGCCATAAAGGCCGGCAAGGCGGCCTCTTTCTCCAAAGACCTTAGCGACTGGGCCGAAGCCGCTATGGCGAAAGAAGAGGATTTCGCGACCATAAGCAGCGAAACCTATACCGAAAGCGCCTTCTATTTCGGCTCCAGCGGGCTCGCGGAGGCCGGCCTCAGGTCGGTGGACCTCGTGGACTACCTCTCGAGCGTCAAGGACCGGATAAAAGACGAGTCTCTCAAAGAAAAAACCGAAAAGGCGATTTCCTCGGCCAAGGGCATGATAATAAACTCCAAGGCCGGCAACGGGACCAATAAGCAGGGGCTCAACTATAACGCCCATACCAACGGGGTTTCCATCTACCTGCCGCTTTTAAGATATAACGCCAATAATTACGAAAAAATGAGCTTCACGAAGGACACCAAGTGGGACGATTTTTTGAGAAAGCTGCTGTCTAGAAGAGGGAATTGAACCATGAAAAGGGAAATAGCCGTTATCCTCGTACTCGCCGCGGCGCTCGGAGCCGCCCCCTCCCTTTTCGCCCAGGCGAACGAAGCGGACGCGCAGAGACTCGATACTTTCGCCGTGCTGATAGCCACCGACGCGAATCCCCAGGCCGCCAAGGAATTCCTCAGGGATAAGGCTTTCAGGGCGAAGGCGCTCAAAATGAACGCGGAACTCGCGCAGAAACTCGTTTCCTACAGCGAGGCGCTGGGGGACCTGGGAAAAACTCTGGCCGTGGAAATAAGCTCCGCCAACCACAACAGGATAAACAACGAACTGACCGCGCGTATGGACGTCAATAAACCCCTTTGCGAAATAGGAGTCTGCCCGGAGCCGGAAAAACTGCTTACCTGGATCGGCAAGTACAAAAGTGGATTTTCGGCGAAAAAACTGGAGGTCATAGAAAAATCGATAAGGAAATGGGAAGTAGTTTTCGGCACTACCACCAACCTTAAGGTCGTAGATTGGGACCAGGCCAAGGCCGTAAAAGCCGTTACCGTGCAGAAAGCGGACTGGGAAAAGCTGGTCCTGAGGGAAAGGAACGCGGTGATAGCCAAGCTGGCCAAAAACGCGGCCATGGGCAAGGACGAACCTAAATTTCTGCAATACAGCGAGAGCACCGGCAGGTACCTCGAGGAAAGGGTGACGACGGTCGAAGCCGCCAAGGTGCTGATAAGCTCCGGAAATCTCACCCCGGACCAGTTGAACAGCCTGGCCGGAAAGCCTTTCGACCAGCAGATCTACCTGCTCGGCCAGTATTTCGACGGCGGAGCCGCGACGGCCCATCCCGAGCTCAAGGCCTATATAGACAGGATACAGTCGCAGAGGACCTCTAACGCCTCGACGGAATCTCTTACCCATGAACAGCGCGCCATGCTCTCCAGCATGCTGCAGACTTCCCTCATGAACGAAGTAAAGGGCACCAGGGCCGGGGACAGACTGGCGATTTTCTACAGGGGAGGCAATCCCCCCGTTTCCGTGGAATACTGCAACGACTGCTATTCCAGATACGAGAACGGGAAAATAGTAATAGACGCGGCCACGATAGAGCAGTACATGCGGGTGAAGGGCTACAAAGCCGAGGACCTCTTCAAAAACAAAGCCGCCGTGGACGACATTACCGAGTTCATTTCCCCGGCTTTCGTAAGGGCTTCCGCGAACCAGATGAGCGACTCCTATTTCGGCGCCAGGGGAGTGTATAACCCCTCGGTTCAGGAGAGGGGCGTCATGGCCTCCGCCCTGGAAGGGCTTTACACCAGCGAGAAGCTGAAAACCGACGCCGGCTTCAAAGCGAATTTCGAGGCTATGTCCCCCAACAGCGATTACGCCTCCAAGGTCATGATAACCCGGAGGGAGCTGGCCAACGGCAGTTCAAAAAGATTTTCCAACAGAATAGCGATGCTCTACTATTCGGACCTTCCCTCGGCCGCCGCGGCCAGGTCGCAGGTGCTCTCTTCCATCTCCAACGAGCTTTCCAGAAGGACCCGCCTGAGCGAGGAGAAGAAGAAGGAAACCGAGGAGCTGGCCATACTCTCCACGGAAGAGGTGTACCAGATGAGTTCCGAGGAATTCACCGGCTCCGTGGGAGAAATAAAAAAGGAACTGCTTTTGAAAGTGCAGACCGAGATGCTCTCCGGCTCGAGCTCCGACAGATACTACCGGACCTTCCTTAACGGCATCAGCAGGGATTACAGGGACCTCAATTCCCCCACCACACAGAACAAGGTGCCTCTGCCGGGGGCGACCTTATGACCCGGCCACCTACTTTGGGCAGAAGGCCCGTTTTCGTCCCACTCCTCTTAAACCGAATAGACGGGACAGTCCCTTCCCCTGATTCCACAAGGAAGAGGGACGGGCAAGCAGGTGGCAGGGTGAAAAAGCTTTCCGTTTTTTTCCTCTCTTTTCTTTTCCTGGCGGGGATGGCCGCCAAGGACGCGAAGCCTAAATTCAGGCCCTATTCGATGGATAAGAATTATTTTTCCTGCCAGATACCGGCGGACTGGGAACTACAGCGCGACGAGGAGGAGGATTCGGACTACAAGATTTATGAGATCACTCTTCTCGGCCCCAACGCGGACAAAACCTCAATAAATATCAGCTACTATTCCGGGGAAAACGCCGATTTCAAGGATCACAAAGAATTCATAGCCAGGAATACGCAGGACGGCACGGGCCGCAAACAAAGCGACATAGGTAAATACGGCGAGGCGAAGCCCTTAACCCTGAACGGCAGGAAAGCTTTCGGCATAAGCCGGGAGCTGAAAGAATACGCCAGCCTGGAAACGAAAACCGCTTCCAGCTACTGGCTCAAGGAAAAGCTCATAGTGATGTCGGCCAAAGACGGCTTCTACGTGCTAAGCTATTCGGCCAAAAAAGAGAATTACGGCAAATACCTCCCGGTATTCAACTCGGTGGCCAAATCTTTCAAACCGCTGTACTAAAGGTCTCAGGTCGCAAGTCTCAGGTCTCAAGTCTCAGGTCTCAAGTCTCAGGTCTCAAGTCACAAGCGCTAAAGCAAGATATTAAGCGATTAAGTCATTAAGAGATTGAGCGCGGGCAAAAAAATAATTTTATTTTTCATCTAATTTCTTAATCTTTATTCTATTAATTTTCAGACTTTTAAACTTTTCTCTTTGTTTTTGCCAACCCTCAAACCCTCCAAACCTCTACCCTTCCTGCTTCCTTGCCTCCTGCCTTCCGCCTTATGCCTTATGCCTTTCCCGTATTTTTATGTAAAATATTCTTATGGAAGGCGAAAAATTCGACGTATTCCTGAAAAAAGAAAGGCTGCCGCTCCTTATAGAGATAGCCAAAATAACGGCCGAATTCCGCGGGATATTGGTTTACGAGGCCTCCCAGATATCTAAATACTCGTGGGGTTTTTTGGGTGAAAACCTTTCCGGAGAAGACGCCGACAAACTGCTCGCCATCTCCGCCGCTCACGGCCTGGAAGCCGGAAAAGCCGTGACTTCGAGCTTTTCCGCGCGCGCCAAAGAATCGCTCAGCATAAATTACCTCGATTTCGAGAACGGTAAACTGAATTACGGGAGTCCCGCCTTCCGGGAGCCCCGGCCGCTGAACGAGCTCGTCGTAACGGCTTACGCCTCCATAAAACACAACCTTTCAAAAACGATAAAGGTCAAGGAAGGCCCTTCCGCCGGGGAAAAAGCAGTGAGACTCGGAATAATGATGACCACCGGCCTGCCCATAGGTATGGGCAAGAGCAAGGAAGTCTCGAAGGAACTGAAAAGCGTGGAAATGACGCTCTATATGGAACTTATCTTTTCGGACGGCCTGCGGCTGAGCCTCAATTCCGACAAGTTCGATTTTTCCTGCCTGAAGGAAAAAAAGACGTATTCCTCGCAGATGAATTTCGCCCTTTTATGCCTTGAACTGGCGAAACACGCCCCTGGGGCGCTTAAAAACACCGGCATGTTCGACGTGCTGGAAAAAAAACTCATCCCCACCCTGCAATACGATTCCCCGTCAGACCTGGAAAAAGAGATAAAGCGGCTTCTCCTTCTCTCCCCGGCCGGCCTTTAACCTGAATTCCTAAGTTGAGGAATTCAGGAGTTGCATGTATCAGGTGTCAGGTGTCAGGTTGCAGGTTTTTTACCTGTCGCCTGTGGCCTGATACCTAACCCGAAAAACTCAGTTGCCCGCGCCTACGCCAATGAAAGCCGGGAATAATTTTGTTCTCATTCAATCCCGTAAGTTACAAACACCCCGGAGGTTAGGGACAATTTTGGTTATTGCGAAAACCTGCGGGGTGAGATCTGTCACCGGCTTTAATTAGCAGGGGTTGAATGTAACAGATATCTGGCCAACTAAAACTTCCGGGTTAATTTAAAAATAAAGAAAGGTTCTATTTCGGCTTTTATGTAATTTTCTCTTATCGGAAAGATCTTCGAAAAAAAACTTTCCCCCCCGAACGCCTTTAATTCCGAATAATACTCCCTCACGTAAACGGAAACCTCCGGCGTCAGCCTTCTCCGGGGTAAAAGCAGGTACCCGGGCAGTTTTTCGCGGTCCCTCGAGAGAGCCGCAGAGTCCTCAGGCCAGTGGATAAGCCGGTACTCCAGGTAATGAAAAGGCGGCAGACTGCCTGAATTAAACCAGCCCCCGAAAACCCCTATAGAGTTTCCCCGGGGGATATTGGCGTTTATCCACTCGCCGGCGGAAAGAAGATTCCTGCCAGAGCGGTAGGAATTTATAAAATCGAAACCCTGAAGCAGGAAAAGGGCGAGGCAAAGAGACGCGTACGCGAGGCCGGTTTTCCGGAAACTCCGGATAAGCCTTTCGCAACCAAGGCCGAACATAGCGGCGACGAAAGGCAGGCAGATTATAAGCATCATGGTATGCTTAAGGATAAGCAGGTTTACCAGATAAAGAAAGACCGGCGAATACAACAGGGTCCGGGAAAAAGGCGTTTTATCCCTGTAAAGGGCGAAAGCGCCGGCGAGAACGGCCGGCAGGGCGGAGAAACCCAGGAGCCAAAAAAAGCCGTCTTTGAGAAAATTCATGGCCTGCCAGTTCCACAGTTTCCCGTATCCCCAGAGGAGGCTGGTCTCGCGGTACTTTATAAGGAAAGTTTTGAGATCGAAAAATAAATAGTGATTGGTGACGAAAAAAGCGGCGAAACAGGCGGCCGCCGCATAAAGGACTTTTTTATTTATCATACCCGGAAAAGACCTTCTTTTGCCCCATTCGGCGAAAAGCAAAACGGAAAAAAGCATAAGGTTGGGCAGAAGGCTGCCCCCGGCCAGGCCGAAAGCCGCGCCCGCCAGAAGATAATTTTTCACGTCTTCGGAAAAAGTCAGCCGGCGGCAGAAATAAACGCCCAAAAGAGTCCAGAGAAAAGCATAGTTATGCGGTTTGGCCTCATGCCCGTTATAAAGCAGGAGAGGCGACATCAGCGCGAACAGGGCCGCCAGGAAAGCGGCTTTCCCGCCGTAATCCCTGCGCACCATGCAAAAAAGAAGTAGCGCCCCGAGCAGGCCGGCCAGAGCGCTGAAGCTCCTGACCAGAACATACATGTTCCTGACCTCTTCCGGCCGGGAGAAATAATACTCGGCGGAAGGATTGAGAGAAATTAAGCCGGCCAGCTTTCCTAAAACGAGAAAAGCGGCAGCGGAATGGAAGTAAAATCCGCCATAAATATAATCGTCGGGATTAAAGTCCAGCTTGAGCGGATCCAGCCGGCTTATTCCCGCCATGGCCTGCTGCTCGTCGGTGGTCGCCACCCCGATGAAAAAATTCCTCATGGCGTCCAGCTTGAGTTCTTCGCTCATCTCCCCGTAAGGCCCGCTTTTCAGGTTGTGAAAAAACAGCTCTTTGGAAGTCTTCTCCAGGTCCTTTTTGCCGGCCATCATTTCGCGTATGGCGGAATAATATTTGTCCCTCAGCTCTATCATTTCAGGGACGTAAACGGCCAGTTCCCCGGGCCTGAAAATATTCCCGGTTTTAAGCGGGGAGGGCGTCCCCGCGTCCAGCCCGTAAAAATGGATGAAAGCGCCCAGAAGCGACAGAAGGATGACGGGAAAATATTTTTTTATTTTCTCCATTTATAGAAATTATAGCAATTCAGGATGACAGTGTTTCGCCAACCGTTACCCCTGGCAACCGGCGGGGTTGCCAACGGAATTTCAATACGGAAGAACCGTTACCGTCCCCGGCACAATAACGGGATACAGGATAACAAAGGACCGCGACATACAGTTGGCCGCCTTGCGCGCAATGAAATAGCCCCTCTTTATGGGGTAGCGTCTGTTGCGGCACAGAGAAGCAGTCCCTCGCAAAGCCTTTAAAGGCAAAAGGGGCAGCGAAGCAGTCCCGGACAAAAGTCAGTTCTGAGAAAAAGGCAGGGCCATAGGCCACTCGCATTTTTTTGATAATATCTCCGCG
>PEXN01000160.1:0-5753 GCA_002774685.1 Elusimicrobia bacterium CG08_land_8_20_14_0_20_51_18 | reverse complement strand
TCCGGCCGTTTGATGGCCATAGGCCTTCTTACGGCACAGCGAAGCAGTCCCTCACCACGCTGTTAAAAGAAAGAGGGGCGGCCATAGGCCAGTCGCATTTTTTGATAATATCTCCGCGACATACAGTTGTCGCGGAGATATACTATAATTTAGTTAAGAAGATGTTAAGATATTCAGCCATTAAGAGATTCAGGAACGGCAAATTCAAAGCAAAAAATGCTATTTTAAATTTCGAAAGCTTTTTGCCGGCTTAATATCTAAATTTCTTAATTACTCAATCTCTTCTTTTATGGAGAATTTATGACCATAGCCATACTTATAATTTCCATCCTGACGCTCGCGGCCCTCGTTTATCTGCTCATCAGACAGTCCGGAGCCGGCGAAGCCCTTTCGCCGGAACTCGAGAACAAGTTCGGGAACCTGGACGCCAACATAGAGAAGATACAGCGCACGGTCAGCGACGAGATCTACAAAAACCGCTCGGAATTTTCCTCCAATTCCCAGGCCCTGAGGGAGGAGCTGACGAAAACGCTCAACGAGATCTCTTCGGTGCAGATAAAACAGCTGGAAAGCTTCTCCAAGAACCTCAACGAACTCATAAAGACCAACCAGGACCGCATGAACGAGGTCAATAAGACGCTCAAGGACGAGATACGCTTCCTCCAGGAGGAGAACTCCAAGAAGCTGGAGAAAATGCGGGAAACGGTGGACGAGAAACTCCAGACGACGCTCGAAAAAAGGCTTAAAGAATCCTTCACCATAGTCAGCGAAAGGCTGGAAAACGTTTACAAGGGACTGGGCGAAATGCGGGAACTTGCTTCTAATGTCGGCGACCTGAAAAGAGTGCTCACCAACGTCAAATCCAGGGGCGTCTTCGGCGAGCTTCAGTTGAAGAACATTCTCGAGGACACCCTGACCCCGGACCAGTACGTGGAAAACGCCAATATAAAGAAAAATACCAGGGAAGCGGTGGAATTCGCCATAAAGATCCCCTCCAGGGACCAGGACGGCAAGCACATACTTCTTCCCGTGGACTCGAAATTCCCGCGCGAGGATTACGAAGCCATACTCGCCGCCCAGGAAAAAGGCGATCCGGAAGCCCTGAAAACGGCCATAAAGGGACTCTCGGAAAGGATAAAGGGAGAGGCCAGGGACATAAGCGAAAAATACCTGGACCCGCCGGCCACCACCGATTTCGCGCTGATGTTCCTTCCCACGGAAGGCCTTTTCGCGGAAACGCTCAGGATACCCGGCCTCTTCGAAAAAATAAGGAAAGAGTACAATATCATACTTGCCGGACCGACCACCATAACGGCGATACTGAACAGCCTGCAGATGGGCTTCAGGACCCTCGCCATAGAAAAAAGGTCCTCGGAAGTGTGGAAAGTGCTGGGCGCCGTTAAAACCGAATTCGTCAGGTTCGGCGACTACCTCGCCAAAACCAGGGAAAAGCTGCAGCAGGCGGCCGACAGCATAGAAAAGGCCGAAAAGAGAACCCAGCTGATAGGCAAGAAGCTCAAAGACGTGGAACATCTGAACGGCGGAGAAAGCGAAAACCTGCTGGAACTCGAAGAAAACGCCCTGGAACCGGAAGAAACAGAAATAGAAAAAGGCAGCAAACAGTAATCGGTAATTAGTAAATAGCCAATAAGGAATTCCTCTATTGCTCATTACTATTTACTAATTACTTTTTTACGTTTTTGCCGTTCCCTAATTACTAATTACTAATTACTATTTACTATTTACTCTCTTTATGGACATTTTCGAAAAACTGGAAACCCTGGCCAATTCGGCCAAATACGACGCCTCCTGCGCCTCGAGCGGCTCTGAACGGAAATCACCCTTCGGCTCCGCCCATATCTCGGGCATCTGCCACAGCTGGTCGGGGGACGGCCGCTGCGTTTCCCTCCTCAAGATACTGCTCACCAATCATTGCGAATACGACTGCGCCTACTGTATAAACAGGAAGTCCAACGATATAAAGCGGGCCATCTTCACGGACGACGAGATAGCGCGGCTTACCGTGGAATTCTACAAGAGGAATTATATAGAAGGCCTTTTTCTGAGTTCCGCGGTAATAAAAAATCCGGACTTCACAATGGAGCTGATGATAAAAGCGGTAAGAAAACTGCGCCTGGAATATCATTTCGGCGGTTACGTGCATTTCAAGATCATCCCCGGCTCCGACAGCAGGCTGGTGAACGAGGCCATGCGCCTGGCGGACAGGATAAGCGTGAACATAGAACTGCCGGACCACAAAAGCCTGGAAAAACTCTGCCCGGAAAAGGACAAATATTCCATTTTGAAACCCATGAAATACGCCTCCGACAAAATTTTGGAGAACAAAAAGAACCGGCGCGAAAAATTCGCCCCCGCCGGCCAGAGCACCCAACTCATAGTAGGGGCGGACGACAATACGGACTCCAAGATCCTCAACCTCGCCGACCACCTTTACAGGAACATGTTCCTCAAGAGGGTTTATTATTCCGGCTTTGTCAGGGTAAACGAGGACAGCCGCCTGCCTATGGTCAAGGAACCGCCCCTCCTGCGCGAACACCGCCTCTACCAGGCTGACTGGCTCCTGCGGTTTTACCAATTCAAAGTGGACGAAATAATAGGCGCGGACTCCAACCTGGACCTCCGGTTCGACCCGAAGACCGCCTGGGCGCTGAAAAACCTCGACAGGTTCCCGGTGGAACTCAATAAAGCCGATTACGAAACCCTGCTCAGGGTGCCCGGCATAGGCCTGGTTTCGGCCAAAAAGATAATAAAGGCGAGAAGATTCTCCAATTTAAGATTCGAAGACCTGAAAACCCTGGGCATCTCCGCCAAAAAAGCGGTTTATTTCCTGACCCTGAACGGCAAATATTACGGGCTCAAAACCGAGAATAAGGACAAAATAGAGAACCTCCTGCTGGAATACAAACAGGACGGGCTATTCGACGACAAAACGGCGGAAAAGACCTATCTCTCGGCCAACACGGGTAATCTGTAGTAATTAGAGATTAGTAATCAGGGAACAGCAAAACAAAAAACAGTTTGCTCTTTGCTTTTTACTATTTACTAATTACTATTTACTGTTTACTATCTTATGAAGAAAATTATTTACGACGGGAGTTATTTCGGCTATCTTAACGCTCTCGAAAAGGCTCTCAAGGAAAATTTCGGGGAAATAAGCTCCAAAGAAGAGGAAGAGCTTTTCGCCGAATGCTTCAACCTTGAAACCGACGCAAAAAAAGCCGGCGCCTTCGCGAACGAAATAAGAAAGCTTTCCGCGGAAGCCTTCAAAAAGACGCAGCTCCTTTACCTTTCCGAAACTCCGTGTTTCGAGAACACCGCGCTCGGCTATTTGAAAAACGCATACAAATACGGCCCCGCGGCCGAAAACAACCTCGCCGACAAGGGGGTCTCCCGGGCGGACAAGCTCTGCAAAAAAGTTCTTTACGAGTCGCATCGCTTCAAAGGCTTCATCCGTTTTTCCGAGCTCGAGGGCGGCATAATGTTCGCCAAAATAGCCCCCGAGCATAACATTCTCCCCCTCCTCAAAAGCCATTTCAGGACCAGGTTCGGCCGGCTGAACTTCGTGATCTACGACGAGAAAAGGAACCGCGCCATAATAAACAGGCCGGGACATTGTGAAATAATGGAGATTTCAGACGTGAAACTCAGGTTCTCGGAAAATGAAAAGCGGACGAGGGAGCTCTGGAAGAATTTTTTCAAGACTATAGAAATAAAGGAAAGGAAAAAACCTAAACTGCAGAAAAGTTTCGTACCCCTGAAATACCGCCGGAACATCACCGAATTCGAATAATCAGTATTTGTATATTTTGGATTTATATTTTGAGGCCTCAGGCCAGGAAATTATCTCTTCGAACTCCGAAGCCGGAACTTCTATGCTTTCCACGCTTTCCAGCCCTATCCTGCCGTCCACCTTGGCTTCGAAATAGCCGAGCCGTTCGGCGTCCACCAGAGAATAAAAAGCGGGCCCGGTTTCCGCCGCCAGAAGCCGCTCGATAAGCCCGGCCCTTTCTTCGGCCGGCCGCCCTCGCAGAAAAACAGTCATTATGAGGGCAAAGGCTTCTTTGACATCGGGGCCGGTAAAAACTGTGGCGGCAAAGGCGGCTATATCGTCGGAAGAGGGCTCTGCGTCGTTCTTGGCGCCGGAAGGCCGGTTGTTTTTCATGAAATGCCAGCCGCTTGAAAGCGTGGCCCAGAGTTTATTTTCCGCCTTCTTTAAATCGATATGCAGCACCACCTCGCCGTACCTGACGCGGCCTTCATAAGGCCCGAAAGAGGCGAAAACGCAGTTATACCCGCCGAAAAGCCTGTCTTCAAGGAGCGGAGTGAACACCCCCTCCTTTACTGCCCCCGTTTGGGCGGCCTGGTCCGGCGACAGGAGGGCTCCGCCGGAAAAAATGGAGCGCAATTTATCCGCTTTTACCCTGGTCACCAGATAAGGCGGACGTTTTTTAACCCTCGCGATAAGTTTTTTCTCGCTCTCGCTGAAGGGCTCCAGCAAAAGCTTCAACTGCTCCAGGCGCGACGAAGAAAGCTTTTCCAGCAGGGCGTATTTTTTTTCCGCGGGAACGGAGGTGGACAGGTTCAGGGAGAAAGATTCTATCTGGCTCCGGGCCAGGGGGCCGCCGCAAGTATCTTCGGCGGAAAGCGGAAAGCCGGTAATTACCGAGGCTATAAATAAGGAGGAGAAAAAACGCATAGTTTAATTTTACCAATAAAAAAAGCCCGCGGTTAAGCGGGCTTTCTTTATTACAGATTTAAAGCTTAACGACTTTGGTGGCCTTGGGGCCTTTTTCGCCCTGAGCCACTTCAAACTCCACGGCCTGTCCCTCGGCGAGCGTTTTAAAGCCCTCGCCCTGGATGTCCTGGTGATGCACAAAAAGTTCCGTACCGCCTTCGTCGGGGGTAATGAAACCGTAGCCTTTCTTGTCGTTAAACCACTTTACTTTTCCTTTTGCCATTTGTTTATGTTCCTTTTCGCTTAAGTGTTACCTTCAGCAGTTAATTTTACTACAGCCTTTATTATACATGATTTTGAGACAAAATGTAAGCGTTTTCTTTTTAACCCCCGATTTTGGCAACCTGCCTGCCCGACGCAGGCGGGCGGGGTTGCCAAAGGTTATGATAAAATATATCCATGGACGAAACGGGTTTCGAATACAGAGCCGTCTGGGACAAAAGAACGGCGATAATCACCTGGCTCACGGCGCTCTTCCTGCTTTATGTCGTAGGACACGCGGCCTGGATCATAGCGCATTCCAATATGAATTCCCGGAGCGGATACGCCCTCGGGACTATAGTTTTCTTTACGCTGTTCTTAACCTATATCTACTCGCCCAGGGGCTACGCAATAACCGCGACTCACCTGGTCATAAGAAGGGCCTGGAAGCCGGTACTCCTGGAACTGGCCGAAATAGAAAAGGCGGAAGCGCTTAGCGGGGAGATGCTGGCGTATTCTTTCAGGTTATGGGGCTCGGGAGGGCTTTTCGGTTTTTTCGGCCTGTTTATTAACCGGAAACTCGGCAGGTATACCGCCTACTACACCGATTTTTCTAAGCTGGTCCTAGTCAAAGCCGGCAAGACCTACGTCATCTCACCTTCCGATACCCGGGAATTTCTCGCCGCGTTGTCGGAAAGAATAAAGCAATGAAAACATCCTGAAGCGGGGGAGCTAACGAATTCCCGCGCTTTCTTTCAAACTTTTCATTTTATGGACTTTAAGCTGGGAAGGCTCC
>PEXN01000072.1 GCA_002774685.1 Elusimicrobia bacterium CG08_land_8_20_14_0_20_51_18 | reverse complement strand
CCATGGAAGCCAAGGACCTGGAAGCGCTGAAAAAAGCCAGGACCGATACCATGAGGTTCGACATACTGGGCCCCGGAGACGAAAATATGACTATCTCCTTTTTCGGCGACCTCCACCAGTTCGCCGACATAGCCGGCGGTAACGTGACCAAAACCGAACCCGCGGCAGTCTCGTTCAAGAGCAAAGCCGAAGAGCTCAAGAACTTTATAGCCAACGACCTCGTCATACACAAAGGCGGTTTTGGCGCGAACAGGGCCGGAAAGAACCTGGAAGACGCCGGAGGGATTTCAGTATACATTCCCCCCGCCGCTCCGCAGGTGCCCCAGGAGAAGCTCGAAGGGATATTTGAAGCTCCCTACACCACCTTCGACTTCAACACGACGACGAAATGGCACGATTTCGCGACTTTCATGTATAACGAAGTGAAATAGCGGGTCCGACCCAAAACCCGCCGTTGAACCGACGGCGGGTTTTTTATTCTCCGGCCGGACCACAGGGCCCGGTCCGGGAAGGGGCTTATTGCTCTTTCCAGAAAAGCCGGCATATACCAGAATATACCTTCGAGGCGGAAACACCCCGAAGATTTTGGCAAAAATATTTTTAAGTCGGACTTTTTATCCGGAGGAAAAGATGAAGATTTACGCTTTAATTCTGGCCGTTCAATTATCAACGCTCTTCTCGGCCGCGGGGGAATTCGCCGAACCGGGCGAAGACCAGCTCAAAGGAGTGAAGCCTCCGGCTCCGCAGCAGCAGCTCCACGTTACCGGTCCCGAAGCCCCCTCAGGCATAAGCCTATACTCTACGGACGAAGTCTTCACTTTTGAAAGAGACGCGGAAAAAGCGGCGGAAGAAAGAGCGGCCCTGTTCCGCGGCTTCGGGCTCACCGTGCTGGGCTCCAACGTAACCGAAAAAGACAACGACTACACTTTCAACATAGAGTACTCCCCCCTTCTCAAGAACCCGGAAAGCATCAAGGCGGTCCTTCTTAAGGAATACGCGCCGGCTAAATCCTACTGGACCGGAAACCTGGCCAAAGAAGCCCTTAATTCCGCCCTGGTAAATTTCAAAAATACGCCTTTAAGGGTTCTCGATTCCATACTGACCGAAGACGGGGATTATTCCTTTTCCGTCTCCTACGCCGTGAACAATCTCCTGCAGAAGGGGCGTCCTTATTACGCCAAATTCGGCAAAACGGTTTACGGCAGATATACTTTCGAAAGCCAGGCCGCAAAAGACGCGCCGTCCGTCCTGGCCAGATTCAGGCAGAACGGCATCCCGGCCGTAAAAGCCAAAACGGTTTCCTCCGGGAACGATTACGCGCTGGAAGTGGAGTTCCTGAAAAAAACCGACAACGGCAAAGAAAGGCCCGAATACTCGGTGGAAAATTACCGCTGCGGGGAAAAATTCACCTTCGAAAACGGCGCTCTCAAAGAAGCCCTGGCCAGGAACGCGGTTTTCGCAAAAGCCGGCCTGCGAACCCTGCACGTCTACGCCTTCGAAAACGGCGGAGATTATTCTTTCGCCGTGGATTACGCCGTTAAAAATCTCTACAGAAAGGAAGGCGTATTCAGGGAATTCGAGATAAAAACCTACCAAAACCCTGAAACCTTCGATTTCGAAAGCGCGGCTAAAAAAGCCCTGGAAGCGAAGAAGGCGAATTTCGACGCGGCCGGTCTTTACGTGATAAGCTCCGGCGTCTATGAGGCGGGGAACGATTACTCCTTTTATCTGGAATATCTGGAAAAACAAAACGCCCAGCCGGTTCCGCGCGCTCCGAAGCCGTAGTTTTCCTTCTTCAAAATTGTTAAAATCTATTTTGCAGCGCATTCTTTCAGCATAAGGAATTTATGCCGGTAAAAGTTCTCCCCCCCGAAATAGTCTCTCTCATCGCCGCGGGCGAGGTTATAGAAAGCCCCGCCTCCGTTTTAAAAGAACTGCTGGAAAACGCCTTGGACGCCGGAGCGGACTCCATAAATATAGACGTGAAAAAAGCCGGAAAAGAATTGATAAGGATAAACGACAACGGCTCGGGCATGTCCGAAGAGGACCTGCAGATGTCCGTTCTGAGACACGCCACCAGTAAAATAACCTCTTACGAAGACCTCCACCGTCTTTCCAGCTACGGTTTCAGGGGCGAGGCCCTTTATTCCGTCTTCGCCGTTTCCAGGCTGAAGATCTCGTCCTGGAACGGGAAGTCCGGCGCCGGAACCATATTGACCGGCGAAGGCGGGGACCTCTCCGGCTTAAAACTCTCCCCGGCTCCGCCCGTGAAGGGTTCGACCGTAGAAATTTGCGACCTTTTTTTCAATACTCCCGTCAGGATGAAGTTCCTCAAAAAAGACGCCTCGCTTAAAGCCTCTCTCATCCGGGTGGTGGAGGATTTCGCGCTGGCCCGGCCGCAGACCTCTTTCGCCTTCAAACTGGACGGCAGGGAGATCTTCAATTTTCCCGGCGGCAGAGACGCCGGAGCGGTCCTGGATTTCAGGGTCAGGAAAATACTCGCCGGTAAAACCTCCGAAAAACTTATAAAGCTTTCTTCGGAAAGGGACGGAATAAAATTTTCCGCCCTCATTTCAGACCCCGTCAACCTCATAGCCTCCAGGACCAGCCAGTACACCTTCGTCAACGGAAGGAGCGTGGAGAACAGGATCCTCCAGCAGGCGGTTTACAAGGCTTACGAACATCTGCGCAACGGCAGGCACCCGGCCTGGATAATCTTTCTGGAAACCCCGGGGGACAGGGTGGACGTGAACATTCATCCCCAGAAAAGGGAAATAAAGTTTTCCGACGAGAATTTCGTCTTTGAATTCGTTCACAGGACGGTTTCCGAAGGGTTGCTGAAAAAACAAAGCCCCCCCTCCCTTTCGGCCGGCAATACCGCCCCTTCCTCCGCGACGCAGGGCGCCGCCGTACCGGACCTGGATTTCGTCTCGGAAAAATCGAACAATCTCAGCACCTATAACCAGGAAGATTTCCTGGACCACGTTTACAAAAACGAGGACGCCCCCCTTTGGCACAATCCCCCTATAACCTTCGTGGGGCAGCTTTTCGACAGCCTGCTCCTTTTTCAGACCAGAAAGTCCCTGCTTCTCGTAGACCAGCACGCGGCGGTGGAAAGGATAATGTTCGAAAAATACGCCGAAGACTTCAATAAAAACATGATACAGGTGCAGGCGCTGCTGCTCCCCGTTTCCGTGGAAATGAGCCCCGCTCAGGCCGAAAACATTCTCCGCTGGAAGGACTGGCTGAAAAAAGCCGGCTTCGAGATCAACCGGAGCGGTCCGGGCGCCGTGACCGTCTACTCAACCCCTTCGGTTTTTTATTTCACCCCGGACGCTCTGTCCGATTTCCTGTCCTATCTTTCCGAGATACTCGGAAACCCGGACAAGGTGCCCGAAGAGCTTAAAAGGGATTCCATAGCCACCCTGGCCTGCAAAAAATCCATAAAGGCCCGCGACAAAATAACGAAAGACTCCGCTTTGAAAATAATAGAGGACCTCAAGGATTGCGCCGACAGCCTGCACTGCCCGCACGGCCGGCCGACCATACTGGAGCTGACGCTGGACGAGCTGGTAAGAAAATTCGGCAGAACTTCGATTTGATCCAGCCGCCCGCTTGTCCGGCGGGCGGGTGGCAGAATGACCCCGGAATTTATTAAGATATCCATATGGAAATCCTGAGAGCGATAAAAGAAAGGCGCAGCGTAAGAAAATACGGGGACTCGCCGGTGGAAAGGGAGAAGCTGGACCTTTGCCTGGAAGCCGCGCGCCTGGCCCCCTCGGCCTGCAACATACGGCCCTACAGGTTCATAATCCTGGAAGGCGCGGCCAGGGATGAATTCGCGGAGAACGCCTTTTCCGGCCTTTACTCCGTAACCAGATTCGCGGCCAAAGCGCCGGCGCTTGCGGTGCTGGTTTCCTCCAAAACCAGCCTGACCGGCTTTCTCGGCCGCCAGGTGCAGGGCGTTAATTTCAAACTGGTGGATATAGGCATAGCCGGCGAGCATTTCGTCCTGCAGGCCCGGGAGCTGGGCCTCGGGACCTGCTGGATAGGCTGGTTCGACAAAAAGAAGGCGAAAAAAGCCCTTAAACTGGGGAGCGGCGAAGACCCGGAACTCGTTATCTCCGTCGGCTACCCGGACGAAACTCCTCCTGAAAGAAAAAGAAAGAAAACAACGGAAATCTCCGAATACAGGAACAACTTATGAAAAAAATAATATTCGCGCTGGCCTTCCTGCCGGCCCTGCCCGCTCTTTCCGCCCAGCCCTGCGATTCCTCCAGGGAATCCTGCTCGGGGAACGCGGCTGCAACTCTCGAAGAAACCCTTTCGGGAAAAACGGAAGCCAGGCCGCCCCGCACAGCCAAAGAAATAAAAACTGAAGAACTGAAAACCGCGGAAAAGGGTTTGGCCGCGGGTCCGCCGGAAATCCCCGCCGGGGAGACCCTTTCGGGGAAAGCGAAAAAAACTTTCGAGAAGCCGGGCTACACCCTGCTGTGGCTGGGAATAATAATAGCCCTTTACCTTTACCTGGACGAAAGGAAAAAGAAAAGAAAGGCCGGGAAATGATCCCCTACGGAAACTTCAACGACGCCTCGACCACCATACACGTCCTTCAGGGCGCGGCTTTCCTCTTTTTGGGCGTCTCAGAAACCGTAAAACTGCAGAACCCGGCCACGGCGCTGAAAAAAATCTGCCCGGCCGTTTTTTTCGCCGCCGGTTTGCTTTCTCTTACGGCGGTTTTTTACTACCTCGGCAATTTTTCGCTCGAAGAAACCATTTCAAGCCTGCGTCTGCGCAGCGGGCTGCATCTCCTGCCGGCCTTCTCGCTGGTGCTCTCGGCGCTGGGTCTTTCCATGCTGATGGAGGCGTTTTCCGGCGAAAAGGCCTTCTGGAAAACGGCCTCCTTTTTTTTCCTGTTTTTCCTTCTTTTTCTTAACGGCGTTTTTCATTCCAAGGTAAACCCCGAAGCCAGGCTGGAAACCCTGGCTGCCCATCTGGCCGTCATCTTTCCCGCGGGACTCGCCCTGCTCCTGAAACTGATAAACGAAAAGGCCGAAAAAAAAGCGCTCGGCATAGCCGTTTCGGTTCTCTTTCTCATGACCGGCTTTCAACTGGTAATGTACAAGGAAAAAGATTCCTCCTTTAAATACGGCCTGGTCACCATAACCGAGGGAGCTCCCGCGGAAGATTCCGGAAAGATAGAACTGCCCAACCCGGCGCCGGCGCGCGGAGGAAGATGAAAGGAAAAATCCTGCTGAAAAACGCCGTCGCGATGGACCCCGCCGCCGGCTTGAAAAACAAACTGGACCTTCTCATAGAAAACGGCAGGATATCCCGCCTCTCCCGGAACATAACTCCCCTACCCGATTGCGAGCTGATAAACGCGGAAAACCTCTGGCTGCTCCCCGGCCTGATAGATATGCACGCGCATTCGAGAACCCCCGGCGCGGAGGAAGCGGAAGATTTCAAATCCCTGACAAAAGCCGCTCTGGCCGGAGGCGTGACCTCGGTACTGGCCATGCCTAACACCTCCCCCCCCCAGGACAATCCCGGAATAATAAGAAAACTGGAAGCCAGAAGGACCCGTGAAACCCCTCTTAATATCTTTTTCGCCGGGACTATATCGAAAAACCGGTCGGGGGAAAAGCCCGCCGACCTGGCCGGACTGAAAAAAGCCGGCGTCAGAGCCTTTACCGACGACGGCTCCTGGACGGAAAAAGACCTTCTCATGCGCGAAGCCCTCCGCTTTTCACGAAAAGCCGGACTTCCCGTGCTTTCCCATTGCCAGTTCCCTTATAAAGATAAAAAAGCCCCCATAAACGAGGGCGAAATTTCCAGGCGGAAAAATCTGCCGGGCATACCGCGGGATTCGGAAATAACGGCGGTCGCCAGGGATATAACGCTGGCCTTCCTCTCCGGCGGCAAGCTGCATCTACAGCATATGAGCTGTCTGGAGAGCCTGGAACTGATCAAAAAAGCCAGGGAAGCGGGGCTGGCCCTGACCGCCGAAACCTGCCCGCATTATTTCTGGTTTACGGAAAAAAACCTGGAAAACCTGGATACAAATTTCAAAATGAACCCGCCCCTCAGAACGGAAAGGGACCGGAAAGCCGTCATAGCCGGGCTGAAAGACGGAACCCTTGACGTCATCTGCTCCGACCACGCGCCGCATACCAAAAAAATGAAAACCCTGAACATTTACGACGCGCCTTTCGGGATAATAGGGCTTGAAACGCTGTTGTCCGCCTCCCTGACTAAATTATATCACGCCGAAAAACTTTCTCCGGAAAAGATAATCCCGCTTTTAACCTCCAATCCGGCCCGGATATTGGGCCTTAAGAAAAAAGGTTCGCTGAAGCCCGGCTACGACGCGGATCTTTCGCTTGTAAACCCGGAACTCGTCTGGACGCCGGACGATTTCCATTCTAAATCTTCGAACTCGCCTTTTTTGGGGAAAAAACTGAAGGGCAGGAACCTGATAACCATTTTGCAAGGCAGAACGGTATACAAGAATGGAAAATTTTATTTATAAAAATATCGTAAAAAAAGCGATATTCCTGCTGGACCCCGAACGCGCCCACGACCTCGCCGTATTTTCCCTGCGCATCGGCGGGAGCCTGCCTCTTTTCAATTTTCTGCTCTCCAAAACGGCGAAAGAACCGGACGAAGAAAAAAGTCTTATGGGTCTGAAATTCAAAAACCCCCTGGGCCTGGCCGCCGGTTTCGACAAGAACGCGGAAATTTACGATTCCCTTTCCTGCCTGGGCTTCGGTTTCATAGAAGTCGGAACGGTCACACTGAAGCCCCAGCCGGGAAATCCCAAACCTCGCCTCTTCAGGCTCCCGGAAAACTCGGCCATAATAAACAGGATGGGCTTCAACAACGACGGGGCGGAAAAAGTCGCGCGCAATATGGAGAAAAGAGGCCGGATAAACGTTCCTCTCGGCATAAACATAGGCAAGAACACCGATTGTCCCCTTGAAGAAGCCTGGAAAAATTACGCCGATTGTTTCAAAATACTTAATCCTTACGGCGATTATTTCGTCATAAACGTCAGCTGTCCGAACATAAAAGACCTGACGAAACTGCATAATCCGGATTTTCTGAAAAAAATAACAGAAGCCGCGCTGAGCGTCGACGATAAAAAACCGGTTTTCATAAAAATTTCCCCGGACCTCGGCGCGCAGGACCTGAAAACCGCCGTGGAAATGTGTCTTAAATATAATTTGGGGATAATCGCGGCGAACACCACCACCGCCAGAACAGGGCTCTCCGACAAATGGAAAGAAGAAGCCGGGGGCCTGAGCGGAAAACCGCTGAAAGAAGCCGCCAACCAAAAAATTTCGGAGATAAGAAAAATTTCAAAAGACATCCCCCTGATAGGGGTGGGCGGGGTCTTCACAAAAGAGGATTTCCGGGAAAAGCGCTCCCTCGGCGCGGACCTCGTGCAGGTTTACACCGGCATGATCTACGAAGGCCCCTTCATAGCTAAAAAACTCCTGAAAGAATAGCGCGAAAATAAAAACTTGAACGTTCCGGCTCTCCCCTTTTTACCGTTTACTCATTACTCGTCACTAATTACCCTTTACTACTTATGGGTCCTTTTACTCCTGTCCGATAGGTCCGAAAGCCCCTCCGGAAAGCTGTCCCGTGTGCTAAGCTTTTTATAGGAGACTAAATGAGACTTTTCAGGACCATTGTACCGGCTGTTCTTCTCGCTCTCGCCCCCCTTGCGGCGATGGGAGAAGAAGGCGGCGTCAGGCCGGATTTTCTTAACAGTTTCCCCGGAATAGCGGACATCGACGACATTATGAGGTCGGTGGAAGATTTCGACAAAAGCTCGACTCAGCCCGAAACGCCCTCGATAGACGTATACCAGACGGTATTGGCGAACCTGCAGGGTTCCGGCATACCGGAAAATTTCATAAAAAACTCTTTTTCGGACCCGAATGTCCGCATTCACCCCGAGATAACCGACCTGATGACGCCAAAACCGGACCAGCCTCCGCCAACCCCCATAAGCTACGAGGAATACAAAAAACTCATCGTAACGCCTAAAAGAATAGCGGACGGGGTTAAATTTTACGGCAAGAACAAAGAACTCCTGGAAAAGATCTCCGCCGAATCCGGCGTGGACCCGCTCATACTAACGAGCCTCATCGGGGTGGAAACCACCTACGGTACGAACACCGGCAAATACAGGGTATTCAACGCTCTTTATACCATATCGAATACGGTGCCCAGGCGCGCCTCCTGGGCGGCCAAAGAACTGGCGGAATTGCTTAAACTCTGTTCCCGGCAGGGGAAAGACCCGCTTTCGATTTACGGTTCCTATGCCGGAGCATTCGGTTTCGGTCAATTCATGCCCTCCTCGTATAACGCCTACGCTGTGGATTACGACAAGGACGGTTACGCAGATCTCTATGCCTGGCCCGACGCCCTGGCCAGCGTCGCCAATTATCTTATACGCCACGGCTACCAGGCCGGAACCGCGGACTTCTCGGCGAATTCCAGCGTCTGGAAAGCGCTTTACGCCTACAATCACTCCTCGAACTACGTGAACAGCATACTCGACCTGAGACTCGAAATACGGAACAGCCGCACTGCGGCATCAGGTGTCGTCCCTCTTCCTTAATAAAATCAGAGGAAGGGACAGTCCCGTCTATTCGGACTATGGGAAGTGGGACGGAGCCTCTGGTGACGACCAGAACAGCTCCTCCCCAAAACCGTAAAACACCGGTTCAAAAGCTTCCATAACTTCCACTACTTTTATATCTTCTATCCTCAAGTGCAAAAGGTACCCTGCAAAAGGTACCAGGTACCTTTTGACAAGCAGAACAGCGCCTCTTAGTTTTGGCGAACATCAGGTTTTTTCTTTGAGCGGAGGAATCCTCCCAACACAACCGCTACCAGCAAAGAAGGAAGGGTGGAGAATAGAACGTATATAAATGGGAGAACCTGGTTAATTATGTCAGATACTCCCTCGCCATACAGCACCGGGAAGGGAAGGACCAGACCAAGGAGCGCGAGGATGACCGGGGTCGTCACCAGGACCACCAACCCGAGGCGCCCCATCATCCAGCCGGTCACCAATCCCAAAAGACAGGCGACCGCCACGAATGTAAGGCAGGCCGCCCACAACGACGGGAAGGGGGCAACATATTTCCAAGTAAAAACAATTGCCAGGGGAACTCCGACAGGAAAGCCTATGGCTGAAAGAATGCGAGTCTCATTTTGACGTGTAGTAAACATAATAAAAAAAAATTACCGCCGCTTCCCTGACGCCTGTTAGATTGACCTTCCCCCTATTTACCGTGGCTGATCCTGAGAATGCGTCCATCCTCTTTGGAAATTTCCGCCTCCGCGACTCCCCCGACCATCACTTCAGGGAGAGAACCGTTAACATGCCAAATCCCATTTTTTAAAGTAGCTTTATACGGTTTTTCTTTCTCTATTTGTTCTTCTCCATATATCGGGATCCAAACGGCTACGGCAATTTTAACAGCCGCTTCTTCATTCGGAACACAACCATCCTTTGGTTTATAATTATGCATTTATTTTATCCGGACATAGGGGACGTTGCTCATAGAATGATGGTTTAGCGCCTCCCATCGCTCAGCTCCTTCCCTTTATAAAAAAGACGCGTAATGCCGCCGGAACTCATTTTCAACTGTTTCATCAGACCTGCCCCGCTCACCCCGCATCGCTCTTTAGCCAAATAACAATACCTGGCACGCGCCGCCGCGACACTCCGGCGCCGGCTTCGGCTTAATATTTCTTCCGCCTTAACCCCAGCGCTCTTTTCCACCGCTTTCATTATCTCTTCGACTTTCACCTTTCTTTCAGGCTTTTCTCCGGCTTCTTTTAATACTTTTTCAATGAAGTCGCCGCTTCCCAACACCCTCTCATCGCACAATTCCTTTTCCCCCTCTTTGCGCATTGCCAGCACATTCGCCAAGCCGCCCATACTTTTTATAAGTCCTCCGCCGGAATATTCGCCTTTTCCCTGTTTGCTGGACCGCTCAGCCACAAATGCCTGAAACTTTTTTACAGCTTCTTTCCGTTTTTCTCCGAAGTGTTGTAAAACATAATCCCTGTCAATAATTCCACCGGGTTCAGGTTTTAACACCTCACTATAACTGCTCCAGCGATACTTTCCCAATTCGCCCATGTCTTTTACCAGTCCCGCACGCAACGGATTAAGCGGTATATACGCAGACAGTTCAAGAAGATAACCGTCCTCTTCACATAAAACAGCCTTATACCGGTTCTGGAATAAATGTCCGCATCGTCTGTGCCGGACATTAAATCCGACAGCATATCCTGTCATCAGGCGGCGCATAAGCTCTGACAAGGTTCCCTTGCCCCTAAGTATCAGCAAATGGAAATGGTTCGGCATTAAACACCACGCCAGGCACTTACCGCCTGTTTTATCCAGAGCGGAGCTTAATCTTGCAAGAAAATCAGCACGATCTTT
>PEXN01000094.1 GCA_002774685.1 Elusimicrobia bacterium CG08_land_8_20_14_0_20_51_18 | reverse complement strand
ATATGATATTCCTTAATAACACTTTGCCGCTTTGTCCCTTTGACACTTTCTCTCTTTACTATTTACGACAGTAACTCTCGTCTCCGGTCTCCAGTCTCTATTTTTTATATGAACCAGATAAAGATCCGGGAAAAATACGCCGTCGACCTGGCCGCGCTCTTTAAAAAAGCTTTCGGCGAAACGCCGGAGTCCATAGAGGACGTGCGCAGCGACGGCTCGAACAGGAAGCTGATAAGACTTAAAAACGCCAAAAGGTCCGTAATAGGCGTTTACGGGCCGGATAAGTCCGAGAACAACGCTTTCGTTAATTTCTCGAGGCATTTCGCCGTCTGCAAACTGCCGGTTCCGGAAATTTTCGCCTTCGAACCCGCCGATAAAATATACCTGGAAACCGATCTCGGAGACCAGACCCTTTTCGATTTTTTGGCCGTGGACAGGTCCGATTCGGAACTCAAGCCTCCGGCCGTAGACCTGTACAAAAAAGCCCTGAAATGGCTCGCCCTTTTTCAGACTTCCGCCGTAAAAAATTTCAATTTTTCGGACTGTTATCCCAGGTCTTCCTTCGACAGGCAGTCCATAATGTGGGACCTCAATTATTTCAAATATTATTTCGCCAAACTCGCCGGCATTCCGTTCAACGAGCAGAAGCTGGAGGACGATTTTAACGTCTTTACCGATTTCCTGCTCGGGGCGCCGGCCGATTTCTTCCTGTACAGGGATTTCCAGTCCCGCAATATCATGATAAAGGACGGGGGAACCTGGTTCATAGATTACCAGGGCGGCCGGCGCGGCGCCCTTCAGTACGACGTCGCCTCGCTTCTTTACGACGCCAAGGCCGACCTGCAGCCGGAACTGAGGGAAAAACTGATGGAGTACTATGTTTCGGAAACGGCCGTTTCCGGCCTCCAGTCGAAAGAGGAATTCCTGAAGTATTATTACCCTTTCGTTTTCGTGAGGCTGATGCAGGCCATGGGGGCCTACGGCCTCAGGGGTTTTTACGAGAAGAAAACCCATTTTCTCCAGAGCGTGCCTTACGTGGTGAAGAATATAGAGTGGCTGATAGAAAACAGGGAACTGCCTGTAAAAACGCCTGAAATGACGAAGGTTTTCAGAAAGATAACGGCCTCTTCCCAGCTCAGGCAGTTTACGACGAAAAGGCTGGGCCTTAATCTCAAGATATACAGTTTTTCCTATAAAAACGGCATTCCCCAGGATTTCAGCGGCCATAACGGCGGTTTTGTTTTCGACTGCCGCTGTCTGCCCAATCCCGGCCGTGAGGAAAAATACGCCGCTTTAACCGGCAAAGACGCCCAAGTCGCCGCATTCCTCGAAGCCAGCGGAGAAGCGGGAACTTTTTTTTCCCGCGCTTCGGAGATGGTGGAACAGGCGGTCTCCAACTATATGGGCAGAAATTTCACGGACCTTTCGGTTTGTTTCGGCTGCACCGGAGGCAGGCACCGCTCCGTTTACATGGCCCAGAAGCTTTACGCCCTTTTCAAGGGCAGGAAAAACGTCTCTCCTTCGGTGAAACACACGGCGCTGAACAAATAGAAGAGGCGGAAGCATCAGAGGCTATAGAAGTTACGGACGAAGTGGATGATTTAGAGGAAAAAAACAATTTACTTATGCTTTCCATTCCTTCCAACTCTTCTATGCCTTCTATAACTTCTAATACCTCTGTTTTAAAGGCGGTGTCCGGATGAAAGCCATGATACTTGCGGCGGGCCTGGGCGCCAGGCTCAGGCCGGTCACCAACACTTTGCCCAAGGCCCTTATCAACGTGGGCGGCGTTCCGATGCTCGAGCGCGTGATAAACCATCTTAAAACCGCGGGCGTGAAAGAAATAGTGATAAACACCCATCACCTGGCGCCCAAAATAATGGATTTTCTTATCGCCAACGGAAATTTCGGGCTGAGGATAGAGATCTCGCACGAGGAGAAAATACTGGATACGGGGGGGGCGCTGAAAAAAGCCGCCCCGTTTTTCGGCGACGGGAAGCCTTTTTTTCTCTACAACGCGGATATTCTCACCGATTTCGACCTTAAGTTCTTCCAACTCTGGCATCTCAGGGAAAAGCCCCTGGCCTCCCTGGCCGTGATGAACCGGAAATCCGCCCGGAAATTCCATTTCGACGGGAAAAAGGTTTTATCCGGCTGGGAAAATAAGAAAACCGGAGAACTGGTTTTGTGCAGATTCTCCGCCGGCCCGGCGGCCGCGTCTCCCGCCTGTCCTGCAACGGGCGGTCTTCCCGAAGGAGGCGTCGGCGCGAAGCTCGCCTTCTGCGGCGTTCACCTGCTTTCCCCGGAGATCTTCGACCATTTCCCGGCTAAAGAGGTTTTTTCCATGACGGAATTTTATCTCGAACTGGCGGCCAAAGGCCTCAAGATCTCCGGTTTTTCCATAGACGGGGCGCTTTGGCACGATATCGGCGACCCTGAAAAGCTTAAAAAGGCCCGGGAAAGCATGGAATAAGGGGAGGGTAGACGCTCCGGCCTCTAGCCTCTTCTGTTCAATTGAACAGCCGCAGGGAAATATGCTATCATTAATGTGTCATGAAAAACTATGAATTGATAGTCATTTATAACCCTCAGCTTTCGGATAATCAGATAAAAGAAGCTTTGGAAAAGACGAAAAAGATAATCTCCTCCCATCAGGGCGAAATCCTGACGGAGGATACGCTCGGAAGAAAGAAATTCACCCACGCGATAAAGAAGAACAGGGACGGCTTTTATTACTACATGAAAGTGAAAGGCAACCCCGAAGAAGTCAAAGAGATGAACTATAACCTCAGGCTTCAGGAAAATGTTTTAAGAGTTTCCCTTATTTCGGCCGCTCTCGAAACCGCGAAGAAATAGCCCTATGAACATAAAAATACCGGAGCAGAACCAGGTGATAATCACCGGCCGCCTGACCAGAGATCCGCAGACCGCCTATACCCAGAAAGGTAGCGCGGTTTGTTATTTCGATATAGCGGTGAACAGGAGATACAAGGACAACTCTACCCAGGAATGGAAAGACGACGTCACTTACGTCCCCGTGACGGCCTGGGGCCCTATGGCCGACAGGTGCAGGGAAAAGTTGAAAAAAGGCAGTCCCGTGCACGTGGAAGGCCGGCTCGCCAGCTCCAAATACACCGATAAGAAGGGAGAAAAGAGAAAATCCCTTAAAATAGTCGCAAAAAGAGTGCAGTTCCTCGCCATAGCTCCCAGGGAAGAAACGGCGCCGGACGCGCAGGAAGGAAGCGAAGGAGTGGAGGAAGCGGGCGAAAAAGCGTCCGAATCCGGAATAGACGAAGTTCCCTTTTAACTCTAAGCGGTTAACCCCGTTAGAAATCTATAGATTTAACGGAAGACGAGTCGAAGATTCAGTAATACGGCCCCGGGAGCGGAATTTCCAACGGGGCGGATAAAACCAGGAGAAGTTATGGAAAACAACGAAACCCCGAAACCGGCCGAAAAGGCGCACGAGAACAGAGAAGTCAAAAGACATGTCTATAAAAAACATTTTATGAACAAGAGGAAGGTTTGCAGATTATGCGCCGACCACATAGACTATGTCGATTATAAGCAGATACAGATAGTCAAGATGTACTGCACGGACACCGGAAGGATCCTTCCCAGGAAAGTGACCGGCGCCTGCTCCAAGCACCAGCGGCAGATAGCCAAGGCGATCAAGATAAACAGGAACCTCGCCATACTGCCTTACAGCGGTTGATTTTACCTGTCTGGAGGATCTATGAAAGTCATACTCAAGAAAAGTCTGAGAAATTTGGGGAAAATGGGCGACGTCAAGCAGGTTAAAGACGGTTACGCCAGGAATTATCTCTTGCCGAGGGGAATAGCCGAGCCGGCCACCGAAGGCGCCGTAAGCGCCTGGAAATCCGCCCAAGAAAAAAGAAAGAAAAAGTTCGAACAGGAAAACAAGGCCCTCCAGCTTGTGGCGGACAAGATTTCGCAGGTCACTCTTTCCTTCTCTCGCGCCGTCAGCCCGGAAGGCGTCATGTTCGGCTCCGTCGCCAAAAGCGACATCCTTAAGGCCCTCAAGGCCGCCGATGTGCAGATAGACAAGGAAATGATAGTCCTGCCCGCTTCCATCAAAGCGGTAGGCGCTTTCGAGATAGAGATAATCCTTAACGTCGACATCACCGCCAAGGTCAAGGTCAACGTTACGGCGCAGAATAGCTGAAACCTTTTTTCTGAAAACGGGGTGCTATGTCGATAAACAAGGTTTATCCCCATTCCGCGGAAGCGGAAATGGCGGTCCTGGGGTCTATGCTCATAAGCAAGGAAAGCATAGACACGGTGAGCGAGATACTCCGCGCCGAATATTTTTACCTCGATAATCACAAAAAACTCTTCGATACCATTTTCAGGCTCAACGAAAAAAGAAAATCCGTAGATATTATAACCGTAAGCGAAGAGCTCAGGAAGGACGGGAAGCTGGAAGAGATAGGCGGTCAGGCTTATCTCTCCGACCTCATAGAAAAGGTTTCAACCCCGGCCCATACGCAGAATTACGCCAAGATAGTCAAAGAAAAATACGTGCTCAGGGAGCTTATAACTTCCTCCACGAAAGTCATAGAGAACGCCTATGAAGGCGTGAACGAAATAGATTTCATACTGGACAGGGCGCAGAAGGAGATTTTCGAGATCTCGCAGAAGAACACGGACCACGGTTTTTACTCTCCCTCCGATCTTTCCAAGGAGTTCCTGGACAGGATGGACGTTCTCGCGAAACTGAAGTCCCATATTACCGGCGTGTCCACGGGTTTCAGGGAACTTAACGACGTAACGGGTGGTTTCCAGAAATCCGAGCTGATAATCCTCGCGGCGCGGCCCTCGCAGGGGAAAACCGCCATGGCCCTCAATATGGCCTACCATATAGGCATAGAGAAGAACATCCCCGTAGCCTTTTTTTCGCTCGAAATGGACAGAATCTCGCTTATCAACAGAATGATAGGCGCTTCCGTGGGGATAAACGTTTTCGACGTCCGCAGAGGCAAGTTCCCGCGCGAAAAATGGACGGAAATGACCAACGAAGTCGATAAGTTTTCCAGGGCCAATATCTGGATAGACGACAGCCCGGGCCTTAATATCATGGAAATAAGGGCCAGGACCAGAAAGCTGATGCTGGAGCTGAAGGCCAAGAACAAGGAACTGGACAAGATGATAGTTTTCATAGACTACCTGCAGCTTATAAGGGGAGTCGGCAGGCGCGAGAACAGGCAGCAGGAAGTTTCAGAGATTTCAAAGCTCCTGAAAGACATGGCCAGGACCCTCAATGTCCCCGTGGTGGCGCTCTCCCAGCTTAACAGGAGAAGCGAGGACAAGGGGAGAGTGGACAACAGGCCCCGGCTTTCAGACCTCCGCGAATCCGGTTCGCTAGAGCAGGATTCGGACGTGGTGGCGCTTATACACAGGGATTTTTATTATACCAAGGACCCGAGCCATGAAAATCTGGCCAACCTGATAATAGCGAAAAACAGGAACGGCGCGGTCAAGACCCTGGAACTCAATTTCTTCCCCAACTGGACCAAATTCGCCGATCCGCCGCTTCCCGGCACCGAGCCCCTGCAGGAAGAAGAAGTCCCTCTTTAAGGGCTATGCTCCGACCCACCTGGATAGATATAAATCTGAAAAACCTCGAATTTAATTTCCATAAAATCTCTAAAAAACCGGGACGCGGAACGAAGCTTCTTTTCGTGGTGAAAGCGGACGCTTACGGGCACGGGATGAAAGAACTCTCTCAGTTCGCGGAACGGAAAAGATTGTGCTGGGGTTTTGGGGTCTCATCCATAGAGGAGGGGCTGATACTCAGGAAAGCGGGAATAAAATCCCCCGTTCTGGTTCTGGGCAGCATTTACCCGTTGGAAAATTTCAAGGTCGTAATAGAGAACGGGCTGATTCCCACGGTCTCCAGCGTCATGGCGGCGAAAGAGTTCGTGAAATGGACGGATAAGCTTGGAGTGAAGGCGTCCTGCCACATAAAGGTGGAAACCGGGATGAACCGGATAGGAGCGAGCGAAAGCTCCGCCCTGAAAATAGCCCAGATAATAAAAGAGGGTAAAAATTCTTTTCCGGGCGGCGTTTACAGCCATCTTTCCAGCGCGGACTGCGACCGCGAATATACCCTCGGCCAGCTTAAAATTTTCCGGAACGTTTCGAAAAATTTCGGCCGCGGAGTTTTGCGGCATATAGCCAACTCTCCCGGCCTCATAAATTATCGCCAGGCGCGCCTGGACATGGTCAGGGCCGGCTACGCCCTTTACGGGGGCATAAAAGGTTTCAGGCAGATACTCGAATGGAAAACCAGGATAGTTTTTATAAAGAGCGTCAAGAAAGGCGCTTCCATAAGTTATAACAGGAGTTTCCGGGCGCCCGGGAATATGCGGATAGCAACTTTGCCGGTGGGCTACGGGGACGGTTACCTGAGGGCTTTTTCCAAAAGCGGCTGCGTGCTGGTCGCCGGGAAAAGATGCAGGATCGCCGGCAACGTCACCATGGACATGACCATGATAGACGTGACGGACCTTAAGAACATAAGGGTCGGGGACGAAGCGGTGCTTACGGGGAGAAGCGGAAGGGAAGAGCTGAAGATAGCGGAACTGGCCGGCTGGGCCGGGACCATCGGCTACGAGATAACCACGCTTATAACCAAAAGGGTGCCGAGAATATATAAGGAAAAGTAATTAAGAGAATAGAAATTGAGAGATTAAGCCGCCGCAAAAAATGAAGAATTAAACCGCCGGCGTAAAATAAGCGGTTCCTCAATATCTTAATTTCTGAATCGCTTAATATCTGGTTTTGCTATGAAATGTCTCATACTGCCTTCGATAGGCGAACATCTTATAAACCTGGCCCGGAAGCTGGGGCAGACCTGGTATATGGTCGGCTCGGTCATTTTCTGGCTTTTCAGGTCAAAACTCGAATTCAGACAGATAGTAAAACAGACCACCAGGATAGGGGTGGATTCGGTCAGCGTCACGACGCTTACCAGCCTTTTCACGGGGATGGTGCTGGCGCTGCAGAGCGGATACAGCTCAAAAAGCCTCTTCAATGAGCCGCTTTACGTGGGAAGCGTGGTGGGTTTTTCGCTCGTAAAAGAGCTCGGCCCCGTGCTTACCGCCATAGTCGTGGCCGGCCGCGCCGGAGCGGCCGTGACGGCCGAGATAGGCACCATGAAAGTAACCGAGCAGATAGACGCTCTTTACACTCTGGGGACCAACCCGTCCAGGTACCTCCTGATACCGAGATATTTCGCTTTTATGATAGCTCTTCCGCTTCTTACGGTTTTCAGCGATTTTATCGGCATAACCGGAGGCTTCATAGTAAGCGTGGTAAAGCTCCGCGTAGCTTCCAGCGTTTACTGGGACGATATTTTTATGTACATGGAGATAAAAAACTTCATGCACGGATTTATTAAAAGCTTTTTCTTTGCCTTTATAATAGCCACCGTGTCATGTTATAAAGGGCTTCATACGGAAGGCGGAGCGCAGGGCGTGGGCATGGCGACTACGGAATCAGTGGTTTCTTCCATGGTGCTGATTATGGCCGTGGATTATTTCGTGAGCGCGCTGCTGGTTTCGATAGGGATAACATAAAAGCGGAGGATTGGAAGATTAGAGGTTTGGAGGATTGGCTTGAGGATAGCCCTGAAAAAGATGAAAATTTTGGCGGCAAAAAATGATTGAAATACGGAACCTGGTTAAAAAATATTCCGGCAAGACGATACTCGGCGGAATAAATCTCGACATAAAGGACGGGGAGATATTTTCTTTGTTGGGCCCTTCCGGCACGGGAAAAAGCACTTTTTTGAAATCCATAATAGGGCTTGTGAAGCCGGACGGCGGTTCGATAAAGATAGACGGCGCGGATATAACAAAAACTTTCGGAGAATTCGAGATACAGAAAATAAGGAAAAATTTCGGCTATCTGTTCCAGGAAGGGGCTCTTTTCGATTCTCTTAACGTCTGGGAAAACGTGGCTTTCGGCCTGAGATATCTTACGGACATCAAGGAAAGCGAATATCTGAAGACCGCCGGGGAAAAACTGGAGCTGGTGGGTTTGAAAAACTCCGAAAACCTGAAAATCAGCGAGCTTTCCGGGGGCATGAAAAAGAGGGTGGCCCTGGCCAGGGCCATCGCGGCCAATCCTAAATACCTGCTTTACGACGAACCGACTACGGGTCTCGACCCGGTGACCGCGGAGACGGTTTCGGAGCTTATAAAAGAAATGTCGAAAAAACTTAAAGTGACTTCCATCTCCGTGACGCACGACGTAAAGCTGGCGCTTGAAATTTCGGACCGCATAGCTCTTCTTAACGAGGGCGGGTTCGCGTGTCTCGGGACGCCGGAGGAAATAAAAAACAGCAAAAACGGGATTGTAAAGGAATTTATAGAGAATTCAATTTGCCGGAAATAAATAATATAATGATATAGCGCCGGTATCGGAGTTAAAATGAGAGATGAAACAAAAGTCGGGCTTTTCGTGCTGGTGGGGCTGATAACGTTCGCCACGGCCATTTTTTTACTGGGAGATTTTTCCTTCCAGCAGCATTACGTCATAAACGCGGAATTTCACGACGTGTCCGGGCTCGCGGATAAGTCGAACATAAAACTCAGCGGGGTGGAAGTCGGCAAGGTCAAAGAGATAGCCATAGACGGGGATAAGGTCGTGGTAAGGCTTTCGGTGGCGCGCGGCGTCAAAATTTACAAGAATTCCAAATTTCTCATCGGTTCCACCAGCCTGATAGGCTCCAAATTCCTCCAGATAGACCAGGGCACGCCGGAAAGCGGCGTCGTCGCCGACGGCGAGACCGTTTACGGGGAGAACGCCCTTTCTATGGACAGGGCCATAACCAGCGCCATCGCCAACCTGGAAAATTTCATGAACGGCCTGAACAATAAAGGCGAATTCACCAGGAACCTCAACGACGTGGTGGAAAACCTCAGGGATATAAGCGCCAATCTGAACGAACTGATAGCGGTTTCCCAGCCGAGCATGGAAAAAGGCTTTTCCAGGATGGACGACGTCATGACCAAACTGGACGAGCTTTTGGCCAAAACCAATTCCATAGTTTCCAAGATAGACAGCGGAGAGGGGGCGATAGGGACGCTCGTTTCCGACAAGGAAACGAAGGAAGACGTAAAAGCCACCATAGCCAACATAAAAGACACGAGCGAAGAGCTCAAGACGATGATGGGCAAGGTTTCCAAGATAAAAACCTACTGGCTCTGGGACACGAGGTACGACCCGGCGGCCGGTTACAATATGAATTCCGTGGGCGTAAAGCTTTACATGAAAGAGAATAAGTATTATTACGCCGGGATCTCCAATTTTTTCAACATGAAGAACGCCGACAGGGGAGTAAGCTACGAGATAAAAAATACGGTGGACGCCTGGATGGGCTGGGACTGGAAAGCGGCCGATTTTTACGTAGGCGCCATCAGGGGCAACGCCGGTTTCGGATTAAGATACCGCCCCTTTTACGGGGACGCGCTCTGGGGGAGGCTTTCCCTTTTGGCTGAAGGCAACGAGTTCGCGCGGAACAGGGCTATCCAGGGCCGGGATTTCAACAGACCCAGATATGACGCGGGCATGGATTTCAGGATCAACAGGAACATAGAAACAGGGGTCAGGTTGACGGATATGCTCGAGGTGAAGAGG
>PEXN01000074.1 GCA_002774685.1 Elusimicrobia bacterium CG08_land_8_20_14_0_20_51_18 | reverse complement strand
TTAGATGCCCTCCTTAAAAATGACTGCCCGATATCTATTATAGGATTACTAGCGGGCCGTGTTAAGGGCCGCCGGGCCTACCGGGGGGCGGGCCTTTCGGCCGCGGCTGTCTCGAAACTCGATCTACCGGTAAGTCGGGGATAACGTGGCCGTCTCCCTGCATGATAACGGCGCGAAGGCCGTTATTCGCGAAATTTCTCCAGGACGTGCCGCGATGTCAGCAAGAACAGGCGCAAACTCCGCGGGGGATGAGCCGCCTGCCTGAAATTAAAGGCTCCTTTTTCCGTTTCAGCGGCCTTTTTCTCCCATTTTTTAAACTGGAAACCCGGAAAACCATTATGCAATATCGCGGGAATTATTTTCCTTTTTTTCCTGTTATATGGGCCTTTCGGCCCTTGAGGATTTCCTGATTTCCGCATACGATATTATCAAAGAGACCGCGCCTGAAAAATATCGCGGGTCTGAGAATTTTTTTTAGGGAGAACTTATGAAACTCAAATCTTTTTTGACCGTTCTGCCTGTTTTTCTCGTGGTTTTCTTCCTGTATGCCGTCGGCCAGAGAAAGGCCGCTGACAAGGTTTACAGGGACGCCCCTTCCGATTTCACCGACATAAACATGGAATATGTCGATTCCCGGGACGTCCCGGTCCCGGAAGCGGTTCCTTCCAGAGAGGGCGATTACCAGGGCGGTCATATACAGCAGGTGGCGATTTACGGCGACAATACCCTCAACGACTACTATAGAGTCGACAAATCTCTTCAGCAGCTCGCCGATTCGGTGGCGGCCATAGTCAAAAAATCCTCGCTCGTGTTCGACGAGGCTTCCAGAACCTATAAACCTCTTAACCTGAAAGTCGTCGGCGAGGCCAGGAATTTGGCCGCCGGCGCGGATTTCGCCGACCAGAAAATACTCGCTTTCTGCTCCGGTTCCCTGGTCGCGGGAAAAATGGTCCTGACCGCCGGGCATTGCGTTTCCAAAGACCCTAAAGAATACTCCTATTACAAGGACATACTCGTGCTTTTCGGCTGGAAGCAGACCGGGGCGGGACAGTACAACGCTTCCTTTTCGGAAGACCAGGTCTTTAAAGTGGAGAGAATAGCGTTTCACAAGCTCGACGGGAATATGGTCGACAGGGACGCTTATCAGGATTACGCTCTGTTGGAACTCGACAAAAGCGCGGGGAAAGAGCCGCTCGCCATAGACAGGACCGGGGAATTCCTCGTGGCCGGCAATAAAGTTTTCCTGGCCGGCTATCCTATGGGCATGAGCGTCAAGATAACCGACCCGAATGACGCCTCGATACAGGAAATAGGCAAGAATATTTATACCACGGACCTGGACGCTTTCGGCGGGAATTCCGGCGGCCCGGTTTTCGATTCGTATACCAAAAGGATAACGGGCGTAGTCGTGACCGCTAACGCCAGGCAGTTCAAATATACCCTGAATAGCGAGGCGGGATTGAATTTTAAGGTCAACCAGGCCACGCAGAACGACGTGACCCTTAACGCGGACGACAGGGGATTGTTTCTCGATATCTCCCAGAATATTCTAAACGGCTTGAACGCCGCCATGACGAATCTCGGCGCCAGTGTGGACAACGCGGCGGGAAGAATAACTTTTCCCGCCGGTCTCGTCTACTACGATAATAATCCCCTGGGCGGTTTGGTCCAACTTGCTGCCGGGAAAGCCAATATCTCGGGCGAGCCGGTAAAACTGCCCGCCTATGAAGGCATAGGCACCGGGGTACAGCGGATAAATTCCCTTATCGAGGCTTTGACTCCTTTGACCCGCTTCGAAGTGCAGATATGCGAAAGCATAAGCGCCAGGATGCGCGCCTCGCGGCCGGTGATAGACCCCAACCTCATGATGCTTTACAAATTGAACCGCTGCGACAAAACCCAAAGCATTTAAAACGCAGGGAAATGGGGCCGGTCGCTATTTATTCCTGAACAACAATAAAAATGTTTTGCGCGCTTTGAGGCCAAACGGATTTAAGCCGGCCGCGGCTCATGGGGGACTTTACGCATTACTTTACTTATGCTTTACTATCTGCTATACTGTATTTATGGCATTTTACCCTAAATTCAGCCCGACTCAGCACCTTCTCAAAGTCATAGAGCAGGCTGCCGAGCTTAAGTCCAAGATACAGGGGGCCGTAATCGGTGTAAGCTGGCTGCCAGATATGCAGCGCGAGGCCCTGGCCAGGCAGACGCACGGCTCTACCGC
The DNA here is from genome assembly GCA_002774685.1 of Elusimicrobia bacterium CG08_land_8_20_14_0_20_51_18. GTDB lineage: Bacteria > Elusimicrobiota > Elusimicrobia > Elusimicrobiales > UBA9959 > 0-14-0-20-51-18. Next base: position 1,735 of record PEXN01000074.1, on the reverse strand, counting down.
TATTGAAGGTAACCCTCTGACGCTTTATGAGATCAAGACGCTGGCTGATGGCGGTACCGTGCCGGGGGCCGGACCGCGTGCGGTGCAGGAAATTCTGAACTATTTCGAGGTTCTGCGGTTCATCGCTAAAAATTCGGGTATTGCCGCTATAAAGGTTCCTCAAATCCTGAAACTCCATGCCATAATAGGCCGCAAGAATGCGCTGGACCGGGAGCCTATGGGCGCTTTCCGGGATTATAAGGTGTTTGTGGGCAACCATACGCCGCCTCCGCCCGCTTCGGTCCCGTATTTAACCGAGGAATTGTGCGAATGGCTTAACGGCACCGGTAAGGATTGGCCCGCACTGATAAGTTCCGCCATTCTGCACTATCAATTTGAGCATATCCACCCTTTTGGTGACGGCAATGGCCGCGTAGGCCGCGCGCTTGCCACCTGGGAACTTTACCGTAAGCAGTTCGACACCAACCACATCTTCGCGGTGGACGAAGTCTTCCTAGAGGATAGAATGGCCTATTATCGTGCCTTGAACAACGTCCAGACGCAGGGGGGGGATATTTCCGGCTGGGTGGAATATTCCGCTGAAACAGTGTTGGAGGCCCTTGAGCGCACATGGAAACGTATAGACTCTGTCCGTGCGCTTACAGGCGGTAAAGGCATTTCAATAACCAAGAATCAGGAGCGATTACTGGGCCTTCTGAAAGAAGCTCCGCGCGGCATACAGGAAATAATGGCCGCGCTGAAGGTGACCAAGCCTGGTGCGCATTTTGTTTTGAAGCCGTTATTAGAGGCCGGCTTGGTAAAGCGTTCAGGCGGATATAAGACCGGGAAATACGGAGTGTAGGCTTTAGAGGATATCAGGAGGATAATATGGGGTTAATGATTCATTCCTTAGGCGAGTTGCCTATAGAAGCAAAAAGGGAATACTATCTCTATCTTTTAGATTATGGATGGGAAGAGCCTTTATCAGAAGTCTTATTTAAGAATTTCCCAAAGATGGCAGATTTGGCGTCAAAACATGACGCCGTTGTGATGAGGGGGACGGTAGGTCATCATTTCACAGATGAGGTTTTGTCCTGGCACCAGGTGAATGGTCAACCATCTGAAGGAATACTGCCAGCAATATTAATAACTACAATCCATCCGCGCTATTTCCAGATGCAAGCAAAAGAGCACAGGCAGTCATCGGCTACCCAGATGTTGCTTATCCCTCTCCGTAAAGCATGTAAAACCACGTCCGATGTGGTCAGCTTAATCGAAAAGGTATTTAAGGACATAAAAGACAAAAAGGGGCTTCCAGATTTTGAGGTGGCTAAGGAATTAAAGAAAGGCAAGCGAGGAGCTCTTGTTGATGCGTTGATTCTCCAGCCCAATTTTGCAGGGATTGGTCTTGATTTAAAAGCGATCGCGAAGTTTTTTAAATTAAAATAAGCGTTTAGCGGGGTGACATGAAATGAAATTTGAATTAGATGACTATAAGCGAAATATCCCGGACAATCTTCTCCTTGAAGATTTACAAGCAGTTGCTAAAAAGTTGGATAAGACTTCCGTAACCCACGAAGAATATAATTTGCATGGGAAGTATAGTAGTACAACCTATCTTCGGAGGTTCGGCACTTGGTTCCAGGCATTGGAAAAGACCTTGTCCCAAATTTAGTTGACAGGTTCATTGAGGCGGGACGATTCATTATATATCTTTTTAAGCCTCTACTTCAACCGGATTTTTATCCTTCAAGCG
>PEXN01000108.1 GCA_002774685.1 Elusimicrobia bacterium CG08_land_8_20_14_0_20_51_18 | reverse complement strand
TCCTAGTCCAAGCAAGCGGCCCATCCTGCACGCCGCTCATCCCCCCAATATACTGTTGTAAATACGGGGCCAGACTCCTTTGACGTAATTGCGCAGGTCTATCAGGAGCTTAACAAGCACGAGAACTATCAATATGCCCCAGAGATTGACGCTTTCCGTAAAAGAATAGACGACTATCCCGCCTATTATCAGAGCGAAATACATGCCGACGATGCCTTTGGCCGGTTCGGCCAGCATGGTTTCTATTTTAACGTTTTTGTAATCGTCGCCGCGGAGGTAAAACATAATGAAAGAATAGCAGTGGTTGAGAAAGAAGGCCAGGAGGCCGAAACGGACGGAGTAGAGTATGGCGGTCATCTCCGGCTCGGCTTTATTGTCGGGGAATATGAGCATGGATAAAATAAGCCACATAATCCACAGGGCGGCCCCGTACATAAAAACGGAAACCACGGAGATCAGGAACTTTAGCATAGAAAATAAGAAAACCGCCGGATAATGATTTCTTGAAAATTGGTTCAGGTCGTAGTTTTCGCTGTTCGCGAAAAGTATCTTTAAAGAATTTAAAAAAATGATTATCCCGCTTTCGCCCAGATAAAGTATCAAGATTTCCGAAATGTCCCAATTAAACAGCCAAACCATCGGCAAAACAAGCAGATTGACTCCTAATATGCGGTAGATATCGGAGGAGGAAGCGTTTTTGTCGTCGTTCATAAGAAATATTAAGCCCGTTTTGTAATTCTTACCATCATAGTAAATGCGGAAATGTTTTTCTATGGTTTCCGCGTAAATGGACTCAGCCGCCGTTTATAATTTACCTGCCATGCAAAGCTGAAAAACAATACGCGGGTGGTATAATATTCTGAGGAGGGTTCAGGATATGAAAAAATTTTTTAAATGGGCTGGAGCAATTTTGGCTATCGTCTCCGGGATAGCTCTGTTCATCGCCGGTCTGCGTTTATTCTCGGTTAACAGCTTCGTCCTCGGCTGGGAAGAGCGTTTCCCGGAATACAGGGACAAAATGGACCAATTGCCGGCCGTCGACCTGCGGGTCGGCATCCCGGAAGGGACCGCCGCTCCGGCGCCGTTCGAGGACGCCAAACTGGTCAAGGTCTCTTTCCCGGACGGGTCCTGGCTCTTTGTAGCGGAGCACGACACCCACGATGACGGGCTGGGCTGGGACCGGGCGGTGTTTTACGACAGCCGGGGGGATATGCGCGCGACCAGTCATCACTTCTGCGATTGGGAAGGCCTGCTCGGCGAGATGACTTTGTACTCGAAAGACGCCAAAACGCTGGACGATTTTTACAAGGCCGCGGCAGGGATAAAGTTCGAGGAATAAGGGGAATATATTATGAACCGCAGCAAAATAATTCGTCTGATGCAGGGCTATCATCTGAATGAACGGGGTAAAAAATCCGACCAGGAAAAAGGCGTGCCCGCTCCGGCCGCGGAAAAAAGTATAAATTCATCGCCTTTGATAAAATTGCCGGACCCGCTGAAAGTAAAACTGAAGAAATCCTCAGTTACGAAATGCCTGCTCGACAGGAGAAGCACGCGGCAGTTCCCCGATTCTCCGGTTTCAACGGGGGAATTATCGTACCTGCTCTGGGCCGCTCAGGGAATAAGAAAACAGAAAGAGCCGTCCCTGGCCCATCACATAGTCAAAAGGACCGTGCCTTCCGCCGGTTCAAGGCATCCTTTCGAAACATACCTCATAGCGCAGAACGTCAAAGGCCTGAAAAAGGGGATATACAGGTATGTCGGTTCAAAAAATTCTCTGGCCGTCGTTCGGGCCGGGCCGGTTTCGCAAGCGGAAGTGACCAAGGTCGCCTGCGGCCAGATTTTCTGCGGAAAAGCCCCTGTTCTATTCGTCTGGACCGCCATACCCTACCGCAACGAGTGGCGCTACGGCATCGAACACGCGGGAAAGGCGGTCCTTATGGACGCGGGTCATGCGGGGCAGAATCTCCACACCGCCTGCGAGGCGCTCGGCCTGGGAACCTGCATGATAGGCGCGTATTTCCAGGAATTAGCAGACGAGATGTTGAAGGCGGATGGGAAAGACGAATTTACCGTCTATATGGCGCCCGTCGGACGGCTTAAAAAGTAGGGGAACAAAATAACCGTAAATTATTGACCTACGCGTAAATAATAAAAATGCTGGCCGGGTCGATTTTGCAGCGAAACAAGAAATGCGGAGCGTGGCATAGCTGGGCTATGTGAGCGACGCGTGACGCAGTTGCAGCCCAAAAGCGCCCGGCCCTTTCCCGGCGGGAAAGGGAGGCTTGCCTTTGAGCGACTGCTTCGTTGCTTCTCGCTCACAGACCGCCTGTATGCTCGTTCGTCGCGCCTCGCATTCATCTCAAATCCAAACCTCCAACAATTCTATTACTTATGCGTAGGTCAATAAAGAGGCCGGCTAACAAGCCGGCCTCTTCATTTGGCTGAAAAAAATACCTTATTTTGCGAGATCCATCACGGCCGCCAGGGCCGGGAGCAGTATCGCGCCCACCATCGCCTCTCCGGCCACCAGGCCGGAAGCCAGCGGCGTGCCGTACAGTCCGAAGGAGCCGTGTTCCTCCGGGGAGAAGCGGCTCCACACAGCCGAAATCATGGCGCCGCAGGCTATGCCTATGTTCAGCGAGGCCGGCAGTATCAGCGCGAAGCCCAGCGCCGCCGGTATCGGCACGAACCAGAAACGGCTTACCTCGTGGCCTTTCTCATTGGTCTTCTTGAAAGAGAGAAGGAGCTCGAAAAAGACGCCGATGAATATGGCGATAACGGAAGCCTGAAGGGCGCCGTGCGGCAGGTAGGACAAGCCTTTTTCCATTACTATGGCGAGAGTCGCTATCTTGAGGCCCGTGGGAGCGGCGAGCTGACCGGGGTTGAGGCCTATGCCGTAGGTTTTTTCAAGCATGTTGAACATAATCGGCGTGAGGATGGCGCCTATCGGTATCACTATCAGCATCGCGATGATCAGCGTCTTGAACTTGCCGCCGAGGCGCTGAGCCACCCAGAACGACGGCACCACGCACTCCGAAGTGGCCTGCGGATTCGCGCTGACGTAGGCGGCCGCGAGGTTGGAGCGGATCTGGGCGGGCCAGAGGAGACCGAAAAGGAACTGGGTCGCGTTGGCCATCAGAGAGACGGGGCCGGAGCCGGTGATACCGAGCACGCGCAGGCCTGCCACTATCAATATCGGCTGTATCGCTACCGCAAGAGCCACTTCCTGCCAGGGCATGTTGAACCAGGCGCTGGTCATCCTGATGAGCAGGATGACGGAGACGGAGATGCCGGTGACCGTCCACCAGAGAGGGATATGTTCGTCGGCCAGGGATTTTTCTTCGTGCTTCTCGTAGCGCACCTCGCGCTTTTGCAGAAAATGCTTGATTATCGGGACGAGGACGCTGGTAAGGGCGGCGGCTATCATCATGGCGGTGGCCGGCCACATCATCCACTGCACAACGTACTTGAAATGTGAAGAGGCGCCGGCAAATTCGGTCGCCTTGCCGCAGGTGGCGTTCAGGAAATCCATCGTCTGCGCCCTGGCCGCGCCGTCGAGACCGTCTACCGAGTTGAGGGCGCTCAGGCACGCGGAGAAGTTTTCCGGAGTCACGCCGGAGAGGGCCGCGTACTGCGCCACCTGTTCGCCGAAGGCGCCGACTATCCAGGTGCCGAGCAGTCCGGAAAGACCTACGGAGAGCGGCACCAGCATGCCGATGCCGAAGGCCGCGAATTCCAGCCCCAGCGAGATATTAAGCGCCGCATTGCCGACTATCGGAGGCAGCACTCCCATCCCGTCGCGCAGGAAGGTGAGAAAGCCCGCCCCGCCGGTGCTGACCATCAGCACGTCGCGGCGGCGCTTGGTGGTCTCAGTGGCTTTGGGGTCCGTCAGCGTCTGGGCAACGGCCAGAGTGGCTTTGCTTCCGGGCCAGGGAATGGAGCGGTCCTTCAGCAGCGAGCCGCGGGGAAAAATACCCATGAACACGCCGAGATTGGCCGAGACCAGCAGCCACAGGAACATCTGCCAGGTGCTCAGGTTGAAGCCGATGTCGCGGCCGAATACGTTCTGGATGTAGAAGAAGGCCGAAAGTATCACGACCATGAAGGCGATGCTCGACACCAGTCCTATCATGGCCTGTATTATGTTGAGCTCTATTGCCAGCTGCTGGCCCTGCATGCGCCTGCCCAGCACGAAGGCGGCGAGGAACATGCCGCCCATGGTCAGATCCACGCTCTGTCCCAGTTTCAAAGTCACATAAGGCGTAGCCGCCGCGGCTACGGCGCACAATAAGCCGCCCAGTAAAATAACTCTCCAGTTCAGTTCCTTCATAAAATCACCTCCGGTTCTTTGACCCGCGATAGTGGAATTGCAGGTAACATAATTGCGAATCGTTCCCCTTCCGCTGTCGCGTTTTTTTTACATATAAAATTCTTTCAGAAAACTCTTTGCCCCGCTTTTTTATATATGATACAAAAAAGAAAATTCGTTTCCATGGGCAAGGTGATATTATTTGGTAAAATATACGAAGCATATCGGGGGGCTTGCTTATCGATGCCGAATGCCTCCCGCACAAAAAAGTATGTGTGGTATAACTATCTTAATCGGGGAGGTTAGGCATGGGAATAGAGTTCAATTTCAGTATCAAGCGGAAGATCACGGTCAACGGCAAGGAATACGATTCTCTGGACGAGGTGCCGGAGCGGGAACGGCAAATCCTTCAGAACGCCATAAAATCGGGCGGGGGCCTCGCCGGGAACAAGAAGCTGATCGTGAACGGCGTCGGCTACGACAGCCCCGAAGATATGCCCCCGGACGCGCGACGGGTCTACGAGGAATCTCTCGGGAAGGCCAAGGCGATGGCTCAAAGAACGGGAAGCAGCTTGATACTGCCGGAAAATTCTTCGCCGGAAGGCGGGCTGTCCAAATGGGCCATAATAGCCTTTTTTCTGTTGGTGGGCCTCGTCCTGCTCCTGAAATTCTTTATGCCCAAATAAAGAGGCCGCGGGGAACAGCGGCCTGACCCGTTCCCCCGTCTTCACTTTCCGTTCAGTTCACCCGTTTCCACTTTTTTTCTTCCAGCGAGTAATAGCGTCGGCCTGAAGGCGGCATGGCCAGGTACTCTATGTTTCCGCCGGAATACCGGAATTTGTTGTTTAACAGTGTGTATTTCGCGAGGGGGATTTCCGGCAGGAAATCGGGAACAAGCTCTTCGAGCCGTCCGGGATAACGGCCTTCGGCGGCGCGGAATTTTTCGCAGGCCCCGGCTATTTCCATGGCCCTTGCCCGCGCCATCTTATCGTTCAGGTGATTGGAAAGGATCACAACCGCGGCCGCGGCCATGAACAAAACCGAGCGTACCGGCCGGAATGGTTCCGTTTTTTCCCGAAAAAGGGAGCCTATCGAGCCCGAGACGACGTGAAAGCTGGCGAGAGCGGCCGTAAGGAAGGAAAGAACGCCCCGGTTTATCATGAACGCGTCCAAAAGAAAGAGCGCGAGGGCCAGGCCGGCCGTACGGGGAATGGAAAATTTTTCGGTTAAGGACGTTTTTTTAGGGGCTGCCGGCGTTTGCGCCTTTCCCCCCGCGTTCCTGGATTTTTTATGTCCCATAGAGCCCGCTCCTTTGGAAACATTATATAAAAATACGCGCGCCGGCGGCCCCCGATTCTGGAACGGCGCCCTGATTTTTTGTATTATTAGGAATAAGAAAAGGATTCGGACGAATTATAAATGACGATTAAAGACTCGCGCCTGCTCTTGTGTTGTTTCCTGTCTGCGGCTTTATTCGCCTGGACCTTACGGCTCGCGTCCGAGTGGGAGGAGAAGCTGGCGGTATATCCGGCCGGGATTGACCTTACTTACGACCAGTCCTCGGAGGACGAAGAAGAGGAAGAGGATGAGGGGGAAGAAGAAGCCCGCGAACAGGTGGTGCGCAAAAAGACAGAAACGGGAACCTCCCAAAAGGTCTGGAAGGCCGGGGGCATGTTTAACGCGCAATACCATTTCGTCAATTTCAACCGGGACAAGCTCGACGTTTCTTTCAGCATGCCCGCCGAGTATTACCGGAAATACCTTACCGGCTACGGCTATACCGACGAGGAATACTCCGCCCTGAAAAAATGGCGCGAAACGGCGTATCGGGCCGCGTGGGAAGCCGGGTACGAGAGGGGAGGGAAACCGGCCGCCGAAAAGGCGGTAAAAGAAGTGGGCGTCGAATATGAAACCAGGCTGCGCGGGATGTTTTACAAGAGAGGCCTGGCTTTGAGGACCGGGAACATCGTGGAATGCGATATGCCCGGCATAGTAAGGCGCAACGCGCCGGAACTGAAATCCCTGGCCCTGGCTTTCCAGGCGCACGCAAAAAAAAACGGGTACGGCTCGGAAGACACCGTCGGAGCCGTGGTGTCGATGGTGCAGACGGCCATCCGCTACAAGATCCCGCCCACGCTCGAAGGCACCCGGCATACCGGGGGTCTTTTGCCGCCGGCCAGGTCGCTACTCAGCGGCTGGGGCGATTGCGACACTAAAACCGGAGTCGTCGCCTCGATACTCGCGAATTGGAGCGGGATAAAAATGGTCGGGATAGCCGTGCCCCGCCATTACCTCATGGCTATCAGGCGCATACCGGGAAAAGGGGACATGTTCGTCAGGTATGAAGGTCTGGAATACGTGCTTATAGAGCCGGCCGGCCCCGCCTGGCTGGAGCCGGGTTCGGTGGGCAAGTATACGGCTGAGCTGTTGAAAAGTTCCAAAGGTTATGTCATAGAGCCGTTTTTTTAATTTCTGAAGGCCCGCGGCACAGGCCTGGAACGCCGCGAAAGGAGAAATTATGTTAACTACAAGAATTATAGTAAGCGTATTCGAATTTATCCTGGCCGTGGTAATGTCCGGCCTGGTCATCTACATCACCTACAGGATATTCGTAAAGGCCAATCCGGATTTCAACATGGAAGAAGAGATAAAGAAAGGCAATGTGGCGGTGGGAACTCTTATGGCCGCCATTTTGTTCTCCGCCTCAATGATACTGCAGAAAGGCATAACCTCGGTGGTAAGCATGTTCCGCCTGTATATGTCGGCGCCGGGAGAGAACAGCCTGGGCTTCGGCAAACTCACCTTGCTTTGTTTCGGCCATCTCAGCATAGCCATGGTGGCGGCTGTTTTGACCATCTCGGTTACCCTGCGGTTGTTCGGCAGGCTCACCCGCGCCAGGCTTCACGCGGGTCAGGAATTGCAGAAGGGGAATCTGGCCGTGGGCATACTGCTGGCCAGTATAGTCATAATCTCCTGTCTCTATGTCGGGGAAGGCGTAAACGCCGTTTCCAAGGCGCTGGTGCCGCAGCCGTCCATAGGGGAGATAGAGATACTGCAGTAGGAAAAGGGGAACATTCGGAAGTCATGGCGGAAAAATTTACACTGGGTAAACAAGGTCGAAAGAGGTTTCATAATACGGCGGCAAAAAAATGACGGTTAATCTCGGCGGCTGGAAAGCGATAATCGTAATCCTGGCGATTCTCGGTTTCTCGGTATTTAAATATCAAACTTCCCGCAGGACGCTTGAACCCAAGGTCCGGCAGATCATAAGGCTGGAGATGGCGGCGGAATATTTACAGCTGGCGAAAGCGGAACTGGAAATTCCTTTACCGGAAGGACAGGAAGCGAAGAGCTCCGAGATGCTGAAAAATATTGAGCGGATAGAGTTTAAATCACTGAGCGCCAGGGGTAAAGATGACGATATAGTGGCGCGCGCCGAGATCCTGGTCGACGGCAAAGTCCCGGCCGGGAAAAAACCGGTACGTTATTTCAGGATGGAGTATTCGGTCCTGACCGGCTGGAGGTACCTGAACGAGACTTCGGCTATGGTTTATTATTTGAAATTTTTTTGACGCCCTTTCTTTTTTTATCTCTCTTCCTACTTTTTCCCCAAAATTGATATAATTTCTCCATGGAAAAGAAGACTGAACAACCAACCGTCAAGACGAATTTTATAAGGGAAATAATAGACTCGGATTTAGCCGCCGGCAAGAACGCCCGCCGGGTGCACACCCGGTTCCCGCCGGAGCCGAACGGCTATCTGCATATCGGCCACGCCAAGTCCATCTGCCTCAATTCCGGGCTTGCCCGCGGCTATAAAGGCAAATTTAATCTGCGTTTCGACGACACCAATCCCTCCAAAGAGGAACAGGAATACGTGGATTCCATAATAGAGGACGTGAAATGGCTCGGCGGGGATTTCGAGGATAGGCTCTTTTACGCTTCCGATTACTTCGACAAGATGCACGCCTGGGCCGTAGAACTCATAAAGAAAGGGAAGGCCTATGTCTGCGACCTTAACCCCGAAGAGGTGCGCGCCCACCGCGGCGCTCCCAACGAACCCGGCAAGGACAGTCCGTTCAGAAACCGGACGGTGGAGGAAAACCTCGACCTGTTCGCCCGGATGACCAAGGGGGAATTCCCGGACGGGGCCAAGACCCTGAGGGCAAAGATAGACATGGCCCATCCTAATCTGAACATGCGCGACCCGGTCATGTACCGCATCATGCACGCCTCTCATCACAGGCAGGGCGACAAGTGGTGCGTCTATCCAACCTATGACTGGGCTCACGGGATTGAGGATTCTACCGAAGGGATAACTCATTCTATCTGCACTCTGGAATTTGAGGACCACAGGCCGCTTTACGACTGGTTTCTGGAACAACTCGGCATCTACCATCCTCGACAGATAGAATTCGCCAGGCTTAATCTTGGGAATACGGTTTTGAGCAAAAGAAAGCTCCTTGAGCTGGTAAAAGAAAAACATGTGGACGGCTGGGACGATCCCCGCATGCCGACCATATCCGGTTTCCGCCGCCGCGGCTATACTCCTTCCTCGATACGCGCCTTCTGCGAGGAGATAGGCGTATCCAAGTTCAACAGCGTAATAGATATCCGGGTGCTGGAGAACGCCATACGGAACGAACTGAACAAGACCGCGCCCAGGGCCATGGCCGTCCTGAAGCCGCTGAAAGTGGTGCTCACCAATTACCCGGAGGACAAAAGCGAGGAACTGGACGCCGTCAATAATCCGGAGGACCCGTCGGCGGGAACGCGCAAGGTTCCTTTTTCCAGGGAGCTTTATATAGAAAACGACGATTTCATGGAAATCCCGCCCAGGAAATTTTTCCGCATGACCCCCGGTCAGGAAGTTCGTCTGAGATACGCTTATATAGTCAAATGCGAGAAGGTTGTAAAGGACGCCTCCGGCAAAACAACCGAGGTGCATTGCTCATACGACCCCGCTACGCGCGGCGGCGACACTCCGGACGGGAGAAAGATTAAAGGGACCATACACTGGGTCCCGGCCAGACACGCTTTTCCGGCGCAGGTGCGCCTTTACGACGCGCTTTTCACCAAACGCGAACCCGAAGACGTGGAAGAAGGGCGCGACTATAAGGAAAACATGAATCCCGCGTCGAGAGAGATAGTGAACGCCCTGCTCGAGCCCGGTCTCAAGACCGCGCCCGCGGGTTACCGCGCGCAGTTCGAGCGTCTGGGCTATTTCTTCGCCGATCCCAAGGATTCCAAACCCGGAGTCCCGGTATTCAACCGCACCGTCACGCTGAAGGACAGCTGGGCTAAAGCTGAAAAAAAACAGCAGCCGTAAAGAGCCGGAGCCCCGGCCGGCCTTCGGACTTTACCCCCGGCCTGAGCCGGGGGCCTTCTCTAACCCGAAAGTTTCAGTTGGAAACTTTCCCCTCTCAGGGTTCGGGCGCGCCTCGCGCGGGGTAAACCCTTGCTGAAACTGCGCACGTAGCGCTTGTTTCGCAACCTGTCCCTCTTCCTTATAGAACCATGGAAAGGGACAATCCCGTCCACATGGGTTAAGGGGAGTGGGATGCTTCGCAGGGAATTCTGCAGAATAATTTTGTTCTTTTGGTTTATCAATGAAAACTAAGTTGAACTGCAGAATTCAGGCTAACGGGGTAAAGGAGTTTTTATGAACTTTCCGGCCGTACAATATGCGCTCAAAGGGTTTTTTCAGACTTTTTCCCGTTTTCCCGCCGCCTTGGCCATGGCCGGGCTTTCCTGCGTCACCGCCTGGGTCATGGTCGATCTCCCTCATCCGATAGTCGTCTGGACCGAATTGCTCCTGTCGCTGCAGTTGGGCATAGCGCTTTTTTATTCGCTGGCTCTGGCGAACGAAAGGGGCTCGTTCCCCAAAGTTTTCAGGCCGGCTTACGCCTTCCTGGCCGGTCTGGTTTTTGTCGGCGTTTTCTTTTATTTCCTTTCGGGGAAAAGCGATTTCGATTACAAGGACCGCTACATACACTGGCTTTTTATGACCCTGCTTTTTATCTCTTTCGCCCCTTACCTGCGCTCCGGCGAAACCAACGGTTTTTGGCAGTTCAATAAAAATCTTTTTATCCGTCTGGGCGTTTCTTCCTTTTATACCGGGGTTCTTTTTTTGGGCATTTCCATAGCGCTGGCGGCCGTGGATAAATTGCTGGGTATCAAGGTGGAAGAAAAAGTCTACCAATACCTGTGGATCTTTGCCGGCTATTTTTTCTGGACTACGCTTTTTATGGGGACCACCCCCGTAAATTACCGGGAGCTGGAGGACGATAAAACTTATCCGAAAATCCTGAAGTTGTTCGCCCAATACGCGCTTATTCCCCTGGTTACGGTCTATTTTCTCATACTTTACGCCTATATGGGCAAGATCGTCTTCACGCGGCAATGGCCCCAGGGCTGGGTAAGCTGGCTTACCAGCACCGCTTCCGTTCTCGGCCTCGTTTCTTTCCTCCTGCTTTACCCGGCGCAGGAAAAGGAGGAGAACCGCTGGATAAAGATCTACTCAAAAGGTTTCTGCGCGGCCGCCCTGCCTTTGCTCGTTATGCTCTTTATCGCCGTTTTCAAGCGCGTGGAACAATACGGGATGACGGAACACCGCTATTTCCTTATCGTCCTGGCCGCCTGGCTTGCGGGGATCTTTATTTACTTCATTTTCGGCCGGAAACCGGATATCAAAATGGTGCCTGTCACGCTGGTCCTCGCGGCGATTCTCAGCTCTTTCGGGCCCTGGGGGGCTTATTCCGTTTCGCTTTCAAGCCAGCTTAAGCGCCTGGAGTCGGCGCTCGAGAGGAACGGAGCCGTAGCCGGCGGGAAAATAATAAAACTGGAAAAGGAGCTGGACTGGAAAGAACGGCAGCAGCTGAGCGCGTCTCTCGATTACGTGGTCAGGTACCACGGCGTCGGTCCCTTGAAAAAATATTTTATCCAGGACCTCGCCTCCCTCGAAAAGAAAGGCAAACCTTGGGGGAGCGGTTATACGGCCGCCAGCGTGGAGCTGATGGGCCATATGGGGCAGTCCTACCTGTCGTACTGGGAAAGGGATGACAGGAAAACCGTTTCTTTTTCTTCCGACAAAAGCGTCTTCTCCGTGAGGGGCTTCGACCTGGCTTTCCGGTTCAAAGCCTATCCCGTTCAGCTCGTAAAACCCGCGCCGGAAAAAGAATATCTGGTCGTTTTGGACAAGAAAGACCAGGCCTTTAAAATATTCAAGGGCAAAACTTTTAAGATAGGAGTTCCGCTTAAATCTTTAAACGGCGGCCTTGCGGCGCGTTATCCTCTTTCCTATAACAACAACGTGCCCCTGGAATTTATGACCTTGCAGGCGGAGAACGGCTCCCTTGCGGCGAAAATATGCCTGGAGAGGTTGTCCGGTAAACCTAAAAGCGGGGTCAAAGAACTCGAATTTAACGGCGGAGAAGGAATATTGCTTATCAGGGAAAAATAGGCGCGCCGGCCGGCCCGGGGAAAGACCCGCCGCGCGGTTCCCGGGAACGCGAATAATTTATCGGCCGGTTAAAAGAAATTCAAGAACTTTCGGCATGAGCCTGGCCCAGTATTTTTCGCTATGCCGCCCGCCCGGCTCTTCGTAATAGATAAGATTTTCATTTTCCTCGAAGCCTTTGGTTTTCAGGATATCCCGCAATTCCCTGGAATCCGTTGCCGATTCCGTCGCCCCGCCTCTTTCCGCTATTTTCTCTCCTTCTTCGGTTCCCATGCTGAGCCAGATAAGCGTTTTTCGCGGGTCCGCTTTCGTTTTCGACAATTCCAGCAGTTTCCGGTTTGCCCAGTAAAGCGAGGGGGAAAGCGCCGCGGCTTTGGAGAAGAGCTTCGGGTATTCGAGGGCTATGTAAAGCGAAATTATTCCGCCCAGGGAGGAGCCGGCTACCGCGGCGTTTTCCGCGGTATAGACCGGGAGCGCGGCTTTAAAGCCGACTTTTACGGTTTCTGCGCAAAGGGGCCGGGGAAAGGCAGGAGAAAAGAAATAAAAGTTTAAGAGTTTTTCCCATAAGCTGGATTCTACAAAAAACCGCGGGAAAGGTCCTTCTCAAATTCAGAGGGGAAGAGCCGGGAACTCCGGCCGCGGTTATAAGGGGAGGTCCGGATCCTGCGGACAGTCGTGAAGCGGAACCCTCGTTCCCGGAAAAGGAGGGGAAGGGTTAAGTTGAGAGAGGAAAGAACCGTCCTTGCACCTGTAAATGCAGGAGTAATCGGCTTGCGAGACCAGGGCGCAGTCCTTGCCCTGGCTTTTCGAAATTTCCGGCGTAGTTCTCGCGGCAGGCGTAAGTTCAAAGGTATCCCGCACCGGATTTACCGAATAACCCGCGGCCGGCGAGAGCTGTCTGAGGCTCAGGGAATCGTTCCAGAGGCAGAGCTCAAAAACTTCGGGCTTGCCGGGTTTCAGTTTCCTGGGAGCGGTTATGATTATTTTCGACTCGGCTTTGTGGTACCTGGTATAGGTAAAGCAGACCTGGTTCCCCGCGTAACCCAGTACCTGGCAGTCCGTCGCGAACTCGACGCTGGTAAGCGAAACCGGTTCGGAGGTCAACTGGTAGTCCCGGGTAAAAGTTATCCTCTTGCAATCCTTAGTTATATCTATCAGGAGATTGAATTTCGGGTTGGAAATTTTCTTGAGTTCCGACTCTTCTATCCTCTTAACGACGGTCTCGAGGGTCAGCCCCTCGTCGAATTTCAGATCGGAAGGAAGGTCCTTCGAAGCCGCCGCCTGCGCCAGGAACAGGGTAAGAAAGGTTAAGATCGTTTTTTTCATCCGCATATATTTTAACATTTATTCGGCGGGTGTTTAAGAGGCTTTATACCCGCTTTTTCCCGGTCCCAAGGGCCTACGGCGGCCGTCATTCCCCGATATCCTCGTTCCAGAGTTCCGGGCGGGCCTTTATGAAATCGGCCATAAGCTTTTTGCATTCCGGCAGGTCCAGGTTCACGAGCTTGACGAATTTTTTGGAATAGCTTTCGGGGCCTTTGAAGGTTTCGTGCTCGCCTATCACCACCAGGGGGATTTTGTAGAGCAAAATGGCCCCGGTACACATGGAACAGGGGGAAAGCGTGGAATAAATCGCGCATTTTTTGTAATCGGCGGCTTTAAGCCGTCCCGCGTTCTCGAGGCAGTCCATCTCGGCGTGCAGTATGGCCGATTTTTTCTGCACCCGGCGGTTATGCCCCCGGCCTATTATCCTGCCGTTTTTAACCAGCACCGCGCCTATCGGGATTCCGCCTTCGCGGAGGCCTTTCCCGGCCTCGGCTATAGCCGCTTTCATGAATTTGAGATGGGATGGCATGTCTCCTCCGTTCCTTACGGATTTATTATAGCTTTTGGAGAAATCGCCGGCAATCCGCGTTTTTTTAAAGAAATGATAAATTACCGTAACGGGGCCGAAACCGCCGGCTTTAAAAATTGATACAATAAACCGAAAGAGGGATTTATGATAACCAAACACGTAGCCATAATGCTCACCGACATAAAGGGATTCACCTCCCGCACCGCCGCTTCCTCGCGCTTGGAGACGATGGAACTGCTTAAAAAACACAAGGATATAGTCACTCCCATACTGGGAAAACACTCGGGACACATAGTGAAAACGATAGGTGATGCGTTCCTTGTGACTTTCGAAAGCCCCACGGAAGCGGTTATTTGCGGCATAGAGATACAGGAAGCCCTGAAAAAGCATAACGAAGGGAAAGAGAGCGCGGAAAGGATAGATATACGAATAGCCATAAATTCCGGCGAAGTCGCCGTCTCCGAGGACGGGGATATTTTCGGCGAGGCGGTGAACATAACTTCCAGGCTCGAAAGCATAGCCGAAGCGGGACAGGTATTTTTTACCGAAGCGGTTTACCTGGCCATGAACAAGAAGGAAGTCCCTTCCAGCGAAATAGGCTACAGGCAGTTCAAGGGCGTGCCCGAAAAAATAAAGGTTTACAGGGTTTTGAGCGAGATACCCATAGGCGAACAGCCGTCGGCTATTGAAGCGGTAACGGCGTCGTTTTCCGGAGAAGAGCCAGGTAAAGCTCCGCAGTTTTCCGGGGAAAAAGCCGGCTTTTGGCGGCGGTTCGCGGCCATAGCCATAGACGCGGTTATTTTTCTGGTAATAATCAGCGTCTTGGGTCTGAGTTCAGGGCCCGTAGTGAAAGTGACGGACGAAAATAAAGTAACGAAAGGAATCGAAGTCGAGGGGTTAAGCGTGGATAACGGGAAAGTGAAAATAAAAGGCGGGAACGGGGAAGAGATATCCATTTCCAAAAAAGAAGGTCTTAAGGTTTTCGCGAATGCGCCCGCCGGTAAGCCCAACAAAAGGATCCCTTTAAAAATGTTCCTCTGGGTTCTTTACGGGGGGGTGTTGGTCTGGAGGCTTGGCGCCACGCCCGGAAAAATGATACTGAAAATAAAAGTGGTGGACTTTGTCACCGGAGATAAACCTGCGGCCGACAAGGCTTTTCTCAGGGCGGTTTTTTCGCTGGTTTCCCTCGTTCTGTTCCTTGGCTATTTGTGGGCGATATGGGAGAAGGATAAAAGGACCTGGCATGACCTCATAGCCGGCACGAAGGCGGTAAGGAGCTGAATTTTCAAGCCGTTCACCGTATCGCCCGGCGACGCCGGTTTTTTGCGAGAGCTGGAATTAAAGGTTTCGGTATATGAAAAGTCCGCCGCTGCGACAGCGGCGGACTTTTTGTTTTTCAGGAAATCATTTTTTCTGAGCGTTTAAGAATTATCCAACGCATGATGAGCCTGAAATTTACCGTGTTTCTAACGCAAGATGAGCCTGAAATCCGTCTCCTCTTGAAAAGAACGCCGAATCCGTCCATAATTTATGTCTATGACCGTAATTATGAACGACTCGGATGTTTGCACGCTGGATGGGCAAAAACGGCAGCGTTATACGCAAACATATGGGTTATTGGCATATCGAGCGCAGATACGCCCCTGAGGTCCAACGGTTTTACCTTGAACATTT
>PEXN01000019.1:209-14694 GCA_002774685.1 Elusimicrobia bacterium CG08_land_8_20_14_0_20_51_18 | reverse complement strand
CCTCTTTCCTGCTATAGGCCAGCCTTACGGGCCGGCCTGTCTTTTGTGCGCCTACGGCGGCATGGGCCGCGACGAGCGCCGGCACGTCTTCCTTTCCGCCGAACCCGCCGCCCGTCACGCTCTGTATTACCTTCACTTTATTGGCCGGCAGGCCGGTGGCGGCGCAAACGGCGTCCAGCACGTAAAAAGGACATTGCGTAGAGGAATAGACGGTCATTCCGCCGTCCGGCTCCGGGACCGCGGTGGCGGTCTGGGTTTCCAGGTAGGCGTGCACCTGATAATTGGTGCGGAATTCTTTTTCCACTACATATTCGCAGTTTTCAAGAGCCTTGGCGGCGTCGCCTTTTTTTATGACGAAACTGGAGATCACGTTGTCTTTGCCGTAGATCTTTATGGCGTTTTTTTTCATGGCTTCCAGCGGGTCGTCCAGGTAAGGCAGTTCCTTGTATTCCAGGCCCACCAGTTTGGCGGCCTTTTTCGCCGCCCTGAAATCTTCAGCGAGGACGAGCGCCACGGTTTCCCCGGCGAACCTGGCCTCTTTTTCCGGAAGAAAAGGATAATCGTTCAGGACCACCGGCCATTTATTAACGCCCTTTATATCCTTATATGTGACTAAAGTTACATAGCCGGGCGCTCTCGAGGCTTTGGCGTCCGAAACTTTTTTTATGCTTATCCGGGGCCTGGGGCTCCTGACGGCGCAGGCGTAAAGCAGGCCGGGAAAGGACAGGTCGTCGCCGTAAAGGACCGCGCCCGAGGCCTTTATTTTCCCGTCCACCCTTTTAAGCGATTTGCCGACGAAAGAAAATTTTTCATTCTTCATGTTCACCCCTTCCGTTTTGCGCCGTTCTTAGCCCTTTTTTTCATGCGCTCCCCGCTCTAAACTCTAAACTTTCAACTCTCCTATCCTCATGTGCGCGCCGTCTTTGCCGTAATGCACCTTAAGTATTTCGGCCGTCACGGAAACGGCTATTTCGCCCGGGGTTTTCCCGCCTATATTCAGGCCTATGGGCGTATAAACCCTTTTGTCTATCTTTACTCCTTTCTTTTTAAGGCCGGGAAGAATATGCCTTACTTTGGAAGCGCTGCCTATCATCCCTATATATCCGGCTTTGGTCTTGACGGCTTCGGCCAGGCATTCGTTATCCAGGGAGTGGCCCCTCGTCATTATGACGACGTAGGTGTCCGCGTCTACTTTAGATTTTTTAAAAGCTTTATGCGGAAATTCGTTTATTATTTCCGCGGCGTCCGGGAAATTATCCCGGTTCGCGAATTCCTTCCTGTCGTCGGCCACGGAATAAGGCAGGCCGGCCAGCGTCAGGACCCCGGCCAGCTTCTGAGCCACATGGCCTCCGCCGAGAATGAAAACTTTCAGAGGACTCTTATAAACGTCTATAAAAACTTCCATCCTTCCCATGCAGGCCATGCCTATCCCCCTGGGCGTCAGTTCAAACTCGAACTTCCCGCCCAGGCCCTTTTTCAGGCATTCCAGGGCCTTTTCTATCGCCAGGGCTTCTATCTTTCCCCCGCCTATAGTGCCGGCCGTTTCCCCGTTCTCATAAACCAGCATCCTGGCTCCCGCCTCCCGGGGCGTGGAACCGTCAGCGGAAATAACCGTCACGAAAGCGGCGTTCTTCCCGCCCTGCACGGCGTCGTTCAAAATTTTTATGATGTGTTCTTCCTGCATGTTTTCTCCTGATAAAAGGCTTAAGGCGGAAGACTTGCGGCTGAAGGGCACCGCCTCACGTCTTATCCTGATTTACGGCTTTATGACTTGAGCCTTACGCCTGCAGCCTACAGCCTGTTCTACATCATTTTATCTTAAAAACAGCCGGTATATAAAGCAGTTTAGGACGGTAAGCGGAAATCCTACCCTGAAAAATTCCAGGAAAGTCACGGTTTCCCCGGCTTTATCCTCGGCGTTCTGTGTTATCCCGAAAGTTTCAGTTGTCCCACTGGGACTATCCCGTCCATTTGGGTTATGTGGAGTGGGATGAAATTTTCGGGTTAAATCGTACAAAAACCGGAGAAATCAGGATAAAAAACAAGGCCCGGCCTTTTTCCGGCCGGACCTTGAATAAAAAAACCGAAAAACCGCTTATTTTCTGTCCAGCGAAATAAACGGAGTCGAGCCGCCCACGTAAGTGGGCAGAACGCCGTTCCATTTCTCTATAGCCTTTATCTGGGCCTCTACTTTTCTAAGTTCTATAAGCTGGGCGGTAACGGCGTCTCTCTGCATTTTCAGGGATTCGGCTTCGGCCCTGGCTTTGGCTATCACCTGCTCCGCGTCTCTCTTGGCTTTTTCCACCAGCTTTTCCGACATCTTTGCCTGCTGTTCGGCTATCTGCTTGTCTTCCACGGCTTTCAGGAACTGGTCGGTGAAATCCAGGTCCACCACCGAAAGGTCGGTCACTATTATCTCGTTCTTCATCAGACGGGTTTTAACTTCCGCATTCACTTCCTCGACCAGGGCGTTCCTTTCGCCTATTATTTTTTCGGCCGAATACTTGGCGGAAATGGACTTAAAGACTTCCTGAACCACCGGGTCCACCACCGTGTTCACATAGTAAGGCCCCATATTCCTGTAAATGCTGACCACGGTGCCCTGCTGTATCCTGTGGTTCACGACAAGCCGCACGTCCATAGTCTGCAAATCCTTGGAAAAAGACTGGGTTTTTATGTCGGCCCTCTGTATCTGTATGGAGAACTTTATTACGTTCTCGATCAGGGGTATCTTGAAATGGAACCCTTCGCCATAGGAATTCACTATCTGTCCCAGCCTGGTCTTCACCGCCACGGTGCCGGGCGAAACTATGAAGAAGGATGAAAAGAAAAATATTACCGCCAGAATGACCGCGCCAAAACCTAACACCGAAGACATCACTACTTTTTTATCCACGTTAATTTCCTGCATTCATCCTCCTTTAATCCCGCCTTGTTCTCTAAATAATAGAAAATAGGCGGGTTCCAGTCAAACGATAAAACAAATCACCCCCCGGTTTCCAGCTTTTCATAATCTTCAGGCGTGTCGAAATCCCTCAGGATGCCCGAGTCCTCCGTTTCCAGATCCTTTACCCTGACCTTTTCATGATGCGTCACCCAGTGCAGGCCTTTATCGACGGGGCCGGAAAAGCAGAGGTCCCTGTAAACGGCGGGGATAATTATGGGATGCCCCCTTTTAAATCGTGACGCGTCATGCGTAACGCGTAACGGGTCGGGCGGACAGACTTGAGACTTGAGACCTGAGACTTGCGGCTCTCCGGCCCTGCGACACCTGGGTATTACGATGCAATCCGGATTTTTAAGCCAAAAATCTTTTACGGCCTCGTAGGTTTCCTGTTTTATGAGAGGCTGGTCGACGAGACAGATCAAAAAAGAAGCTTCAGACGATATCTCTTTCAGGGCCAGTCTCAGGGAATGTATCTGACCGAGTTCCGGCCTGTCGTTTAAAACTATTTCCTCTTTTTGCGGCCGCCATTTTTTAAGCACCATTTCATGATCCCTGCCGAGAACGGCCGTTATTCCTTCCAGTCCGAGCCCGCGCAATTTGCCGCAGACTATTTCTATAAAAGAGACGCCTTCATGTTCCAGCAGGGCTTTCGGGCGCCCCATCCTGGAGGAATTCCCCGCCGCCAAAACTACTCCTTTCAACATATTTCCTCTACCCACTTCCGAAGTGGGATTTTTTAGCAAAACAATAAATTTTTTATCTTAGCGAGTTCTCTTTGATAATTTATTCTATCTTCAACAAATTTTCTGTATTCATCTGGTTTTGTTTTTATTATTTCCCTATAATTACAGATTCCTTGCTCAACCACATTTAAATATTCTTTGTAAGATGAAAAATCCCAGTCTTCGGGTTTGGAAACAATAAACGCAGTTACAGGATTAAGGTGGTGATATCTGGTTAAATGCAACAATTGGCTATCGTCTTTAACCAAGATGCTTTTAAATTTACCTTCCCATAAAGGACCTTTTCTTCCGTGCTTAATATTAAAATATCTCGTGTGGCTATCCAAAACTTCTTTCATAAATTCGCTTATACCGTTGTGACTTTCCTGTTTTAAAGAAAAATGAATATGTGTAGGCATAATACAATACGAGATTATCTCCACTTTCCGACGAAAACTTCTTTTTCTAACCAGCGCTTTAATATCGCTTTCAGGTTCAAAAACCTTATACTTAGAAAATTTTATTTCTTTTCTAAGATTCTGGTAATAAACGCACGTTTCCAAAAATCTGCGATAATCATCTTTTGTATTAAAAATCTGAAAGCCCGCTATGCTTTTATTGAAAACATGATATACTTGATTCTCTACTAAAGGATCTTTTCTATAACTCATTTTAACCACCTATCCCACTTCCGAAGTGGGATTTATTGGTTTAGTCGCCCAGACAAATGCCCAGGTCGCGGGCTGTAATTATGGTGTCGCAATCCAGCGGCACCACTTTCATGCGGCTGGTAGCCTCTTTAAGAGGCACGTATCTCACCGTGGGCGGGTCCAGGGCCACCATCACGCCGGAATGCCCTTCTTCCAGGGCTCTCACAGCCGCCGCTCCGAACCTCAGCGAGATAAGCCTGTCGAAAGTCGTAGGCGTGCCGCCGCGCAACAGATGTCCCAGTACTACCGTCCGGCATTCTTTGCCCACCAGCGGCTGGAGTTCCCTGGCGACGCGCTCGCCGGCCCCGCCCAGTTTTTCCGCCCGGCCGAGTTCCTTGCCTACCACGGAAAACGTTCCGCCTTTAGGCTTGGCGCCCTCCGCGACCACCACTATGGCGTAATGTTTGCCGCGTTTGGGCCTTTCCTTAAGGGCCCCGGCTACTTTGTCGATGTCGTAGGGGATCTCCGGTATCAATATCGCATCGGCGTTGCCGGAAATTCCGGCATTAAGCGCTATCCAGCCGGCGTAGCGGCCCATAACCTCCACCACCATGACGCGACGGTGGGCCTCGGCCGTGGAATGCAGGCGGTCCAGGCATTCGGTGGCGAAGGAAACCGCCGTGTCGAAACCGAAAGTAATGACAGTCTTATCCAAATCGTTGTCTATAGTCTTGGGCACGCCTATGGCGCGCAGGCCTTTCTCGGCCAGCACGTTGGCTATCCCCAGTGAGCCGTCGCCCCCCAGGGCCACAAGAGCGTCTATCTTGTTTTTCCTGAAAGATTCGACCAGTTCGTCGCTGCAGTCCTTTTCATACATCGTGCCGTCGGGGCTCATGGTAGGATACTTTGTGGGATTCCCTTTGTTGGTGGTGCCCAAAATGGTACCGCCCAGATGGGTTATTCCGCGCACGGAGCGCCGCGTCAGCGGGAACAACCCGCCCTCGGGATAGTCCGCCGGCCTCATAAGTCCGTTATAGCCGTCCCGTATGCCGAAAACCTCGTAACCCTTGTTGAGGGCCGAGATCACCACCGCGCGTATCACCGCGTTAAGACCCGGAGCGTCCCCGCCGCCGGTATTTATGGCTATCCTTTTTATAACCCCTTTTTTGCTCTTTTTCACTTTCCCCCCTTTATTTTTTTCGCATAAGTTTCGCGGCTATCTTATTGGCTTTTTCCGTCAGCCTGAATTCGTCCACCTTGGTGAGCCGGCCGTTTTTGACCGCTATTTTCCCGTTTACGACGGTATATTTCGTCCTCTGCGAAGGCCCGCAGAAAAGTATGGACGCTACGGGGTCGGAGATCGAGCCCGCGTAATCTATTTTATTCAGGTCGAAGACCGCCAGGTCGGCCGCTTTGCCGGGCTCCAGGGAGCCGATATCGGTCCTGCCCAGCACTTCCGCCCCTCCCCTGGTCGCCAGCTTAAGGGCGTCCCTGGCGGGCATGGAAGCCACTCCGGCCTTGACCCTCGAAACCAGCATGGCCTGCCTGGTTTCGGCCAGTATGTTGCAGGAATCGTTGGAAGCGGAGCCGTCCACTGCCATGGCCACGGGCACGTTTTTGTCCAGGAACATCCTTACGGGAGCTATGCCGGAACCGAGCCTCAAATTCGAGCAGGGACAATGAGCCACTCCGGTTCTGGTTTTCCCCATTTTTTCGGCCTCTTTCTCGTTTATGAAAACGCAATGGGCGAACCAGCTCCTGCCGTCCAGCCAGCCCACGCTTTCCATATATTCCAGGGGACGCATCTTGTGCACCTTTTTACAGTAATCGTCCTCGTCGGCCGTCTCAGCCAGGTGGGTATGCATGCGCACGTCCCATTTTTTTGCCATTTCGGCGGTAAGCTTTAAAAGCTCGGTAGTGACGGAAAACGGGGAGCAAGGAGCCATGGCCACGTTCGTCATAGAAAATTTCGACCTGTCGTGGTACCTGTTTACCAGTCTTTCGCAGTCCCTCAGTATGAAATCTTCTTTCTGCACGACCGAATCGGGCGGCAGCCCGCCTTTGGAACGCCCCCTGGACATGGAGCCCCTGGTCGCCGTGAACCTTATGCCTATTTCTTTCGCGGCCTCTATTTCCGCGTCTACGAAATAAGCGCTGCCTTTAGAGGGAAAAAGATAGAGATGGTCCGAACTGGTAGTGCAGCCGGTGAGCAGAAGCTCTCCCAGGCCCACCTGCGCGCTGGTATAGATAGCTTCTTCGTCCACGCGCTTCCAGATATCGTAAAGATAGACAAGCCAGTCGAAAAGTTTGGCGTCCTGTACCGCGGGCAGGTTCCTGGTAAGGGTCTGATAGAGGTGATGATGGGTATTGATGAGGCCGGGTAAAACCAGACAACCGGCGGCGTTTATGGTTTCCCGGGCATGGACTTTGAGATTTTTGCCGATCCTTTTTATCTCGGGGCCTTCGATATATATGTCGCAATCCTTAAGCTCACGGCCTCTATCGTCCATGGTCGCGACCCAGGACGCGTTCTTTATCAAAAGCGAGTCGTTCATAGTTTTCTCCAGAAAAGTAATTAGTAATCAGTAACGAGCAACCAGAGGCGAAGATTAAGGAACTCCTTTACTTCTTATTTCTGATCACTGTCCGCTGACCGCTGAACACCCATTGCTAATCTTATTCTTCTTTCAGCGCTTCCAGCTCGGCCCTGGTCCTTTTCCGCATGGCCAGCGCGCCGGCAAAGCATTTCTGAACGCAGATGGAACAGCCCACGCATTTCGAAGGGTCGAATTCCGGGACCTTCTCGTCGTTCAAAGTAACGGCCAGGTAACCGCAGGTGGTGCAGTTGCCGCAATGGGCGCAGAGCTCTTCTGTAACCGTCGGGATATTCTTTACCGGGCTCAGCTCCATAAAACCGGTCACTATCCCGGGCCTGGCGCAGCCGGTAAATTCCTTCAGCGATTTGAAGCCTTTTTCCTCGAGCAGATGGCTGAGGCCCCAGTTGAGCTCGTCTATTATCCCGTAGCCGTATTTCATCACTATGGTGCAGAATTGCACGGTTTGCGCGCCCATGGCCAGGAAATGCGCCGCAGCTTTGTAATCCATGGGGCCGCCGTTCCCGGAGATGACCACGCCCAGACGGGAAACCTTGGAAATGGTGAGATTGCTTATCGGGGCAACGCCCTCGCCGCTCATCCCTATCACCACTCCCTCCTCCCAGACCTTGTTCTTGTTTCCGCTTTTTCTGAAAGCGAGGGCCGGGAAAGAATTTGCCAGCGTTATGCCGCCTTTCTTACGGGGGTATTTGTCATAAACTTTTTTTATCGCCTCCACTACCTGATAAATGGAAGTCACCGCGCCGGTAAGCTTGAAAAGCTTCGGGACGTCCGGAGCGGACATTTCCATGACCCAGCCGATTATTTTGGCCGAAAGCTCGGGGTCCTGCGAGACTATGTCCCCCTTGGTGCCGTCCCCGCCCTGCGGGCAGGAAAGGCTGTATTCCACCACCTTCGCCCCGGCGAGCTCGAGCTTGCGTGTATTGGACTGCCAGATCTTTTTATCGGCCTCGTCGTTCCCCGTTACCGGTCCGCCGGTAGAGGCGCCGGTGAGCCGGTCGGGATATTCCTTTACCAGCCTTTTTATTTCGGAACAGACGCGGTCCAACTGATGGCCCGAGACGTTGTCGCTATTGCCATAGGTGGAATCGTCGAACTTGAACATATACTCCGAGGGGATATGTATGGGCAGGTTGTCGAAAGAGGTCTTCATTATTACGCCTGGCCAGCCCGCTTCGTAAGCCCTCTTCACCTGCTCGTAACCGTCGGAATGGGGAGCGGCGGAAAGGAGGAAGGGCGAGGGCATTTTGATGCCGAAAAATTCGGTCTCAAGGCTTACCGGCAGCATCTCCCGGCCTTCCAGCACATGCCTGCTCTTCACGTTCTTCTCTATCTTTATTTTTTTTCCGGACAGCCAGGCGTCGGCCTCGAGAGCCGCGTTCTTGCCGGAAGCGGAACATTCCACCACCGTACCGGCCCCGTTCTTTACGTCGCCGGCGAAGAAAACCCCTTTTATTTTTTTGTCCTCAAAAACCGGAACGTTCTTTATGGCCAGGATGACGAAATCCACGTCGGTCCTCGCCTGCTCCGTGCCGGGCAGGTCCTTCGCTCTTTCGTCCAGCCGGACCACCTTTATCCCCTTAACCGCCTTTTTAACTCCCGTTATTTCCGTTATCCTGCTCCTGGCGTTTATATTTACGCCCGCGTAAAGGATGTCCTGCAGTTCCTTCTTCGGCAGTTGGATGTCGCCTATGTTCTTCCTGGTAAAGATCTCGGCCCGCGCGGCCCCGTTCTCGAGAGCTATGACGGCGCAATCCGCCGCGACCGCCCCTCCGCCTATCACCGCGACCCTTTTATTCTTAACCTGATATTTTTCAGGGTTACGCAGAAACGCGAGTCCCTCCGCTCCCGCTTCCTCGCCCTTTATGTTCAGTTTTATCTGCTCTTCCACGCCGGCCGCGACTATGACCGCCGCGTATTTGCCGAGCAGTTTTTCCGGCGCCGGCACGTCCGCAGCCGGGGCGATTCTTATGTCGCCCAATTTTTTTATGAAATCGATATCGGTTTTAAGAACGTTCTTATCCAGACGCTGGTCCGGGATAAGGTTCATCGCGCCGCCGGTTTTCCGGGACTTTTCGTAAATTTCCACGGCGTAGCCTTTCTGGGCCAGGGTTCCGGCGGCCGCCAATCCGGCGGCTCCTCCGCCTATAACCGCGACCGTTTTGCCGTTGGGTTTCGCCTTTTTGAATTCCGGCATCACGCCGAGTTCTTTCGCCTTCTGAACGATGGCCGCCTGCACGGCCGGTATCTCTATCGGCTTATCGAACAATTTTCTGGAACAGGCCTTCACGCAGAACCAGTCGGGGCAGACCGCGCCGCAGACCCCGCCGAGAGGGTTCGAGCCCATGATTATCTTGGCCGCTTTCTTAAAATCGCTTTTTTCGCCTTTTTTGACGGCCATTATAAAATCGGCCGGGGAGCAATCCGCGGGGCAGGCCTCTTTGCAGGGTTTTTCCTGACAGAAAAGGCATCTGTCCGCTTCGGATTTAAGCTGGGCGTCCGACAAAAATTTGAATTTTTCCATATTGTCTCCTCTGGTTTTTAGAAGATTAGCCTGAATCCTGCAGTTGAAGCTGGTTTTCCCTGCGAAAACCGGCGAATAAAAAAATGCAGGATTCCCCGCTTTCAGCGTCCCACTCCCCATAGCCCATGTGGACGGGACTGTCCCTTTCCCTGATTCCATAAGGAAGAGGGACGGGTTGCGGAACAAGCGCTACCCCATAAAAGAGGGGCTGTTTCGCTGCGCGCGCTTAATCCGCTGGCCTATGGCCGTGCCGTATCGGGACCCGAACTCAACCTCTGGTAGCACTTCAGCCTCTGGCGCTTTGAAGTGATGTGGGTGGACTACGCCCTCAGAGGTTTGCTTCGGACACTGTGGCAGTTTGCCGCAGGCAAAGCTGACAGCGGGGAAAGTTTCATCCCACTCCCTATAACCCAAATAGATGGGATAGTCCCCGTGGGACGACTGAAACTTTCGGGTTAGCATATCGGAAAATTAAAGGATTAGCGGTATAAGAAGTTCCTTGTCTCCGGCCAATCTTCCAATCATCCAGTCCTCGAATCCTCTAAAAGCGCTTTCGCGCTTTCCATATTTTACATTTTTAAACCCGCGGATTGAATTACTTTTTTGAAAGGTCCCAAATCTTTGTAAAATATAAAAGTAGAAGCATTGGAAGCGTTGGAAGATATCGAAGCGTTAGAAGCATGGAAGATATAAAAGTTGTAGAGGACAAAACCTCTGCTCCTTCCATAACTTCTATACCCCTCTACTTCGTCTAACTCTTCCAAATCATCCAAAACCGCTAAATCTGGAGATTTTATGACAAAGAATATTCTTATAAAAAACGCGCCGGTCTGGACCGGCGGGAAGAACGGAAAGCTTTTAAAGAACCACTCGGTCCTTATAGAGGACGACAAGATAAAAAAAATAGCCCCTTCGAAAAATTTCAGGGGAAAATTCCCAAAAACTCTGGACGCCTCCGGCAAGGTACTCCTGCCGGGCTTCATAAACGCCCATATGCATTTTTACAGCACCTTCGCCAGGGGGCTGGGGAAGGCCAAACCTTCCATGACTTTCGTCGAGATACTGGAAAACCTCTGGTGGAAACTGGACAAAAGGCTCACCAAAGAGGCCTCCTATTACAGCGCCGTAATCCCGCTCGTCAACGCCGTCAGGAAAGGCACCACCACCCTCATGGACCATCACGCCAGCCCCTTCCACATAACAGGCTCACTTTCCCGGATAGAAAAGGCGGTCAGGGAAACAGGGCTCAGAAGCGCCCTCTGCTACGAGGTCTCCGACCGGGACGGCAAAGAAAAGACGGCCGAGGGGCTCAAAGAGAACGTGGAATTCATAAAATACGCCAAGGCGAAGAACGATAATTTCATAAAGGCCCTGTTCGGCCTGCACGCCCAGTTCACACTCTCCGACGACACCCTGGAAAAGGCGGCGGCTTACGGCAAGGACCTGGCTTCCGGCTTCCACATCCATTGCGCCGAGTCCAACGACGATCAGATAAAATGCGAAACCTTCAGCAAGATGCGGGTCGTGGAAAGACTGAAAAAATTCGGCATACTCGGCCCCAAAACCCTGCTGGCGCACTGCGTGCACGTGAACGACGGGGAAATGGAGCTCATAAAGGAGTCCGGCAGCGCGGTGGTCCACAACCCGCAATCGAACGCCAATAACGCCGTGGGCGTGGCCAATATAACGGAAATGGCGAAAAAAGGCATTCCGGTCGGGCTGGGCACCGACGCCATGACCGTGAATATGCTGGAAGAGCTCAGGAGCGCGCTCTGGCTGCAGCATCTGAAGAACAATCCCTCCGTCGGTTTCATGGAAACAGCCAACGCCCTGATGGTCAACAACGCCGCGATAGCGAACAGGTATTTCGAAAAGCTGGGCGAGATAAAGGAGGGCTTTTTCGCCGACCTGGTTTTGATGGATTATCATCCCCCCACGCCCCTGGAAACGGAAAATTTTTACGGACATCTCATCTTCGGGATCTCGCAGAGCGAAGCGGACACCACCATAGTCAACGGCAGGATATTAATGGAAGGGAAAAAGCTCAAGCTCGGCCTGGACGAAGAAGAAATATCCAGGAAATCCGCGGAACTCGCCGCCAAGGTCTGGAAGGAATTCTAAGATAACGCTTCTGAAGGTTGGATGTTTCGAGGTTTAGAGATAAGATAATAGGGGACAGCGCCCCATTTAACTTCGAGGAGAAGGATGCGACCTGAAACCTGCCACACCTTAATTTCCCTGCCGGGAAATTAAGGTTAAGGTAAATCTTTCCAGGACAGTATATTTACCCCCTCTCTTGCGTAACTTTCCTCTCCGCCATAGACCAGACAAAGTCTCGCTTTATCTGAGTTAATCCTGTTAAAATACAGAAGGTTTTTGAAAAATACGGAAGACACCGTTTCGCCGGCTTTTATCTCGCCCGCGACCGCATTTTTAACGTCGAACAGAAAATCTATTTCGTTTCCGGTTTTATCCCTCCAGAAATAAAGAGGCGATTCTTCCCCGCGATGAACGAAGGATTTATATAATTCCGAAACCGCAAAGGTTTCGAAAACGCTTCCATAAAGCGGATGGCCGGCGAGGTCCGCCGTGTTCCTTATCCGCAGAAGATAACAAACCAGCCCCGTATCGTAGAAATAAAGTTTCGGGCTTTTGACGATTCTCTTGGAAAAATTTTTATAAAAAGGCCGGAGCAAGAATATGATGCCGCAGGTTTCCAAAAGCGACAGCCACCGGCCGGCCGTGGTATGCGATATTCCGCAGTCGGAAGCGAGAGACGAAAGATTCAACAACTGGCCGCTTCGTCCCGCGCATAATCTCAAAAAATTGCCGAAAGCGGTCAAATCCCCCACATTGAGAATTTCCCTTATATCCCTTTCCACATATTGCGCCACATAGCCTGAAAAAAAATCCCCCGGCGCTATTTTCCTGTCATGAATCGGCGGATACATGCCGGTGAAGAGTAGATTTTTCAGGCTGAAACCGGACTTTTTCGCGTTTTTACCCGTCCCCGGAAAGGAAAACGGGTCTTTAAAAGATCTCTTTTGCAGTTCGGCCAGCGAAAAAGGCAGTAACCGGGTGTAAGCGCATCTGCCGGGCAGAGTCTGGCCTATTTTATTCAATAGATGAAACTGCTGGGAACCGGTAAGGACATACCGGCCTCGGAAAGGATCGGCATCCACGATCCCTTGTATATACGAAAACAAACCCGGAACCCGCTGTACCTCGTCAATTATGACTTTTTTGTCGTATTTTCCCAAAAAACCTTTAGGGTCGTTTAAGGCGAAATCCCGCGTTTCCGGGTTTTCAAGGGAAACGTAGGAATACCCCGGGAAAGTCATCCTGGCGAGCACCGTTTTTCCGGATTGTCTCGGCCCGGTTACCGCCAGGACCGGAAATTTGGAAGCGAGTTTTTTAAGTTTTGCCGAAAGCGTCCTTGGTATCATGCCTATAGCGTAGCAGAAAAATCCTCTTTTGTCAAATCGAATATCCAATATTCAATTTGTCCAAACCTGGATATCGACCCAGAAGAGATTCCCCGGGAATCGGAGGAACTCGCCGCCAAACTCTGAAAAGAGTTCCGAGGTAATTTATATAGATTTTTGCAAAACAGAAAAAAATAAATTACTACTTTTATAGGTTAAAATATTTTTTAAATTTACCCTCCTTAAAATAAACAGAATGCCAAATCGTTTAGAAAACAGGCAGCCTAATTAATACGATAGACGGCAATCTCCCAGAAAACACACCAATCTATCTGTAATACCTTTCGGACAACAATAAAAATTATCATGAACAGTTCTAACACATCCTAATATTTCTGCTGCTTCATTGTTTTCCGAAAAAGCCCCTCCCCATATCTTCCATTCATTAGGAGGTTTTCCCCGATTTCTACAGCCAGCATCATCATAACCCCTACTGATAATTATTCCCTTTTCATCCAGTTCTTTTATTTTCTTTTTCTCAGCCTTTTCCGCCTCTCTTCTATCTTTCTCCTCTTCCTTAATAGCTTTCGCTTCCGCCTCTTGCTTCTCTTTCCTTCTTTTTTCTTCCGTTTCTTGTTGTTTTTTTATCTTTTGCCATGTTTCAGTATCTATTTTTTCCAAAGCATTCATAACAGCTTCACGATGGGAATCATTTGACATCTTTACAAGCATCGGCACGGCTTCTTTAGCCTCGGAACCCATTTTAGCCAGAATCCCACCGGCATAATCCGCACAACAACGGACTTGGATCAATTCCATAAGCGCTGGCACAGATTCGCGGCCGAATTTACCCAAAATCTTAAAACAGGAATCTGCATACGCTGTGCTATGCACTCGGAACTTAACTCGCTTAACAATAATGGGAATAATATTTTTATCAATAGCACCCGAATTAACTATTGTCTGAACGGCCTTGAGAGAAACATCCTCAATTGGATCATTTTCAAACACTTCCATAAGAGCCGTAGACGCGGCCGAAGCAGCGGCGCCTGTGTTATTTAAACCCTCAACAGCTTTCAGCCTGATAATTGAATCGGGATCCTTTAAAGCTTTCACAAGAAAAGACACGAATTCAGAAGACTTCTTTATTTCATATAATTCTTCGCTCAAACCGCGCATAGTTTTTATGCGAACAGGCAGATCCTCATTTTCAAAGTTTCGAGTTATTTCCGCAAATGTTTTAATTTTAGCTTCTTTTGTCAAACCATTAAAATCCGAAACAGCTTTTCCCCTGACGGGGTCCTCGTCGGACATTAATCTCTGTGGCAATGAAGCGCATCCGGCCAATAGCACAACCATGATAAAACAACACAACATCTTTTTCATATTTCCTCCACTGAAATATCCCGCGACTGAATTCGATATTTTCACGACACTTGCTACGGCTAATCGCACTTGGGTTCTTCAAGCTTTTTACTTTGAGCGGCGCCTTTATGTTTCTCGTTATTATGTTTTTCAAAACAATCTTTGTGAAATTTTTTATTACACTTAAGACAAACAACCGCATCACCTTCGGGAATCTCTTTTTCCCGATGTCCGCAA
>PEXN01000019.1:0-178 GCA_002774685.1 Elusimicrobia bacterium CG08_land_8_20_14_0_20_51_18 | reverse complement strand
TCCCCCCTTATTTTACTTTGTAACTGTTACTGTATAAAAAAAAAAAAAACGCAAGTCAAGCCGGGGGGCAGTTGCATTTCCGCTAATTACCCCTCTATTTTGGTGCGGTCGTCCAATTTTTGGAAACAATAAAGTCGGGATTCTATAAAATTGCCGAAACCATCTGTCCCGCGTTTTG
>PEXN01000085.1 GCA_002774685.1 Elusimicrobia bacterium CG08_land_8_20_14_0_20_51_18 | reverse complement strand
AACCGGCTCTAAGTTCTCCGCCGGAACGGCAGAGCCGCTCATAGACGGGCCCGAGGCTTTCGTCGTCAAGGACCGGCTTATGAGAGAGGCGAAAAAAAGCATTTACGCGGTAACCTACGCCGTCTACGACGACGTGACCGGCCGGGAAACCACCGAAATCCTGCTGGCAAAGAAAAAGGAAGGTGTGGACGTAAAACTGGTCGTGGACGAAAAGATGGCCCATATTTTCGGCGGCAAGCTCCTGAAAACCATGGAGAAAGAGGGCATAGAGGTCATGCGCTATTCCAATCCCTCCAAAGCCCACAATTACCTGCACGTCAAGATGCTGATAGTGGACGGGGCCAGCTCCGTCATAGGCGGCATGAATTACGGAGACCCTTATTCGCATAAGGGCAACGGCCTCAAATGGCGCGACACCGATATCCTTTACACCGGGGCAGCCGTGGACGACTCGCTGAAGAGATTCGCCGATATCTGGAACACCGGGCGCAAGGACCCGGCGGGGAAATTCACGCCCGTTACGGGCGGCAGCGCCAAAGGCGGCCCGGCCCTCGTCTCGGTACTGCACCAGGACCCGCCCAAAACGGACCCGCCCATACTTTTAAGCGTCATCAAGGCGATGTACGGCGCCACTAAAAAAATAAACATTGAGAACGCCTACATAGTCGCCATCCCCGCCTTCACCCAGGCCGTGGCCGACGCGGCCGCGCGCGGCGTGGAAGTCAACATACTCACTAACTCCAAAGAAAGCATAGACTCCGACGGCAAGTCCATGGCCGAGGCCATACTCGGCAGCGCCAAGATTTTCGCGGCCTCGGGCGCGAACGTCTATCTCAAGCAGGGCCAGACCCTGCATTCCAAGTTCATGACCGTGGACGGCGTTTTTTCCAATGTCGGCTCCTACAATATGCATCCCCGCAGCGAGAGGTACGACATGGAGCTGAACATAAACGTGCTCGATAAAACCGCTACGGCGAAACTCGACGCGGCCTTCGCCAAAGACATAAAGGACGCCAAAAAGATAGACGCCGAAGACGTCAGTCCCGGGAAACCCGGCTGGCTTTCGCGCATAATGGAAAAATATTTCTACTCCCAGCTCAGCCACAATCAGAAGAATTAGAAGTCATAGAGGAAGTAGAAGTCGTAGAAGCAATAAGATTTTCCGCCTCCTTCCAACTCTTCCATGCCTTCTATAACTTCTAACCCTTCTATTTTTTAAAACGTGTACACGAATCCCGTCGTCAGGCCTATGCCGTAGAAGGGGGCGCGGCCGCCGCCGGAGAAGGACCTGTAGCCCTCGGCGAGGGTGTGAAAACGCCAGTTGGAATTCGAGAACTGCCACTCGTAGCCGAGGCCCAGA
The DNA here is from genome assembly GCA_002774685.1 of Elusimicrobia bacterium CG08_land_8_20_14_0_20_51_18. Lineage (GTDB taxonomy): Bacteria > Elusimicrobiota > Elusimicrobia > Elusimicrobiales > UBA9959 > 0-14-0-20-51-18. The sequence goes on along the minus strand of PEXN01000085.1, from coordinate 15,322 downwards.
TTCCAGGCCAGGGTCCAGCCGAGCAGGGATTCCTTAAAATCGGTTTTTTTGACGGAACCGGAAAAACGGTGCTCCGAAACGCCCCCGCGCAGAAGGACGTAGCGGGTATGCGGCGTGCCGAGAGGTATAAGCGCCAGTTCCAATCCGACCGGGATCTCCAGGTGCGAAAGGTTGGCCCGGCCGCCGTCCAGTTTATCCTGCCTTACTTCGCTGTATTTAACCCCCGCGTAATAGCGTACCCAGGAAAACACATGCCCGCCGGCCAGGAATTTCACGCCCAGGGTAGCCGGTTCCCTCTTGCTTCCGGGACTGTCGTCGTGTATTATGGTATCCAGCACCGGCGCCAGCGAAACGTACTTCGCCTTCGAAAAGGCCTTCCCTTTTCCGTTAGCATTAGAGGAAGAGACGCTTTTCACGTCGCCGGCCGGCATAGGTTGGTCCGATTTGAGATAATTCAAAAATTCCTTTTTCTCCTTGTCGCCCCAGGAGGCCTGTTTTTTTAAATTGGGCAATTTTTCCGCAAAAGAAAAAGCCGGCAGAAGCGAGGCGAGGCAGACAATGGTCAGAATTTTTTTCATTTTCCGTGAAATTTATTTTCTCCCGCGCTTTTTCTTAACTTTCCCGCCGTCTTGCTCTCTCGCTTTCTTACTGCCTTGCTTGTTTTGCTATTACCCCTTCTGCCTTTTGCCTTATGCCTTACGCCTGTCCCTTGCCCCTTGCGACAGTCCGAAAATTTTAAATTTTCAGACTATGATATTATATAATAATCCTGATGAACGCGAAAAAAATCCTGTTCTTGGCAGTACTTCTCCCGCTTTTTTCCGGCGCGGCGGACGCCAAAAGCATAGCCGAGGCCCGGAACACGGTGGTAAAGGAAACACTTACCTACCTCAACACGCCCTATCTCTGGGGCGGAATGCACCCGGAAACGGGGATGGATTGCTCCGGTTTCGTAAAACTCATCTATGCCAAGGCCGGCATAAACCTGGCCCGCGTCTCGAAGGAACAGTTCGCCGAGACCGCCTACCTGAAGCCCAACGCCGTGCTCCCCGGCGACATAATCTTCTTCGCCATGAAGAACCCCGGCGCCTCCAAGGTGGACCATGTCGGGATTTACGTCGGCAAAGGCTTCTTCGTCCACGCCTCCTTCTCCAGCGGCATACACATAGACTCCGTCTACAACCCCTACTACTTCTCAAGACTTGTAAGCGTCAGGAAATATAAAGGGTTTTAGGAAAGTTAAAAGTTGACAGGTTTAAAACCCGCCGTTAACCCTTGAGGTTAACAGGTAGCGGAAGTCATGAAGATACGCGTCGAAAACGCCAAAAAATCGGAGAAAAAATAAATTCTTCCCGCCTTTTAAACAAAACAGCGGCTGAACCCATTTACCAATCTCAGGACTTATGTATTTTAACCTTTAGATATTGATTTTGCATAAACTCTCTGCTATACTATCGGTATGCCCTTCTACATACATCGCGCTATCGAGGAAGAACTGAAAGCGGCTGCGGCTGAATTCCCGGTAGTAGTCCTTACCGGACCGCGCCAAACCGGCAAATCCACGCTTTTGCGGAAAACCTTTCCTAAATACGGGTACGCCACCTTTGATGACCCTGTCACCAGAAAATTCGCGGCGGACGACCCCAAGACTTTCCTCGCCCGCGCCGGACGCATGATAATTGACGAAATCCAGTATCTGCCTGAAATTCTGCCGTATATAAAAATGAGCGTCGACGATAACCGTTCGGCAAAGGGCCGGTTCCTGCTTACCGGTTCGCAGTATTTCCCGCTTATGGCCGGGCTCGGGGAATCCCTGGCCGGTCGCGCGGCCCTATACGAGTTGCTGGGGTTTTCACTGGAGGAAATCGGATCAGGCAAGGCCGGCGAATCACTCACGGACCCTTTTAGCCTGATATTCAGGGGTTTTTATCCTGAAGTGGTAGCCGGCGGAATGAATGGGAACCGTTTTTATTCCTCATATCTCCAGACATATCTTGAACGGGATATAAGGCAGATCGCCTCGGTGCAGGACCTCCGGGTTTTCCAAAACTTCCTTGAACTTCTGGCGGCGCGCGCCGGGGCCTTGCTCAACCTGAATGAGATCGCCAGGGAATGCGGGATAAGTTTCACCTCGGCCCGCCGCTGGCTCTCCCTGCTTGAAACCACGCGTGTGGTTTATCTGTTGCGTCCTTACCACAGGAATATCACAAAACGGGTGATAAAAAGTCCTAAAGTGTATTTTACCGATACGGGTCTTCTGGCCTACCTGCTACGCTATCCCGGCGCGGCGGTAATGCGCAAAGGGCCGCAGGCCGGCGCGTTTTTTGAGAATTTCATAGTTGTTGAATTTCTTAAATACAAATTGAACCACAACCGTAATTTTGAACTTTATTTTTACCGGGATTCGAATAAGAATGAGATAGACCTTCTGCTTGATTTTGGAGTCTCTCTTAAATTAGTGGAGATAAAAGCCACCGCCACTCCCAGACCCGAGCATTTAGCGACCATCAGGAAAGCAGCGACGGAATTTAAGGCGGAAACCGGATATCTGGTCGCTTTGACCGATAAAAAAGAGAAGGTCGGAGAGAATCTTGAGATTTTGCCATGGCCCAAGATTTTAAACGTGGTATCTTAACTTGAGAACGATTATCGCCGGTTCCCGCCCTGTCCCTATTCGATTTATTTTACAAAAAAACCGGAACTTTCTTCCGAGCATAATCCACCCCCTTAAAAGGTACCTGGTACCTTTTGCCCTTAATTTTTCAATAATAATATGTTCGCCCATAATCATCCCCCTAGCAACATTTGTTTGATTATATTTTCACATTATACGATTTAACACAAGGGGTCAGTTGAAAAAGCAGTGTGGAATTGGGGACAGCCACCATTAAACTGGAGTGCGCCCCTTTGGGTAGACAGTTAAAGGAGAAAAGGCACCTGGTACCTTTTGTCTTTTGTCCGACAGCCTCTATTTCGCGAAAGCGGGGGCCGGAGGCGGAGGGGTTAACAACCAGTTTACAAATTCATTCCAACTTCCGGCTTTTGACCAGGCAAGCTCGTCATAATTCGGGTTATACTTGTCGTCCGGCAGGTACACGGACAGCCCGTGCGTATTTACGTACTTCTCGCCGGTATAGCGGTGGTAAATAACCAGGTCGCGCTCAAGGAAAGCCAGCAGTTTTTTACCCGCGCCGCTCACTTCGGGGGTCTGAACATAGCTCATTGCCAGCCTCACAAAATCGTACAAATCCTTATCGTAGGGGAAGTAGAATTTCCTCGCCTCCGTTCTGGCCTTTTTTGCCGCCTCAAGGGCGTTTGAATTCATAACCGCGTCCGCGAAAGCAGACGCGTTGGAAAGCAGCGCGGGCAAAGCGGAAGTCCGCACCAGCGACATTGTCGTTCCCTTATTAAGCGGCTGGTAATGGTCGGCATAGGAGTTTACCGCAAGCCTGCCGAGATCTTCCGCCGTCATGCCCGGCCTGTTTACAAGAGGATTCAGCAGGGCGTCGTAGGTGAACCCCTCCCCGGGCTCGGATTCCTCGGAACCCACAATATAATCCGCGGCCTTCCTTATCTCGTAATCCACTTCGGCCATCTGCATCAGGCAGGCGTCCGAGGCGTAAACATCCACTTTCCCTATTGCCGCAAGCGCTTGCGCGAGTTGCGGGGTTGAAATATGATTTTTTGTATCGTAATCGTAGGAGATGCCTTTGAGCGTGTCCGCCTTCAGGAGTTTATTCCAGCCGCTGCCATGGTTCCACACTATAAGCATATAATGCTGCGCGGGAAAATTCTGCTTCGCCCAGCCGCCGAATTCGACCAGATGTTTCCAGTCGCCCATGTCCGGTTGCGGGATTTCCTGCAATACGGGGGAAGCTATGTGGTATGGGTCGTCGTCTTTCCATATTAAATAACGCCGCGAGCCCGCCCAGTCTCCGTCGGAAACCGCGTAGCTGGTGGTCCGGCCCAGCTCAACCACAACGTTTACATCCGGCGAAGAACCTACCGTTTCCATTTCATTTACGTCCGTCAACCCCCAATACTCAAGGTTATTGCGCCCGTTCACATAAACCATTACGGTCCACTTTTTAAGCGAGGCCGCGGCGGGCACGGGAGGAAGGGCCGTGTCGACGGCGAGAGCCGCCTGCATAAAACTTTTTGCCGGCGCCGGGCCGCCGTCAAAATTAATATTTACTTCCTGCGCCACGGCTGACGCGGCGAACAGAAGCTGCGCCGCCGCGAACAAATATTTATGAAGCAGCCCGCAAAACGCTTTTGCGCTCATATATTTCCCCGCACTTTTTCTATAGTAAACATAAAAGCAATTATAGAAAGCTTTTCCTCTTTCCTCAACTTTCCGGCTGACTAAAAAACCGCAAAAATCTTCCCCTATCCCCATAGAATACAAAAAGCGGAAGTATTTTCGCAAATTTTTGTAAAGTTCCCCTGAATCGATTAGACTGGCAGGAATTGCGGGGTGAGGTCAGTCGGCAGGGGCAGGTCCTCTCGCGGTTTTTGGGAAGTGCGAGGTATGAGTCAGGGGACGAGCGAGGTTCGGTACGGATTGGAACTTGAATTTAAGTTTTCAGTCCACGGGTTAATTCTGAAGAGGCTGGTAAAGAGGGCTCTGCCATTAATGCTGAAAGGATTCGATAAACGGCTCGGGCAGTACTGGATAGGGCAGCTTCAGAACTGCGGCCCGATCGACACCACGGCGCTGAAGCCGTTCGGATTGAACCCGTAGCCGGCGAAGATCTGGACGGCCGGTATGGCGACCTCGCGAAGGTAGACCTGCAACCCCGCGCCCAGCCCCGTTCGTCCGGAGTTCTGCACGAAAGCCCAGTCGACGTAGGTCAAGGTGCGCAGCTTGATTTTCCGGATGTTCCACGACGTCAGAAGCACGTCGTTTTGAACCGAGAAGTAACTGCGATCCCGGAATTGCTGGACGGGATAGCTGCGCAGCCGGTAACCGCCAAGCTCGAACTGCTGACAACGCGGAAGCCCGGAGCCGGTCTCGGCTTCGGGCCGTACAATCCAGTTGAAGTCGTTTTTCAGGAATACGCTGACCTGGCCTGAGACGCCGACCTTGCGAAACTGGAAGTCAGCCCACGGGTTCGTGATTTCATAGTAACCCCTTACTGCCGCGCCGCGAGTCAAACCCTCATTCGTAGAAAAAGTTCCATAGAGGAGACTCAGTTGATGACTGACCTGCAGGCCCGACACGTAGTTCCCGGAGGGTTCTTCGAAGCGATGGCGCTCAATGAAGTTGTTGAGCATGAACGCCGCATAAGGATTGAGGTGATATCCTAACTGGATGCTCCCGCCATGATACTGGTTGGTCGTGCGCTGTACGACTTTGCGTTCGTGATAGATGCGATGCAAGGCGTCTTCATAATCTAAACTCACGCCGAGACTGAAGGGTGTATTCATGAAAAACTCATCGCGAACCAGAATCATACCCTTGCTATCGCCCCCGCCGGATTGATAACACCCTATCACGTTTGCATTCTGACCCAGGACGCTCGACTTCCCTAGTGCCAGGCCATAAACGTTCGAGTCCGCTCCGAAGGACAGATATGGGACGACAAACCAGTTTGTTTTCTCCTTGACAATGATGCGCATCGAGCCTTTTGCGCGCGTCACATTGATTTTAGAAAACATGCTCGTTGTCTGCAGGCGCCGCTTCACATCCATTGCGGAGAGCGTTGGGTCCTGGTCGATGCCGCTCATTTTTATGATCGAAGCGTCATCGAGGGCGTGGTTTCCATAAACCACGACCCTCAGCGGCGGGGGCTCCGCGGCGAGGCTCGTTACCGCCGATAGTGTCATGACAAGAAGCGCGACAAGAACTCTACACATAGGCGCCTGACGGCAAGGATAGTGCGGAAAAGGGAGGCCTGCCTTCGAGCGACTGCTTTGTTGCTCTGCCAGGTCCGCTTTGCGGACTGTCACGGTGTCCTTAGCCCGGCACCCCGACAGTGAAGTCCACTCCTCGCTATATACCGCCGGTATGCGGAGCGCGAACCACCGGTTCATTAAGTGCCGTGAGTTATACGAACGGCCTCGTTCGCCCCATAAAGGGGGGCTGTCCCGTTCCATAGACGGTTTAAGGAGTGGGACGCCTCGTATTCATCTCTAGCCTCTGGCTGTGCCGTAACAAGAGCTATGCTCATCAAACGGCCGAATCCAGGCCTCCGAATATGGCATTACTTACGCCGGGTTCAATAATATAGCTTACTCCTTCCGGCTTTTGGCCGCTATACGGAATTGTACTCACGGTTATAGGCAAAAACCCCGAAGTAAATGGAATCAGCCACCATTTAACGCTCCACCTCTTTCACCCCAAAACCATCGCGGCGAAGAAGCAGAGGCCCAGGCCGGCGCTGGACCAGGAAAAGACCGTGTCGGGACCCCTGTCCCGCTCGTCCACCAGCTCTCTTTTTCCCCAATCGGTCTCCAGCATGGTGAGATACAGCGGAAGGAACCATACCAGCCCGAAAAGTATTCCCGACAACCCGATTTTCATACATCCCCCTTAAAAAGGTACCTGGTACCTTTTTATGGTACCTTTTTATAGTTTAACAGATGTCCGCGACACCCCTATGGCCGTCTGATGAGCACAATGAAATAGCCCCTCTTTATGGGATGGGGTAGCTCTTGATACGGCACGGGCATTGCCCAGTCGCGTAAAATAAAGTCAGTCCGGGTGGGATAATCAGGCTTATCGTAAATGGGCGGGACAACACGATAACGAACCAAGTTATTCCAAGAGGCCCGGAGCGGGTGTGACGGCGGGATTACCCGGGCGCCCCCGTAGCGGAGAGGGGTCTCTTTACGGGTCGCAGGGGCGGAGCGGTAACCCGCCGGCAGGCCCCCAAGCGACTTTAGAGTTTTTCAGGAATTATCCGGCCTGTCTTTTTCGCAGGCGGATAAAAGTATATAATTAATATCATGAATCTTACAAATTTAAACCCTAAACTACTGAAAGCCCATTATGCCGTGCGCGGGAAGATAGTCGCCCGGGCGCAGAAACTCGAGAAAGAGGGCAAGAAAATAATCTACTGCAACATAGGAAATCCCCAGGCCCTCAAACAGCAGCCGCTCACCTTTATCCGCCAGCTTCTCGCACTCGTGGAATACCCCGAGCTCATGAACCACCCGGAAACGCTTAAAACATTCCCCAAGGATATAGTCGAAAGAGCGAAATTCATACTGAAGGAAAACCCCAAAGGCATGGGCGCCTATACCCAGAGCGAAGGGATGCACTTCATAAGGGAGGCCGTGGCCGGCTTCATAGAAAAAAGGGACGGGATAAAAACCGACGTCAAAAGGATAATGCTCACCGACGGTGCCTCGAAAGGCATACAACTCGTCTTCACCATGCTCCTGCATAACGAACAAACCGGCTTCATGATACCCATACCGCAATACCCGCTATACAGCGCCACCATAGACCTCTACGGCGCGAAACAGGTGAACTATTACCTCGACGAGGAGAAGAATTGGGAGCTGAACGAAAGCGAACTGAATTTCAGCCTGGCCAAGGCCAAAGAGAAGGGAATCGCCACGGTCGCCATAGTCGTCATAAACCCCGGCAACCCCACCGGCTCAGTGCTTTCCAAAGAGAACATAAAGATGATCATAAATTTCTCCGCCAAAAACAAGCTCGCCATACTCGCCGACGAGGTTTACCAGGAAAATATCTACAACAAGGCCCTCCCCTTTCATTCCTTCGCCAGCGTCATGGAGGAAATGGGCGAAAAGAACGTTCCCCTTTTCAGCTTCCACTCGATCTCCAAAGGCTTTTTAGGAGAATGCGGGCATCGCGGCGGCTATATGGAAACGAGGAACGTTTCCGACGAGGTTTACGAGCAGATGGTAAAACTCCAGTCCATAGGCCTCTGCTCCAATACCGCCGGCCAGATAGCGACCTTCGCCATGGTGGCCCCGCCCAAAACCGGCGACGAGAGCTTCGACCTGTACGAGAAGGAAAAGAACGGTATTTTAGCCGACCTCAAGGAAAAGGCGGAAATACTCGGCGCGGAATTAAACAAGATACCCGGCATGCATATAAAGGTGCCCACCGGCGCGATGTACGCTTTCGTTAAATTCGACCTGCCCGCCGAAGACGGCATACACCCGGAAAAGATGGGCGAGGAAGAAAGGTTAAAACACGAAGCCGCCCGCGACACTGACTATTGCATGAAACTGCTAGAAGAAACCGGCATCTGCGTAGTGCCCGGCTCCGGCTTCGGCCAGAAACCCGGAACTTTCCATTTCCGCACCACCTTCCTGCCCCCGAAGGACGAAATAAAGGCGCTGGTGGAAAAATTCGGAAAATTCCACACCGCCTATACGGCCTCCGCCGGCAAAGCCGCGGTAAAGAAATGAGACCCGAAAATTTCGATTGCACTAAAACTAATTCTTTTTCCGAAATTTTCCCTTCACAGAGTTCAGGAGGACCTTGTCCTAGGCCAACGCTTGCGGATTCGGCATGCATAGCCCCCGATCCGCAACCCGCCAAAGCGGGCTTACGGCGTGGTGCGCTTTTTTGTTTTCTTTTATTTACTTTATTGATATCGGGCCAAAATCTTTCTTTCGCCTGGTCAGGCAAAAACGCCTTCGAAAGCTACGGCGATATAACGCAGATAGCGCTCCCCGCCGGCGCCGCCCTCTGGACCGTCCATAAAAAAGATTATAAAGGCGCTTTACAGCTCGGCGAAGCCTTCGCCCTGGCCCAGGGAACCACTCTTCTGCTGAAAAATACGATAAAGGAAGAAAGACCGGACGGAGGCGACCAATCTTTCCCCTCCGGCCACACCATGGCCGCCTTCACCGGCGCGGCCTTCCTGGACGAAAGATACGATATAAAGACCAAGCACTGGTTTTACGGGGCGGCGGGACTGGTAGGCGTCAGCAGGGTCACGAGCGACAGGCATTGGACCCACGACGTATTGGCCGGGGCGCTTATAGGGATTTTATCTAACAAACTGCTGGTAAAACCGCTGGGAAAAGAAAAACTCGCCCTCGTCCCGTTCTGGGACGGGAAAAATTTTTACGCGCAATTATCTATTGGATTTTAAATCGTAAAACGTGAAGCGGAGAGGAGTTAGACGGCATAGATGCGTAGATGCGTGGATGTATGGAAGAAGGATTTTCCTTATGAGACCATACTTCTAAATCGCTATACCTCTATGCCTCTGATTTGCTGCGCTTCCAAGTTGCTATGCGTCTACGCCTCAATCTTTGCCAATCCTCTATCTCGTCTAAAACTTCTAATTCGTCTATTACTTCCATCTCGTCCATATCTTCTATCGCTTCTTTACTTGCGACTTGAGACCTGAGACCGGTGACTTGTGACTGCCTTTCTACCGGCACTTACCCAGAACCTCAAGCACTTTGGGAAATTGCTTTCCTTCGGCGACATCGCAGGCGGTTTTCCCCTCTTCGTTCTTTAAATACTTGTTTCCCCCGTAAGAAATTATTATTTTCGCGGTGGAGCCGTGTCCGTACCAGGCGGACAGGATAAGGGGACTGTTGCCGTCTATGTCGCGCACATTGACGTTCGCTCCCCTGTCAAGCAATATCTTCACCATTTTGTCCCGGCCCCTTAAAGACGCCCACATGAGAGGCGTCCAGGAAAGCGTGTCGCGCGCCTCCAGGAAAGCCCCTCTTTTTATCAGATGTTCGGCCAGCTCCTCTTTGCCCCAGCGCGACGCCAGGTGTAGCGGGGTCTGCCCCTTTTCGTTCCTTTTCTGTATGTCCGCCCCTTTTTCGAGCAGGAGATCCACCATTTCGGTATTGGTCCTGAGTACCGCTATCATGAGCGGGGTCCAGTTTTTTTTATTGGGATTCAATTCCAGGCCGGAAGATATCAATTCCCTGACTTTTTGTTCGTCGCCTTTTCTTATGGCGTCGGCGAGCACATCGTAAGGGTCCCGTTCTATCTCGCACGAAAAAGAAAAAAGACAGACGAAAGCTATGAGAAGGAAACGCGCCATATTTAAAGTATAGCTAAAATTATCGGAAAATCAAGAGCGAATAGAGGGTATAGAAGCGTTGGAAGTTATAGAAGGCATAGAAGTTAACAAAAATCTTAAATCCCCCTAATCCTTCTACTTCGTCCATACCCTCCACGTCTTCTATTTCGTCTAATGCTTCCACCCCTAGTTTGGCGAGTCCGGGTTGTCCTCGTCGCCGTTCACGTGCGACAAAGCCGTGTTTTCTCCCTCGGCCTTGCTTATGCGCCTCATTATGGTCTGCCAGGAAGGCCTGTCGCCCATGGCGACCGACCTGATAAAGGTGGAGTCCACCGCGGCGCCCACGTCGAAAGCCGCGCCTATGCCGGTGGTTATGATATCGAGGTTTTTAGTCCCCTTGGGATCGGAACCGGTCTTCTTCAGCCTGAAGAAAGCGCTGTTGTAATAGGCGTAGGTGGAACAGCCCTGGAAAACGAAGATCTGGTATTTTTCCCTGGGAAGAGTGAGCGCGGAGCCGGAGTAGGCGGCGAGCCTTTCCGGGTTCAGGTAGCCGCCGAGGCCGGAATGGCCGTCATAAATAAAGATGTCGGCGGTCTTCATCCCGCGCACCGCTTCCACTGCGAAACCCGGCGAATCGGGGTTCAGAAGCAGCATTTCCACGGAAACATTCTGCCTTCCGTTGTTGAAATAAAGATTTTTTTTGCGGGCCTGGTTCACGCCGGCTTCGAAACCGGCTTCCGTTAAATATTCGAAGGCGTTATTGAAGGTCATCCGGCCGAGGTCGCCGCTCTGGAAGCCCTCGTCCACGCCGACCAGGTAAACGACCTTAAGCTCTCCGCCCCGGCCGAGCCTGGAATAGTCGGGGTAGGTGTCGCGGGTCATGGGAATAGGTTTGAGGTCGGTCTGAACGGCCACAAGGTCGCCGCCGTCCAGCGGACAGCCGTCCTGATAGGGGTTCCAGAAATACCAGAAATCGCCTTCGCTGTCGTAATGTTCGTCGGTGCAGCGGTTTTTCCTGCCGCCGGAAGGAATACCTTTTTTATAAACATTGGCCGGGTCCCTGGGCAGAACGAATTGTATCCTGGAACTTCCACCTGAAAAAAGATTGGAAGAGAAAACGACTATATCGTCGTAGGAATAGTCTATCCTGGCGTAATTTTCTTCCGGCGCTTTTTCCGAGCCCAAAAGCGTCATCTTGTAATCTCCCGAAGGGATGCCGGGATTGTCCACGAAACCGGGATGGGTGGTGAAAGCGCCGTACATATGCTGAAGCTGAAGGTCCACCAGTTCCCGTATCCTTTCGCTGTGGTAAGGGTCGGACAGGAGGTCGGAAACGTCCCCGTCGTAATCCTCCGGGAGCTCGTAGTACATATAAGAATTGAACCGCATCCTGGCCTGGCGAGAATCCGCGCCGTACCACCTGTCTCCGGCGGCTTTCTCCGGGCCTGAAAAATCGTAATTATCAGCGGCGGCCGGGATCGGCAGGGCGGCCGACGGGGCGAGCTCTTCGAGGGCCGCTTTACCGGTATTCAAATCGCTAAGTTCGGCGCCGTTCGCGCCGGTCGCCGTAAACGCCGCTATTAAGAACAATACGGTCTTTTTCATATTTCTCCCTAATTGCCTTGCGCCTTTTGCCTTCTGCCTTTTGCCTTCTGCCTTCCGCCTGTTCCTAGAACTCGTTGAAATAAGAAACCTTTTCATTCCCGTCCCGGTTGATTATCCAGTGTCCCGCCGTGCTGCCGCGGGAATCGCCCTGTATCTCCACTTCATATTTTTTGGCCACGCGGTCCAGAGTATCCTGGGAGGTCGGACAGGAAAAAGCCCTTTCCGGGGTTTTGGTCTGCAATTCCGCCAGGGCCTGCTTGAATTTCTCGAGGCCGCCCCTGGTGGCGAACTTGGAGCAGTTCGTGCTTTCCTGCATGGTTTCGTCCACGTAATTGGTGAAATCTATGGGCTTTTCCTGGTTGCGCGTCCATTTGCCCTCTTTGCAGAGGACATAAGGCCCGACATTATACTGTTTGCCCAGGACGTCGTCCCTTTTCTGCAGCATATGGTTCCAGAATCTCATCCCGTTGAAATTGGCCGCGAGGTCTGCGTAGGAGAAGATGCCGGTGGCGAGCATATTGCCGCCGAGAAAGGTCTTCTCGCTGAAGATGCCGCCTTTAAGGACCGGCACGAGCGCCTTGCCCTCCAGATAATGCTTCTTGAAATATCTCAGGCCCATGCCGAACATGTGTTCCAGCTTGTCGCCGCCTATCACCACGTCGCCCACCTTTATCAGGGGGAAAAGGGCGAGAGGGCTCTTGCCCGCGCCGTTCCTGCCCAGGAGAAAACCGTTGAAGATGGACCATTCGTGATAAATGGACTGGTCCAACGGTATCACCGTGCGCTCTATCCTGCCGTCGCGCACGGCGTTTATAAGCTGGCCTTTCTTGTGATTGGAAAAAATGTCGGTGAGCGCTTCGTAAAGCCGTTCTTCGCTCTGCTGGGAAGAATCGCAGGTCCCGCTGCCGTTAAGTTCGTCGAGCTTCTGCTGAAGGCCGTCGTTGGCCATGGCGTTCACCTGGCTGGTGACGTCGGCCACCTGCGCGTCGCCTATCGTGTAATGGTCGGCCTCGGCCGCCTTCAGGTTTGAACCGAAAACAAAAAACAACGAAAAAACCGCGCTTAGAATTTTCATTATTGTCCTCCGGGAAAGCTTTGGCATATAAGAATTCTATTACTTTCCCGGATATTAATCTTGAAGCATAAGACCTTTTTTTGAAAGTTTTTCGGCCTACACGGAAGTAGGCGGAATGGAGGGTAAGGGTATAGGTCTAAGGCGTAAGGGACAGGCGTAAGGCATAAGGCAGAAGGCATAAGGAGGTAATAGCGAGGAAGCAAGAGTTGGCGAAAACAGCTAACAGCCGGGACTCGGGATTCGTTATTCCCGGATTTTTGTTTTACGAGTTACGATTTACGGATTACGATTCACGGCAGTTTATTTCTTTTCCAGTTCCTCGATGGGGTCGGGGACGTAAAAGCTTATTTTCGACGCGCCGGACCAATGCCCGGCCGAAAGGCCGTCCGAAGGCATTACCCTGGCGTGATAGGAAGCCTCCTCATTCAGGGGCAGGCCCGAGACCTTATAAGAGCAGGTGTCCGTGAAGACGTCCAGGAGCGGCGAGGAAAAATCCTCATTCTCCGAAAGCTGCAGCCGGTAATAAGGCGCGTAGGAAGGCCCCCAGCGCAGAAGCCCCTTCCCCGGCTTTACCGCGACCTTTTTGCGGGGAGATTTCATGACCGTGGCTTTCCCCGCCTTGGAAACGGCGAAAGAACTGGCGTCCGAAAATTCGCTTTCTCTGGTATCTCCCATATTAAGCCTCATGACCGCGGAAACGCGCCAGTAATACACCCCGTCGGGCCAGAAAGCGGGCAGTATCATATACGAGTTTTCCGGCAAAAGGGTCTCGAGAAAAACTTTCTCGAAGCTCCCGTCCCGGCTTATCTGCAGGCGGTAAGTCGAGGCCTTCATAACCTCGTTCCAGGAAAGAACCTGTACTTTCCCTTTTTTCTCCGAGGCCACTTTGAGACTGACCACAAGGGGAGCGACCGGCGGGTCCTCCAGGAAACGTTTGTTCCAGGCGTTCACGGCAAAAACGGCTTTTTCGCCGTAGGCGGAAAAAACGCTCCAGTCGGAGATTTTTTCGCGGTACACGCTTACCCCGTATCTCGCCTTCAGACCGGCGTCCGCCGCTTCCGGCACATAGCCCGTGAAAACGTGGGGCGGCCAGGAACCCAGTATCCTTACTCCCTTTTCGGCCAGATAGGCCTGGAATTTGGCGTCGAAAGCGGTCTGCACCGAGGAAACCAGCAGGAGAGCGTTGACCTGCGAATCGTCTTTTTCCGCGGCCGCGCGGAAAACCGGAACGGCCATGAGCAAAGCGGCGAGCCCCGTTAGAAACCACAATCGCTTTGCGGCTAAGGACGGAGGCATTAATCCACCGTCTCCCAAAGAAATCCCATACCGCCTACTCGCGTTGGCGGCCGGCTCTAACGGGGCGAGCGGCGTTTTTAAAAAATTTTTCTTCATAAACGTTCTCCTTCCGGAAAATTTACCCCGTTAGAAATTCAAGACTTCGGGGCCGAAGATCATATGGCACTGGAACGATATTTTTTATACCCCGGAGATCTCCCCGCCCTCACCTGTAAATCCTCGGTATTTTGGAGCTGGCGGCCGTGCGCCTTATGGCCAGCGAAACGGCCGAACCCACACCCGCTTCCGGAATACCGGTGATGTCTATCAAAGTGTTGGAAATGGCGGATTTGGAAATGAAAGGGGCTTTTTTCCCGTTCACGACGCCCCAGTATTTGGAGCCTTCGGAGATCTTATAGGCGTTCTCCTGCGGCTCGAGCGTAAGCCCGTCCGAGTAGCCGGCCGCTATGGTGGCCACGCGCATATTTTTAACCGCCGCTATTTCGTTGGCGTAGCCGAAGGTCTCGCCTCTCTTTACTTCCTTCACCGAGATTATTTTAGCGAAAAATTTCCAGGGCCGCTCTATCCCCTTGAGCGGCGGGCCCTTGGTCTTTTTATGATACACGTCGGCCGGATAGATGCCGTAAATGAGGTTGCCTATCCTCGCCATGTCGAACTGGAACTCCGGGAAATCGCAAAGGACAAGGCTGTTGGCCGCGTGGGCCAGGACGCCCGGATATCCCGCCTTTACTTTTTCGGCGAGACGGCCGAACGATTTGAGTTTCTCGTAGGCATCGGTCATATTCCTGTAAGGGGTGTAAGCTATGTGGGTGGAGAAGGAATAAAATTTGAGATTGCCTAATTTCCCTATCCTGTCCAGCCACGCCCCAAGCTCGGAAGGCTTTATCCCCCATCTTTTAAGCCCGGTATCCACGTCCAGGTTGAACCTTAGGTTCCGGCCCTTTTTGTTCAGGGCCGCCAGGAAATCCGCGCTGTCCGCCGTAGGGATGAGTTTATGCGCGGCTATTTCCCCTATCTCTTCCTTAAGCGAGGGGGCCAGGAGCATGATATCGGCTTTTATACCCGCCTTCCTCAATTCCGCGCCTTCCGAAGCGTTCATCACGCCCAGCAGGTCCGCACCCGCGGCCAGCGCCAGCCGCGAGACTTCCGCCGCGCCGTGGCCGTAGCCGTTGGCCTTTACTACGGCCATGAATTTGACGCCCTTTTCGAGCTTCGTCCCTATGGCCCTGACGTTCGAGGAAATTATTTTTCCGTCTATTTCGATCCACTTGAGCATAAAATAAATTATACAATTTATAGGTAGTCGGGCAAGTTAAGCGCTGAAGCGGAAAGATATTAGGGAAGTAGAGATTAGGAAATTAAGTTT
>PEXN01000043.1 GCA_002774685.1 Elusimicrobia bacterium CG08_land_8_20_14_0_20_51_18 | reverse complement strand
AGAACCGGAACCGCCCCCGGTGCAATAAGCGCTCAGGACATAGCCCTGGGTGTAATTGCAGGAGCCGGACGGAGCGGCCGCACGGCAGGTTTCGCCGTCCATTTCCGCCAGATAGGAGGCGCATTCGCCGTAGGTTATCTCCGGCGTGGTAAAGGTGAAAACTATCTCGCAGGGTGAAGAAGGCGGCGAGAAAGTATTCCCGGTAACCCGGCAGCTCCCGTTAAGCGTGGAGGCGAAAGACAGGCCGCGGAACAGGAAAAGAAGCGCCGACAAGGTTATTATGGAAATCTTGTTCATTTTGTTGTTTCCGCTTTTACCTTTTATACTTTCTTGCTTGCCTTGCTTTCACGCTTCTTTATCTGCCTATAAACACGGTGTAGCCGAGCGTGACGCCCCAGCGGCCTTCCTCGCCCATGTCGTAACTTATGTCGAAACTGCCGCCGGGCAGATAGAAATTAAGGCCGGCGACGCCGCTTAAATCGGTGGAAGCGTCTCCGTAATAATCCGACCTGCTTATTTTAACGCCCAGATTGCAGCCCGTATGCGGCGTCAGCGGCATAAGCCGGCGGACGGACAGGCCCAGGGTTTTGGACGCGGAATCCGAGTCGGAATACCTATTGTAATCCCAGCTCAGGGAAAGGTCGTATTTGTTTTTATACAGCATGGTCCCGAGACGCAGGTTCAGTCCGTTATTGGGGTAATCGCCGCCCATGCGCCGGACGCCGAAAGAGGCGAACCATTTACCCGCGCGGGCGGCCCCGGAAACGGGATTTATTTCCGCCAGCGACCAGGTTTCGAGCGCCGCCGCTTTCCCGCCGGACAATTTCCACAGCTCGCCGTAATGCCCGCCGGAGATCCGGATTATCCGGGCCCCGGAAGAGGCTTCCGCCGCGTAATTCTTTTCCAGCTCCGAAATCTTTTCCGCTTTTTTCATCTCCAGCCAGTTTTCCGGCGCGGGTTTGGAAATAATATCCGAAGAATAAGAAAGGGCCGGGAAAAAGAATATTCCGGCCAGAATCGCCCTGAAAATTTTACGCTTGTTCATTTTTCTCTTTTCACTTTCGCCTTTTTGACTTTTCCGCTTGCCTCGCTCATTCCGCTTTAAAAGTACACCGTGTACCCCGCCGCAACGACGGGCGAGCCTTCATAAGCCCCGCTCAGGGGCAGGTCCAGGTAAACGTCCACGGAACCGCCTCCGGTAAAATAGGACAGGCCCGGGGAAATTATAAAACTGAAATTGTCCTCCGGGGCCGGTATCCTTTCGGCCTTTCCGGCCAGCGTGACGCTGAAAGCGCTATGACCTAACGAGGCGTTCCCCCGCGCGGTAAGACCCAGCGTAAAACCGTTGTAATCCGGGTCTTCGTTCCCGCCCGACCAGCCGAAATCCGCAGAAACGTCCAGCTTTTCCGTTATGAATTTCCCGGCCCGGGAATTCAGGTTATACAAAGTCGAAGAGCCGAAATGGGTTACGGAACCGCCAAGATAAGCCAGATAACGGCCTTTCAGCCTTTTTTTCGGCGAGCCTTCGCCGTAAACGGGCGAGGGTCTGGCGAGCAGTTCCTCTTTATAAGTTTCGGCCGGCTTTTTATGCTCCTCGCCGGAGCTCAGGGAAATATCCTTTTCTACGGCCGCGGCCGCCGCCTTATAAGCGCCGAGTTTCTCCAGAGCGATGGCGTACCCGCCGTAACAGCGCCGGTTATCCGCTTCTTTGCCGCAGTTGGCGGCGAAAAGAACGGCCGCCTCCGCGTAACGTTTCTGCGCCATAAGGAGCCCCGCCCGGTCGAAAAGCTCCTCCGGCCCCGCGAGGCCGGGCTTTATCTTTAGCGCGGGCAGTTTAAGCGGTTCTTTCAGCCAGTCCGGTAAACATCCGGAAATTTCCGCGCCGGCGGGCACGCCGAAAGCCGAAAGCAATCCCGACAGGTAAAAACGGACCCGGCAGTCGTAAGGCCCGGCTATAAGCGCCCGGTCTATATGGTAAAGCGCTTCTTCCGCGAGGCCGTAATAGCCGAGTATATAGGCGTATTCGCCGGTCACGGCCGGATCCGCCGCCTTGCCGGAGAATTCCGAATATTTAAGGACGGTATCCGAAGCCGAAGACGCGGGATTTAAAACGGCGGCCCTGACTTCTTTCAAAACGGCATCCTCTTTGGCCGGGGAAAAAGGCGCGAAAAAAACCAGAAAAAGCGGAAGAGCCGAAAACGCGAAAATTTTCCTGCGGCCGGGATTCTTCATTCTTAAAATAGTAGAAAATATAGAACCTATTTTCAATGCGGCAAAAGCCAGGCTTCATTTTGATGCGGTCGTCCGGAAACGGAGACGCGCGGAAGCGATTGACAACAAGGGTTCAAAATCATATTATAAAAATATGTTCAAAAAGGCGTTTTTAGCCGCGCTTATGGCGCTCTTGGCCTCAAATATCTCCGCTTCGCAATACGACAAGGCCGCGGCGGACGCGGCCAAAATCCTTAAAAAGTCCGGCATAGGCAGAACCGCCCTGGTTTTCCCCGGCGGGAAAGACGGGGAACGGGAAGCGGAAGAAGAGTTTAAAAAAGCCCTGGGCCGCCTGGGCCTGGAAACGGTTTCGGATAACCTGCCGGAAATCCCCTCTTACGGGGAAGTCCCGCCGGAAACGTTCGAACAACTGGATTTTACGCTGGACCTGCCGGCGCTGATACTGGCCGAAAGCGGCAAGACCGCCCTCCGGTTGAAAATTATTCTCACCGGAAACGGGAAAACCGTTTTGGAGCGATACTATGAAAAAGGTCTTCCCGCCGGAAAGGAAACGCGGACGGCAAAAACGGAAAAAACCGGGGAAAGCGCGAAAAAGCCTGAACCAACGGGAAAAGAAAAACCGTACCGGGAAACAACCGGCAAAAAGAATTTTATCGGCTTTTTGGCCGGGCCCGGCGGATACAGTTCCGATTTCGAGGACTTCGAAACCCTCAAAAACCACAATACCGGCGCGAAATATTACGAAAACTCCCTGAACGGCAGTCTGGAGCTTTTTTACAAAAGAAAAACCAAAAGCGGCTGGGAGCCGGCGTTCTCCGCGGGGATAATGGAACTGGGCGACGAGGAATACACGCAAAGCGGGAATCAGGTAAACGTGGAAGCCGGGCTGAAATATCTGGACCTCGGCTGCGGCAGGAGGCTGGGGCGGCTTTTTTTCTTTTTCCTGTCCGCCGGAGCCGATTTTTTAAGTTATATGCTGACCGACCCCGTCCCCCTTTCCGGAATATACATAAACCACGAAAATTTCGAGGGAGAAACCATCGGGGCGCACGCAAGGGCCGCCCTGGAGTTTACGCCGGGGAATTTCATATTCAGGCTCGGGGCGAAAAAACTGTTTTTCTTCGGGGAAAACAAATTTACGGCCAAACTTTACGGAAGCGGCTCCCGGAAGGCGACTATTCCGTCATAATAAGGAACGGCTCTTCGCTGGACTACAAAAAAGAGGGCGAAGCCCTGGCCGCGAACGAGAAATATCTGGAAGCGGAGCTCGGCGGGCTGGAACTTTTTTTCACCATAGGCTACGGATTTTCTTTTTAAAAAACAAAAAGTTAAGGAGCCCAGATGAAACTCGACTACGTTAACAGGATAATAGACATAGAGAAGACCGATTCCACCCAGAATATGGCCAGGGAAGTTATAAAGGAAAACCCGGCCGGCAATATCCTCATCATAGCCGGAGAGCAGACGAACGGCCGCGGCCAGAGGGGAGCGGAGTGGTCCTCCAATCCCGGAGGGCTCTATTTTACGCTTGTAACCAAATGCCCGATTCCCGACTCCAATTTGCCGGACCTGAGCCTGAAAACCTCGGAAGCCGTCAAGGAAACCCTCGCGGAATACGGCATAATTTCCAGGATAAAACCCCCGAACGACGTTTACGCCAAGCACAACGAGAAATACTATAAAATAGCGGGCATACTGATAGACGTGGTTCCAGCCGTCGGCGCCGGAGAGGCCGTTCCTGCCGGCGGGAACGGAAAATATCTCCTGTTCGGGATAGGCATAAACACGAACAATGAACTCCCCAAAGAGCTCCCGGAAGCCGTTTCGATGAAAAAGATACTGAAAAAAGAAACGGAACGGGAAGATTTCCTTAAAAAATTTTTCAAGGTTTTCTGGGAAAAATTCAAAATATGCCAGTGCGGGATATAAAGAACGGTTCCCCCTTTGAAAGACTGAGAAGAACGGCCTTCAGTAACGGCGTTTCAGACTGCGGAATAATACCCGCCTCCGAAATAGACCTTTCCCTTTTTGAAAGATCGGTTTCAGACTACCCCCCCGGCCTCGCCTATCTTAAAAACAGGAGCGAAACCAGAAAAAACGTTAAATCCTGGTATCCTGAAACCCGTTCCATACTGATCTGCCTTTATCAGTACTGGCATAAAAGCCTGGATTACGGGAAACTGTCCGCCGGCATTAAAGATCCCGCCGGCCATCTGAAAAGAACCGGCAGAAAAATACCGCCTTTTCTTAAAACCGGTCCTTTACCCGAAAATCCGAAGATCTCCAGATACGCCCTCTCCGGGGATTACCACGAGATACTCCGGGCGAATCTGGGAAAAATACTAGGGGAGATAAAAAAGGAATTCGAAGGCGCCGAAGGGAATATCTTCGCCGATACTTCGCCGGTCCTGGAAAAAGAACTGGCGAGGCTGGCCGGCCTGGGGACTATCGGCAAAAACACCCTTTTGCTGAACGGGGAGCTGGGCTCCTACTTTTTCATAGGCGGAATAGCGTTGAATCTGGATGCGGGGCTCCGCGACTTTCCGGCGCAAGGCGACCCCTGCCGCGGCTGCGACAAATGCGTCGAAGCCTGCCCGACCGGCGCCCTTTCGGTAAAAGGGCTGGCCCCGCTTAAATGCCTTTCCTACTGGACCACCGCGTCCAAAGCCGGAGCCATGCCGCCGGAGATCCTGAAAAATTCCCGCGGCTGGATTTACGGCTGCGACGTCTGCCAGGAAGCCTGCCCGTATAATAAGGCGACCAGATACTCGATAATGAAAGAGTTGATGCCGATAATAGAGGATTAAAATATCAGATGTGTGGATGCGTAGATGCATGGCCGCGTGGAAGGAGGAATTCCTTATGGAACCTCTATACATCTATTCTGCCATACATCCATGCGTCTACTTTTGCCTATCCTCCAGTCCTCTATCCATTACCTGTCGTTTCGAAAGAAATCCTCTCAGCGTCCTGTAAACCGCCAGGAACGGGAAAACGGCGGCGAATAACGCCATAGAGGCGGCGAGAAGGACCGCGGCCAGCCTGGAAAGCTTGAAAAAAGCCGGGGAAAGGGCGAGGAACTTGAAGAGGGCGTAAGCAAAAAGGATAAAAAGGACTATCTTTAAATATTTAACGGCGCTGAAATCCCCGGTTACCGGGAAAGCCTCGCCGTAAATAGAATTTTCCGGGACGCTTCCCCTGCCCCACTTCGCGTAAGCCAGGAAAAGAAGGAAATAAGCCGCTATCAGGAAAAGAAGGAAGAAGAAAGCCGGATTATTAGGTAAAGAAAAGAATTTCAGAACGGCGAAAAAAAGTATAAAGCCCCAGAAAAGAGGGCCGCTGCGCCAGGTCAGTATCTTTTCCGGAGCCGAAGCCGACTTCATCTTCAGAACTATCATGGCGAGGAGTCCTATGACGGCGGCGGGATACAGAAGTATAAAAAACTGAAGACCGGGAGGGATGCCGCCCGGCATCCTCGCGGTAAGCCATTTCGCGCAGGTCCAGATGAACCAGTAAAAACAGAAAAGGCCCAGCCATTTCGCTTCTTTCAGGGAAAACCCCTTTTCGGAAAGCCGCAGTCCCCCTTTCAGCAAAACCCTGAAGATCCATAAAGCGAAAGAGAAATCTATCAACGCGTGCCAGGAGAGAGCCGGGAACAGGAGATTGGTCGTCCATATCCCGAAAAAATTGAAACCCAGACCGGCAGGGAAAAATATGGTCCCCGGGAATATCCCCTCCAACAGCAGGCCGTAAATCGAACCGAGCAAAACCAGACCCGTGAGATCGCGCACCTTAAAGCGGTGAACGACGTCCGTCATAACGACTAGCATGGCAACGTACATGGCCGTACCGAGCAGGAGAGAGAGAAGGGCTCTGACGGGACCTTTGGCAAGTACCAGGGAAAAATTGGCTACGTTCCAGATAAGGGCTTCGGAAAGGAACATGGCGGAAACGCCGAGCAAAAGCAAAGGGGTCCACTTTTCGGAAATTCTCAAACTCGGGGATTCCGGGATCATTTTACGGGATTCCCCGCTTATTGAGGCTTGGCGGCGAGGGCGTTCTTCACCGATTCTACCAGATCATCGGTATTGAAGGGCTTGGTAAGAAAGGCGCTTACCTGGGTAAACTTGGTAAACATGGTTCTCGAAGGCTCGAGAGCCGAGAGCACTATTATGGGCATATTGGCGAATTCCGCCTCTTCAGTTATCTTGGTGGCCAGGGAATAACCGTCCACGCCCGGGAGCATGACGTCGAGAACGAGCAGATCCGGCTTGAATTCCCTCAAGGCATCGATAACGTCCCTGCCGTTATCGCAGACTTTCATCTTATGACCGAGACTTTCAAGCGTGTATTCAACGAGGCTTGAAATCTCCGGATCGTCGTCCACTACCATTATTTTCGCCATATTCCCCTCATTAAGCTCTCTAAACTAATTATAGGAAAATTTCATCCCCTTTTCAATACGGATTTTTCCCCTCCGTCAGGCCGTCTGGAGAGCGTAACGAAACAATCCCTTTTTATGGGACAAGGGGCGGCCCATAGGTCAGTAATTCTCGTAGAGGAAAGAAAATATCTCCTCGTGAATGGAGTCCAGTTCCGCCGGATTTATCGAATAATTGTTAATTATAGAGGAAAAGGAAATAAGCCGCCCTTTTTTGGTCCTCAGGTAGCCGGAATAGGACCTGACTTTTTTAAGCGAGCCGGATTTTATCCTTATGCTTTTTTCGAAATTCCTGCCGAGCCCCATTTTTTTGATATGCCCGCCGGCCCCGGGATCGCCCGGATAAGCCATGGATTCGTAAAAGAGCGGGAAAAAGGGCCTGCCGGCCATGAAATTCAGCAATTTGGTAAAATCGGAAGCCTTCACGGAATTGGTCCTGGCCAGGCCGCTCGCGTCCTCAAGCCACAGATCTCCCGTTTCTATGCCGCATTTTTTAAGAAAGCCCATCAGTTCCGAAAAACCTTCGCTTTCGCCCGCCGAGCCGGTCCCCCTGAAAGGCAGCATCTTTAAAAGGCTTTCCGCGTAAAAATTGAAACTCTTCTTGTTGGTGACGTTTATTATTTCCCTGAGTTCGGGCGAAAACCCGGAATGGAGCGGGACGAGTTTTTGGTAATCCTGCTTTCCCTTTATCCTTGCGGCCGGGGCGCCGGTTTTTACGCCGGAAACGGAAAGATATTTCGCGAACGCTTCGGCGCAGTAAAGAGCCCCGTCGCCGATGGCCCCTTTAACGGGGAATTCCTTGTCCTGTTTCTGTACGGAGCCTTTAACCGTTATTTTGCCGTACCAGGGCAGGCCGTAGATATAGGAATTGTCCCCGCTTTTTTCCGGGCCGGTAACCACGAGATTTTCTATTTCAAGGGGCATTTCGGGCTCGAAACGCAGGAATTCCGTCTTTTCCCCTTCTTTCTTTCCCGGCCTTAAAAAGATCCTGTAAAGGTTGTCGTTGATGCTGAGAGCCCCCGTCCTGGCCGCGTAATAATTGGCTATATCCTGCCAGGCCCAGGAACCGGGCTGATAGTCGCTGAAAAGGGTGTCGTCCGCCTTTACCGAACCCTTTATCTCCTTTATTCCCTTCGCCTTCAAAACAGCCAGCCACTCCCCGTAGACTTTTTCCGGTGAAGAACCGAAATTGCCGCTACCGAGGGTCATATCGCCCCAGCCTTTTATTATCAGGTCGCCGTAAAGAACGCCCCTCCTTATTTCCCCGCCGGCGTAAAGCCCGGTTTCGAACCTGTATTCGGGGCCCATTATTTCCAAAGCTGCGGCCGTGACGAAAAGCTTCAGTATACTGGCCGGCGTAAGATTCTTGTCCGCGTTCAGGGAATAGATCTTTTCCCCTTGCGAATAGCGGATATCGAGGCCCCAGAGGGCCGGTTTGAGGCCCGGAGCTTCGTAATGTTTTTCAACCAGTTTTTCCATCCCCCCGGCAGAAAGCGGCTGAGGGCAGAGAAACAGCGCGCATAGAAGTATTTTTTTCATTTGTTCCCCGCTCTCGGATGGGTTTTCTGGTAAACTTCCTTCAGCCTGTCTATGGAAACGTGGGTGTAGATCTGGGTGGTGGACAGGTTCTTGTGGCCCAGCATTTCCTGCAGCGCCCGCAGGTCGCAGCCGTTGTTCAGCAGATGCGTCGCGAAAGAATGTCTCAGGGCGTGCGGGTTTATTTCCCGGGCGAAACGCGCCCTCTTGGCCATCCTTTTCAGTATCAAGGCTACGGCCGCGTCGCTGAGGCGGGCGCCGCGGTGATTTAAAAAAAGCGGCGAGGCCGCGCTTTTCTCCTTTCTGGTCTCGAGGTATTTCTTGAGGGCGGCCAGGGCGTGCTCCCCGACCGGCACCGTCCTTTCTTTGGAGCCCTTGCCCAGCACCCTGACGAAGCCGGAAAAGAAATCCAGGTCCCCTATATTGAGCCAGGAAGCCTCGCTCCTGCGGAGGCCGCTGGAATAGATGAGCTCGAGCAGGGCGAAATCCCTGAAAGCGAATTTGTAGCCGATATTTTTGGAAAGGACCTCGAGCGGTTCATTGTCCTCGGTAAGCTTGGCTATTTCCTCCTCGGTAAGGAACCTGGGCAGGCGCTTTTCCTTTTTAGGGACGTTCACCAATTCGAAGGGATTGTTTTTAAGAATGTCGTTTTCCAGCAGATACTTGAAAAAAGACCTCACCGCCGAAACTTTCCTGATAAGGGAATTCCTTTTGAGCTTCTTTTCGGAGAGGTGAGCCATAAAAGCCCTTATGAGGAATTTATCGGCTTTTTCTATTTTTTCCACTTTGTTGACGGCGCAAAAATCCCGGAATTCCCGGAGATCGAAATTATAGGCTTTTATGGTGTTCTTGGAGAAATTGAACCTGGCTCTGAGATACAGGAGGAATTTTTCTATCAGGAGTTCCATGTCGGGGTAGCAATTAGTAATTAGTAATTAGTAATTAGTAATTAGTAATTAGTAAACAGTAACGAGTAATTAGCGACCGGCAAAAACGAACAAGCGTTTAAGGGGCTCCTTACCCTGATTACCAATTACCGATTACTCATTACTGATTACTTCTTATTTCCTTCTATCAGTTTCTGCGCTTCTTCGTCGGTAATACTTTCTATGTTCCTGCATTTCGGGAAAGTGGAACAGCCGAGGAAAAATCCTCTCGGCCCTTTTCTGAGCAGCATGGTCCCTTTCTGGCATTTGGAACATTTCTTTTCCGACTTTACGGCCTGGAATCTTTCTACCTTGTTGCCGTCCTTGTCCAGGGAGACCTTCCCCTTGCATTTGGGGAATCTGGAGCAGGAGAGATACTTGCCGTAACGGCTTTCCCTCATTATCATGGGGCTGAGGCAAAGGGGGCATTTTTCCTTGGTTTTCACTGCCACTTTTTCGCTCTTCATCTCTTTTTCGGCCATTTCCATGTCTTTGAAAAAACCCGCGTAAAACTCTCTTATGACCTTCACCCATTCCATCGTGCCCTCGGCTATATCGTCCAACTTATCCTCTATCTGCGCCGTATAGGAAAGGCTCATTATTTCGGAGAAGTACTCCTTCAGCCTGTCCGTCACCAGCGTGCCCAGTTCGGTTATGGTGAGCTTCTTGTCCTTTTCCCTGTTTACGTAGCCTCTCTCTATTATGGTGTAAATTATGGAAGCGTAGGTGGAAGGCCTGCCTATGCCGTGTTTCTCCAGCGTTTTTATCAGACTGGCCTCGTTGTAATAGGGCGGCGGGGTGGTCGTATGCGGCTTTACGTTCATATCCCTCAACGTAAGCTCGTCTCCCTCGTTGAGAACGGGAAGGGTCTTTTCGTCCTCTTCTTCCTCGTCCTCCTCTTTTTCCTTGTCCATATAGACCTTGAGATAGCCCTCGAACTTAAGGGTCCTGCCGCTGGTCCTGAAAAGGCTCTTTTTCTGCCCGTCCGTCATTTCTATGCTCATGGAATCGAAGATCGCCGCTTCCATCTGGCTGGCCATGAACCTTTTCCAGATGAGGCTGTAAAGCTTGTACTGGTCCGCCGAGAGGAAATCCTTTATCTCTTCCGGGTTCTTAAAAACGTCGGTGGGGTGGATGGCTTCGTGGGCTTCCTGGGCGCCTTTGACCTTTTTCAGGTAAACGGGGGGCGTCGGGGGACAATAATCGCCGCCGTAGCTTTTCTTTATGTATTCCACGGCCTGCTTCTGCACGTCCTCGGAAACGTTGAAGGAATCAGTTCTCATATAGGTTATGAGACCGGAGGTTTCCTCTTTTATGTTGACGCCTTCATACAGGCTCTGGGCCGTCTTCATGGTCCTTTCGGGAGTGAAACCCAGCTTGTTATAGGCGTCCTGCTGCAGCGTGCTGGTGATGAAGGGCGGCTTGGGTTTCTGCGTCACCGTCTTCTTTTCTATCTTCACCACGGTAAATTTTTCGTCTTTCAGGGAAGTCACTATCTTCACGGTGTCTTCCATGGTCTTGAAAACCGAGGTTTTGTACTTGTAGTCCTCGGCGAAAAGGTTGAGAGTAATCGTTTCTTCTATGTTCTTGCCTTCCCATTTGACCAGCTTGGCGTCGAAACGCCCTTCTTCTCCTTTCTCGAAAACCCCGTCCAGAGTGTAATAATCGGCGGAATTGAAATCTTTTATCTCCTTTGCCCTTTCCGAGATGAGCCGCACCGCCACCGACTGCACGCGCCCGGCGGAAAGACCTTTTCTTATCTTGTCCCACAAAAGGGGCGAAAGGGTGTAGCCTACCAGCCTGTCGAGCACGCGCCTCGCCTGCTGGGCGTTCACCAGGTTAAAATCTATGTCCCTCGGGTTTTTTACCGCCTGGGTAATGGCGCTCTTGGTTATCTCGTGGAAGGTTATCCTTTTGAATTTTTTCCTGTCGAAATCGGGCATGGCCTCCATAAGGTGCCAGGAAATGGCCTCTCCCTCGCGGTCGGGGTCGGTGGCCAGATAGATGCAGGAGGCGCCTTTCGAGAGCTTTTCCAGTTCGGCTATTATCTTCTTGCCCCGCTCTATTATCACGTACTTGGGCTTGAAATCGTTCTTGGGGTCCACGCCCAGATCGCTCGAAGGCAGGTCCCTGATATGGCCGAAAGAGCTTTTAACCACGAAGGTGGCGTCCAGGAATTTTGAAATCGTTTTCTGTTTTGTGGGAGACTCCACTATGACTATATTTTTCATAGACCTATATTTTATTAAATATTGCCGGATTATCAAACAAGTTAGGCGGCGGGCTACCGGGGCCTCCCGGCGGCGCGCCTGACCAGCTGCAGAAGATCCCTGGTTTCAGCCGTAGGTTTTGCGGCCATGGACTTACCGAGGTGTATTTCGGCATTGGCGTAATCGCCGAGATAATAGAAAGCCAGACCCTTATTATAAGCGATACCGGGATCGGCGGGGGCCAGCTTTTCGGCTTCGGAAAGAACGCCCAGCGCCGAGCCGTAGTCTTTTTTCCTTATGTAAAGCGCGCCCAGGTTCATATAGGCGTAAAGGCCGGTCCTGTCTATGCCGAGAGAGAGCTTAAGCGCCTTTTCCGAGTTTTCCAGGAGACCGGAGTTTAAAGAAAGGAGCCCCAACCGGAGAAAAGCGTCGGAATAGACTTTCCGGGCATAAGCGTTTTTTATGAATTTTTCCAGGGAACCCGTGACGGAGTTCAGTTCCTCCTCGTTTTGGAGGACGCGCCCGGCCGCTTTAAGCCGGGAAGAAGCGCCCGGCTCCGACTCAAGCATGGCCAGGAGGAAACGGGAAATAACGGAACCCGGATTTATGGCCAGGGCCCGGCGGCATTCCCTGGCCGCTTTATCGCCCTGACCGGAAATGAAATAAACATTGGCCAGGTATTCATGCGCTTCGGCGTCTTCCGTTATATCGTAAACGAAGATGCTGTGACCTATAACCGCGGCCGGTCTTTTCTCCTTGAGCCAGAAAAAAACGTTGGTCCCTATTTTGGAAAGATAAAGTCCCTGGAGATTGGTGGCGCTTATGGCAAGGATTTCTTTGGAAGGTTTCGCCGAATTTACGTGTTTCTTCTCGCCCCAGATACCGAAAGAAAAAAGGTCCTGAAACTCCCAGCCCAAGTATTCCGGCACGGAAGTCCCGTAATAAGAAAGGACCACCTCTGAAACCGAGTTTTCTCCGACGTATTTTTTAAGCCCTTTAAGGTCCTGCCCCCAGTCCAGGTTCGAATCGACCAGGCGCTCGTAACCGCGAGACGGGCCGCCGGCGGGTTCGTTGAAATAGGCCAGGTAATGAGGATGCGCCGAAAAAGAGGAAAAGAGATACCAGCCTCCGAGCGCCAAAAACGGCAGGCGCAGTCTGTCCTTAAACCCCGAAACGACCTTCCCGGCCAGCACGAAAAGCAAAGGATATACCGGCAGGATATAACGCAGGCCCAATTGCAGGTCCGAAAAAGAGGCGACAGTGAAAAGAGTCAAAGGCAGGGC
>PEXN01000036.1 GCA_002774685.1 Elusimicrobia bacterium CG08_land_8_20_14_0_20_51_18 | reverse complement strand
AAATGTTTTTTATCCACCTAGCTTTAACCGGACAGATGTGTTTATAACTTCCTCAAAAAATAATAAGATAATCCTGTCGTCCCCTCGCGGGGCGCGGAGGTTTTTATGAAATTTGAAACCAAGCTCATACACGCGGGGCAGGAACCGGACGAAGCCACCGGCTCGGTGAACGTTCCCGTCTATCAGACTTCCACTTTCAAGCAGGACGCCATAGGCAGGGACCGGGGCTGGGAATATTCCAGGAGCGGGAACCCCACGAGGAAAGCTCTCGAAGATTGCGCGGCCGCGCTGGAGGGCGGGAAATACGGTTTCGCTTTCGCCTCGGGCATGGCTGCGGAAACGGCCGTCCTCAACCTTCTCGAACCCGGCGACGCCGTGATAGCCGGCGAGGACATTTACGGCGGCACTTACCGCCTGCTGGAAAAAGTCGTCAAAAAAACCGGGGTTGAAGCGCTTTACGCCGACCTGAAGAACCCGGAAAACCTCAAAAAAAAGCTGAAGAAGAACGTAAAGCTGGTCTGGCTGGAAAGCCCGGCCAATCCCCTGCTGAGCGTCTGCGACCTGGCCGCGATAGCGGAGATCTGCAAAAAGAAAAAGATCCTGCTGGCCGCCGACAATACCTTCGCGACCCCCTATTTCCAGAATCCCCTGGCCCTGGGCGCCGACATAGTCGTCCACAGCTCCACCAAATACCTGGGCGGGCACAGCGACGTGGTCGGCGGACTGGTCGTGACCTCGAACGAAGAGCTGGGAAAGAGGATAAAGTTCTACCAGAACGCCTGCGGCGCCATACCCGGCCCCTGGGACGCCTGGCTGACGCTGAGAGGGATAAAAACCCTGGCCGTAAGGATGAAAAGGCACGAAGAGAACGCTTTCGCCATAGCCTGGTTCCTGCGGGAAAGGCCGGAAGCGCTGAAAGTTTTTTTCCCCGGACTCCCCGAACATCCGGGCCATGAAACCGCGAAAAAACAGATGCGCGGCTTCGGCGGCATGGTAAGCTTCGAGATAAGGGGCGGCTACAAGGCGGCTTATGAATTCACCAGAAGGCTCAGGATCTTTTCGCTGGCCGACAGTCTGGGCGGAGTGGAATCCCTGGCCTGCTATCCGCCGGTGCAGACACACGCCTCTCTTTCCGAAAAGGAAAGGCTGAAAAGGGGGATAAATCCCGGCCTTGTAAGACTGTCCGTAGGGATAGAGAACAAAACGGACCTGCTGGAAGACCTCAAGCGGGCTTTCAGGTGTCACAAGTCTCAGGTCTCAGGTCACAAGTAAAATCAGCGTGAAAGCAATACAAGTTGCAGAACTCAAGTCAGACAGTGTAACATGCAAAAGACACCTTTTCTTAAATAAGAAGCGCCCCGTTTTCACGGGGCGCTTTACGGCAATTTACAAGACTATAGTCTTCAGTTCTTTTTAGCGGGCGCTTCTTTTACGTCGCTATTCATATCCATCATCGGACAATCCTTATGCCCGGCTTTGTCAGACTTCCCCGCGCAATCTCCGCACTTATGCTTTCCGGCTTTCATCCCTTCGCCGCATTTGCAGTCCGCGCGCATTTTCGCGTCTTTCGCCGGCGCGGCGGCGCTCAGATACTTTTCCGGTTCTTTATTGAACTTTTCCACGCAGGCGGGGCAGCAGAAAAAATAAACTTTTCCCTTGTATTCCGCCTTGGGCGTTTCCTTGTTTACGTTAAACTCCTCCCTCATTACCGGACAGATCAACTTGTTACCAAGGGAAGTATAATCAACCGCCGGTTTCGTTACCTGCGGAGAGTTTTGGCTATTGACCCAGGCATAACCGCAGATCAGAATCGCCAGAGTTGCAGCTATTCCTATTGTTTTCTTCATTATTTTATCACCTCTCTTCCTGTTTTTCTGATAGTTTTTTCTATCAAATCCGAGTTAACCTTGGCTTCGTCATAGGTTATTTTTATTTCGCCGGTAAGGCGGGAAGGCTCAACGCTTATCACTCCGGCGACGGGGGAAAAAGCGTCTTTCAGCGCCTTTTCACAGCCTTCGCAGCGTATTCCTTTTACCTTAAGAATTATTTCTTTCATTTGTCGCGCCCCGGAGCCCCGATCCGGACTTTTTTGCTTCCAGACTTTCACGCTTTCCGGCCGGTTAGAACTTTTTATAGATCTCTATGAGCTCTTTTATCTTGCTTCTCACGGCTTCTTCCCCGCCTCCGGTCATGGCGCGCCTGACGCAGGTGTTCAGGTGGTTTTCGAGTATCATGAGATTTACGCCCTTAAGGGCGCCCTCTATGGCCGAGATCTGCTGAAAAATGTCCAGACAGTATTCCTTTTTCTCCGCCATTTTGATGACGCCCCGTATCTGGCCTTCTATGCGCCTGAGCCTGGGTTTTATTTTTTTCACGGCTTCGTCGTTAAGCATACTCAGATTATACTACGGGGGGGTATACCTCGTCAATGATTATTTTTTCTGCTATAATATGAAAATAAGGCGGCATACTCTACAGGAGTATATTTTAATCGTGAAAACGGGCGGAAAAAGAGTAGAATACACGAGGGGGCAGGATTGTGAATAAAACTGTTTTTATATTTTTATCCGCCGTAATGAACGGCGCGAACCTCTATTCCTCCGGCTTTCTGGAGCTGGGCGATTTTATCAAAAAAGTGGAGCGGGAAAATCCGGAGATAAATTCGGCCAAAAGATTTTACGAGGCCCAAACCGCTAAAATCAGCCAATCCTCTCTCCCGCCCGATCCCTCGCTCGAATTCGAAAAGATGAACGTAGGCGGCTCGGAAGAAAGAAGCTTTTACATAAAGCAGGAACTCCCTAATCCCCTAAAACTTTCCAGCTCCAGGAAAACGGCCGGGAAAAATTCGGATTATTACGGATTTCTCTATATTTCCGTAAAGAACGAGATCCTGACAAAGGCTAAAAACGCTTTCTACGATTATTCGCTGGCCGCGCAACACGAAAAAATCTACGCGGAGATGCTCTCTCTTCTCGACAATATTTCAAAAATTTCCGAGGCCAACTACGCCACGGGAGGCATAAAGGCGCCGGACGCGCTGAAAATCAACATCGAATACTCCAAAATGAAAAACCTGCTCGGCATAGCGAAGTACAGGAAGGAGAAAACCGGCGAGCTTTTAAACTCTTTCACGGGGGACGAAGGCGCGCCGCCGGAGCCGGAGGTGACGGAGGAACTGAGTCCGGCGTCCGATTTTGAAGAATTGAATTCCTCCCTCCTGAAAAACAATCCCGAAATCCGCCTGGAAGCGGCGAATCTCGAAAAAAGCGAACTCGAACTCAAATCCGCCGGATATTCCCGTTATCCCGATTTTATGCTCGGCTACAGAAAACGCTTTTATTCGGAAATGAACGGGACCTACGACATAGTTCTGGGGATAACCCTGCCCCTGTTCTTCAATAAGAACAAAGCCTTCATTGACGAGGTTAAAAGCCTTAAAGAAGCCGCCCGGGAAAGATACAATTACTCGGTTTTTTCCAATTCTTACGCTCTAAAGGAAAGTTTTATCGACCTGAAATCCGCCTACGAATCCGCCAGACTTTACAAAGAAATAATCCTGCCGCAATCGGAAGAAAGCGTGGAGAATTCCCTGAGTTATTATCAGACGGGCCAGGCGGGCGTAATAGACGTACTGGATTCGGCAAAGACCTATCTCGACGCGCGCCTGAGCTATTACGAGCGCCTGGCGGATTACCACAAGTCGAAAGCCGCTTTAAAAAGAGCCACCGGAGACATATATGAAGAATAAAATAATCCTGATTTTCATGGCCTTTGCCGTCGTTGGCGCAGGGGTCTTCCTTTATCTTAAAAGGGAAAGGACAGAAGCCGCCGCGACGGCGGCGGAAGTTTACTATTGTCCGATGCATCCCGATTATACCTCTTTAAAACCGGGCGAATGTCCCATATGCCATATGGACCTGGTAAAAAAAGAATCCGGCGGCGGCCAAAAGACCGGGGAGACGGTCCCTGCCCCTTCCGGCAGAATAAAGTTTTACAGAAATCCCATGAATCCGGAAATGATTTCGCGGACGCCGGCGAAAGACGAGATGGGCATGGATTATATTCCCGTTTACGGGGACGGGGACGAAAAAACAAAAAAGGGGATCGAAATCTCCGGGGAAACGAGGGAGCTTATAGGAGTCAAAACCGGTTACGCCGGGAAAAAGGATTTTATCCTGAAGATCAGGGCTTCCGGGAAAATCGCCTACGACCCGGCTCTTTACAACGCAATAAACGAACACAGACAAAATCTCAGAACTTTTAATTCGATTTCCTCCGACCCGGCTTTTTCCGACGAAAGGGACAGGATGGGGAAAATAGCGGATTCTTCCGGGCTCAGGCTCAGGCAGATGGGGCTTTCCGAAGAAGAAATAGCGGGAATAGAAAAAAGCGATTACGCCAATCTTCTTCTCAGCGGGGAAACGGTCTGGGGATATTTTTATTTTTACGAAGAATATCTTCCCTATCTCAAACCGGGCGGGGAGGCTCTGGTCAGGGTGCAGGCGTACCCCGGAGAAATGTTTTACGGTTTGGTCAAATCCATAGACAGGATAATTTCCGCGGAGACGAGAACCATAAAAGCCCGGGTCGAAATTAAAAACAGGAAAGAGGCCCTTAAACCCGAAATGTACGCCGAAGCTGAAATTTCGCTTAACCTGGGAAAAAGGCTGCTTATCCCGTCGGATTCCCTGGTAAAAACCGGCGACGAAACCGTCATCTACGCCGTAAACGAAAACGGGGGATTTGAAAAAAGAAGCCTGAAAACGGGTCTTTCCGACGCCGGCTACACCGAGGTAATTTCCGGGCTCAAAGAGGGAGAAAAAATAGTTATTTCCTCCAACTTCCTGATAGATTCGGAGTCGAAGCTCAAAGGGAAATAAGAAGGAAAAATGCTTAAAAGAACGATAGCCTTTTCGGCGGAAAACAAATACCTGGTCATGCTGATTTTCCTGGCCCTGGGCGTCGTCGCTTTCCGGGCGCTTAAAAACACTCCGGTGGACGCCATCCCCGACCTTTCCGACACCCAGGTGATAATCTATTCCAAGTGGGACAGGGCGCCCCGGATAATAGAGGACCAGCTTACCTACCCGGTGATAACGGCTCTTCTCGGCGCCCCGAAAGTCAAAACGATAAGGGGCTTTTCCGATTACGGCTACTCCTTCGTTTACGTCATCTTCGAGGACGGGACGGACATCTACTGGGCCAGAAGCAGGGCGCTGGAATACCTGAGCAAGATAACGCCTCAGCTTCCGCAGGAGGCGAAAGTGGAATTGGGGCCCGATGCGACGGGTGTGGGCTGGATATTCCAATACGCGCTCGCCGACCGCTCCGGAAAGCGGTCGGCTTCGGAACTCAGAAGCTATCAGGACTGGAATCTCAAATACCGGCTTCAGAGCGTCGAGGGGGTAAGCGAAGTGGCTTCCGTGGGCGGGTTTCAGAAGGAATACCAGATAACCATCAATCCCCGCAAGCTGCTTTCCTACGGCATAACCGTACAGAAGATCATCAAAGCGGTAAAGGAGTCCAACGGGGAAGCGGGCGCCAGGCTGATGGAATTTTCAGGATTCGAACACAT
The DNA here is from genome assembly GCA_002774685.1 of Elusimicrobia bacterium CG08_land_8_20_14_0_20_51_18. Lineage (GTDB taxonomy): Bacteria > Elusimicrobiota > Elusimicrobia > Elusimicrobiales > UBA9959 > 0-14-0-20-51-18. The sequence continues at coordinate 4,604 of PEXN01000036.1, read as the reverse complement.
GGTCACGGTTAAAGGCTACATTAAATCGGTTGCGGACATAGAGAATATTCCCGTCTTAAAAGACGCCAACGGCATTCCGGTGCTTCTTAAAAACGTGGCCGAAGTTAAAACCGGACCTCAGTTGAGAAGAGGGGCCGGGGACCTGAACGGGGAAGGCGACGCGGTGAGCGGAATAATAGTGATGAGGCATAAAGAAAACGCCCTCAAAGTGATAGAACGGGTCAAGGACAGGCTCGAGGAAATAAAGAAAAGCCTTCCGGAAGGCATGGAGCTGATAACCGTTTACGACAGGTCCGACCTCATAAAAAAAGCCATAGCGACCCTGAAAAGACAACTGACGGAAGAGATGATAATAGTCAGCCTGGTGATACTTCTTTTCCTCTGGCATATTCCTTCGGCCGTCGTGGCGATAATCACGATTCCCGTTTCCGTGCTCCTGAGCTTTATAATCATGCGCGCCCTCGGAATAAACTCGAATATAATGTCCCTTTCCGGCATAGCCATTTCCGTAGGCGTGCTCGTGGACGGAGCCATAGTGGAGGTGGAAAACGCCTATAAAAAACTCGAGCTGTGGGAAATCTCCGGGAGAAAAGGGGATTTTCACAAGGTGCGACTGGAGGCTATACAGGAAGTGATCCCTTCGGTGTTCTTTTCCCTCCTTGTAATCGCCGTCTCATTTATTCCCATCTTCGCCCTCGCGGACCAGGAAGGTAAACTCTTCAAACCCCTGGCCTGGACGAAAACCCTTACGATAACGATGGCCGCTTTTCTCGCCCTTACGCTGGACCCCGCGTTAAGAATGGCTTTTTCAAGGATGAACGATTTTAATCTCAGGCCTAAATTTCTTTCTTCGTTCCTCAACGCCGCGCTGGTGGGGAAATATTATCCGGAGGAAAAACATCCGGTAAGCGCGCTCCTTTTCAGGATTTACTCGCCGGTATGCGATTTTGTTTTAAGAAAACCCAAAACCGTGATAATTTTCGCCGCGCTGGCGGTGGTATCGACCATCCCGGTGTTTATGAAACTCGGGGGAGAATTCATGCCCCCTTTGAAAGAAGGAACCGTTCTTTACATGCCCACCACGCTGCCCGGCATATCCATAGAAGAAGCCCGCAAGATACTGAAAATACAGGACTCCCTCATCAAATCGTTCCCGGAAGTGGAAACGGTCTACGGCAAGGCGGGAAGGGCCGACACGGCCACCGATCCGGCGCCGCTTTCCATGATGGAGACCGTTATAGTCCTTAAGCCGCAGGAGGACTGGCGCGAAAAGAAAAGATGGTATTCCGGCCTGCTCCCCGGGTTTGCGGGGAAAATCCTGAGACATATCTGGTATGACCGGATAACCTACGAGGAACTTATCTCCGAAATGGATTCCAGGCTTAAAATCCCCGGTTTTGCAAACGCCTGGACCATGCCGATAAAGGGAAGGATAGATATGCTCTCGACAGGGATAAGAACGCCCGTGGGGATAAAAGTTTTCGGGGACGATATCTACGGAATAGAGAAAACCGCGCTGGAAATAGAACAAAAACTCAAAAATTTTAAAAACACGCGCTCGGTATACGCCGAAAGGGTCGCGGGCGGATATTTCGTGGAAATAGAGCCGGACCGGCTGAAACTCGCCAGGTATAATTTGAGCGTAAGGGAATTCCAGGAAATAATAGCCAATACCGTAGGCGCCGAACAGCTCACTACCACGGTGGAAGGAAGGGAAAGATATCCCGTGACCGTCAGATATCCCCGGGACCTGAGAAGCGATATTGAGAGCCTGAAAAGGGTTCTCGTTACCGTTTCCGAAAACATCCAGATACCGCTGGAACAGCTGGCGGAAATAAAAACCGTCAACGGCGCCTCGATGATACGGGACGAGAACGGCTCGCTTGCGTGTTACGTTTACGTGGACATCGAGGGAATAGACGTCGGGACCTACGTGGCCTCGGCAAAAAAATACGTTTCTGAAAACGTAAAAATCCCCGAAGGCTATTCGCTTGTCTGGAGCGGCCAGTATGAAAACATGATACGGGTAAAGGAAAGACTGAAGCTTATCGTTCCGCTCACTATTTTCACGATATTCCTGCTGCTTTACGCCAATACGAGGTCGTTTTTTAAAACCGCGCTGATAATGTGCGCCGTGCCATTTTCCCTTACGGGAGCTTTCTGGTTTATCTACCTTCTGGACTACAACCTTTCGATAGCCGTATGGGTGGGGATCATAGCGCTGGCCGGGCTGGACGCCGAAACGGGAATATTCATGTTGTTATACCTCGACCTTTCCTACGATGAAATGAGACGAAAAAAGGCGGGCTCCCTTTCCGACCGCGATTTAAAAGAAGCGATAACGCACGGAGCCGTGAAAAGGATCCGGCCCAAAATGATGACGGTCGCAGCCGCCTTCATGGGTCTTATCCCGATAATGTGGTCGCTGGCGACCGGCTCCGAGCTGATGAAGAGAATAGCGGCTCCCATGATAGGGGGACTCTTTACTTCTTTCGCGCTTGAACTGCTGGTGTACCCGGCGGTTTATTATTTGTGGAAAAAACCGGAAAACAGCTAAAACATCCCGGCAGAGGAGAACCTTATGAAAAACAACGACGAAAAGAACGAAAACAAACAGGCAGAAAAAAAAGGCTTTTTCAAAAAAATTATCGGGAAAATAGACGAGAAACTCAAGGATAAAGCCCGGAAAAACGGCTGTTCCTGCAAAAAGGACAAGGACGGCAATTCCTCATGTTGCTGAAATTCTCGGAATGGCTGGTGTATTCCGTATTTAAAATGGAAAGGGGAGAGAAACTCGCCGCCGCTCTCGATTTTTTCGTTTATGATTCGCTTAAGATACTTTTTCTTCTTTTTACCTTCATAACCATAATCGGCGTTTTCCGATCCTACGTTTCCGGGGAAAAAATAAGGGCGAATTTGAATAAAAGCGGCCTGGCGGCGTATTTCTGGGCCTCCCTTCTGGGCGCGGTCACCCCGTTCTGCTCCTGCTCTTCCATTCCCCTGTTCATAGGTTTCATAAAGGCCGGGATCCCGCTGGGGGTCTCGTTCGCCTTTCTTATCACTTCTCCGCTGGTCAACGAATACCTGGTGGTCCTCATGGCCGGCATGTTCGGCCTGAAGATAACCTTTTTTTACGTGTTTAACGGGATATTGCTCGGCGTCTTTTCCGGGTTCATCCTGGGCAAAATGAACCTCGAGCGTTACATAGCGGAAGACATAAAGGATCGAGGGGAAAACGCGGAAGCGGAAGAAAAATTCCCGGATTTTCTTTCCAGGATAAAATTCGGGGTGAAGGAAAGCTCGGAAATAATAAAAAAACTCTGGCCCTGGCTGCTGGCCTCGGTAGCGATCGGCGCGCTGATACACAATTACGTGCCGGAAGAAAAGATCCACGGTCTGATCTCTAAAACGGGATTCTTTTCGGTCCCGATAGCCGTTATCGTGGGCGCGCCTCTTTACGGCAACTGCGCGGCCATACTGCCCATAGCCTTCGTGCTTTTCCAGAAGGGGATACCGCTCGGCACAGCTTTATCTTTCATGATGGCCGTTTCGGCGCTCAGCCTCCCCGAAGCCGTAATGCTAAGACGGGTGATAAAACTCGAGCTTATAGCGGCCTTTTTCGGGATAACGGCCTCGGGGATAATAATAACCGGCTATCTTTTGAATTACCTGCAGGGGATACTGAAGTAAATTTTATCAGGCCGGGCGACTTATTTTTTTATCCAGTCGGTTATTTTCTTCGCCAGGTCCGGCGCTTCTTTCCCGTCGAAGATCTGAACGCCGTGCCCCTTCCCGGCCCTCAGAAAGGAACATCTTAATTTCTTTTTTTCGCAGATAGTCTTAAAAACGTCCGCGCTGAACGAGGCGTATTCGTCGTTTTCCGAGGAAACAATGAGGACGTTCTGCCTGGCCCGCTCCAGCGCGTCCCGCGTCTCGAGGCCCGCGTAATTCAGGCCCGGGGAAAGGAGGAGCAGCTTCCTGGACTTCGAGCGGGAACCGCGGATAAGAGAGGCGTTGGCGCCTATGCTGGCGCCGGCGAAGACTATTTTCGAGGGGGGGAATTTTTCCAGAAGCCGGCGGTAACCGGCGGAAACGTCTTTGGTTATGCCTGGCCAGTCGGCCGGCGTGAAGCTCTCGTAATTTACCGGTTTTCCTCCGCATTCGCGGCTTTCCCCGTGGCCGCGTAGGTCCAGGGCGAGCCAGCCTATATTTTCTTTGGAAAGGTATGAATTGAATTTGTCCCATTCCTCTTTTGTCGAGCCCAGGCCGTGGATTTCCAGCGCGACATAAGACGCGGTGGAAACGATATTTTCCGCCGCCGCTATCTTGCAGGAATCTTCGGTCATAAGGGTAAGCTTATCGGCGGCCAAAGCCCGGGAGAAAAGAAAAAACGAAAGAAAGGCGAGGATGAATTTCATAAATTTAATTATATAAAATAAGCCGTAGTCTGTCCGGTTAAAAAAGCGGATTGGCTGTGTATTTAAGGTTATGGACATATTTTTCATTTAAGGCCGCCGACTCGTTCCTGCCGGTTTTAAATGTAAACCCTGCCGCCCCGATACGCGGAGCGTGAATGCTCCTCTATCGGGGTGGCAGCCGCGGCG
>PEXN01000110.1 GCA_002774685.1 Elusimicrobia bacterium CG08_land_8_20_14_0_20_51_18 | reverse complement strand
ATGCCGCCGGTTTCCCAATGAAAACCGGCTTCAACTGCAGAATTCAGGTTAAAACAGGATGAAAATGTACTTAAGCGCCAGGTATACGCCGGCGGCTATGAACACCCAGGCGGTTACGGGTTTGGCGTGTTTTTCGAATTTCCCGGCCAGGCCGGTCACGGCGGAGATCTTTTTCAGGCCGAAGTCCAGCGCCACGGCCAGGCCTATCACGGGCAGGGCCGTGCCTAAGCCATATAACAGCGGCAGGGAGAAAGGCGCGGAATTGCTTGCCGAGAGCGGGATGATAACCCCGAAGTACAGCGCCGCCGAGATGGGGCAGAAAGCCAGGGCAAAAAGAAAGCCCATGATTAGTGAGGAAACCGCCCCCCCTTTGGCCTTGAATTTCGAGAGGTCAAGAAGATTGAATCCAACAAAGTCCCGGCCGAACATGCCCAGCATATACATCCCGGCCAGCACCAGCACGGGGGACAAAGCCTGGTTGCCGTATTTCTGCATGAAGAACGAGAAGGAGGGCGCGCTTAACAGGCTTTTTACCAGCAGGAAACCGATAACAATATAGGCCAACGCCCGGCCCAGAGCGTAAAGCGAACCGTGCAACAGCACGGCCAGTTTGTGGGAGCCCGAATGCCTGGAGATATAGGTCAGCGCGACTATATTGGTGGCCAGCGGGCAAGGGCTCACCGAGGTGATAATCCCCGTCCACATGGCCGTCAGTGCCGCCGCCCAGAATTCCACGCTCATTTCTCGTCCAGGAGTTTCCGCGTTTCGTTCGTCACATAGTTCATAAACTCGGGTTTATTTCCCAGCAGCCGCCAGACGTCTTTTAATACGCCCCAGTTCAGCGGTTTCTTTCCTTCGAATTTCTGAACCACCACCGATTTGGAGTTAAGCCAGTAGTCCTGTACGAAGTGGTGGTTTTCACGAAGTTCCACGTTCACGCCCCGGAATTCCACGCGCCAGCCGTTATAAGGCTGGGCGAAGCTCTGTTCCACGCTTTCCCTTGTGTAGTTTTCTATGAGGTTGCAGGAAGAACAGCGCGTATTGGTATAGAAGTAATAAACTACCGCGGTTTTGGTTTCCGCCGCCTTCTTTACCGCCGCGGCCGGGGCCTTAACCGCGGATTTGGCCGCCGGAGGCAGGGCGGTTTCCGTTGAGGAAGAGCCGGCTTCAACCTTCTCCGCAGCGGCTTTATTTTCCGAACAGCACGGGGCTCCGGCTATTTTATAGACTGCCGCCGCGACGCTCAGGACCACGAACCCTATGAGCGCGAATTTCAGGATTTTCCCCGCGCCTTTGGGCGCGGAAGTGTCAGATAAGTTGTTTTGCATGTTTGTATACCTTTTCTATTTTGAGTTACGTTGCCGGGGACTTCCCCTTCCCGAAGCCGCGGTCGGTTATATTACTTTGACTCCATTATCGCTTTCTTAAGGTCTTCGGGAGAAGGTATCCTGCCCGAGAACTTCACCTCGCCGTTTATGGCCAGAGCCGGGGTCATCATAACGCCCATATCGGTGATTTTGTTGATATCGGATACCTTCTCCATCTCGTATTCTATCCCGAGCTCTTTGGCCGCCGCTTCCGCGGCCGCGTAGAGTTTGTTGCACTTGGGACAGCCCATCCCGAGTATCTGTATTTTCTTTTTCATACTGCCTCCTTAAAAAAATGCTCCGTAAAATATTCCCGTAAAAGTGGACATTATCACCACCAGCGCCACATAGACCGCGGTTTTCTTCGCGCCCATCACGCTTTTAAGCACCAGCATACTGGGGAGCGAAAGAGCGGGGCCCGCCAGAAGCAAAGTCAGCGCCGGGCCTTTGCCCATGCCGGAGCCGATAAGACCCTGCAGTATCGGGATTTCCGTAAGCGTGGCGAAATACATGAAAGCCGCCACTATTGAAGAGAAAAAATTCGCGGCGAAGGAATTTCCGCCCACCGCCCAGGCGACCCAGGCGGAAGGGATAACGCCCTCATGCCCGGGCCGGCCCAACAGGAACCCTGAAACGAAAACGCCGCCTATTAAAAGAGGGAAGATTTGTTTCGACAAGTCCCAGGAGGCCTCGAACCAATCTTTCAGTTCCCCCTCGCCGGAGGAATTCAACAGCCAGGAAAGGCCGATAAAGCCGGCCGAAAAAGAAAGTATCGGCAGGTCCGGCATGAATATCGCCAGCAGCAGGGCCGGCAGGGCGGCCAGTCCCAGCTTTTTACCGTCGGCGCCGAACCAGGCCTTCAGCATGACTTGCAGCGCAGCCGCGGAGAGGGCCGTAAGCGGCCACTTTACCTTATATATGGCGTGGAAAACGGCGTCTGAAGGCTCAGCCTTGGCCCAATTGGCGAAAACCAGGACCGCAGCCATAGCGGCGAAGTAAAGGGAAGTCTGCCACAGGGGACGTTTGACCTCGGGCTCCGGTAAGTCCGCCTGCGCGGCGGCCTTAGCGTCCTCTTCATGCCTGAAGATAAAATGCATGGCCAAACCTATTACCACGCTGAAGACCACGGCGCCTATGGCGCGGGCCGCGCCCAGTTCAAAGCCCAGTATGCGCGCCGTCAGCGCTATCGCCAGAACATTTATGGCCGGGCCTGAGTAAAGGAAGGCTATGGCCGGGCCCAATCCCGCGCCGCGCTTGTAAATGCCGGCGAACAGCGGCAGCACCGTGCAGGAGCAGACTGCGAGTATGGTCCCGGAAACGGAAGCCACGCCATAAGAAAGAAATTTATTTGCTTTTGCGCCGAAATACTTCATCACCGAGGCCTGGCTTACGAAAGCGGATATCCCCCCGGCTATGAACAGGGCGGGGACAAGGCAAAGGACGACGTGTTCACGGGTGTACCACTTAGCCAGTTCCAGGCCTTCCGTTATCGCTCCGTCGAAGCGGGGCAGTCCGACCGGCAGGAAGTAAAAAACGAAAAAAACGGCGATAAACCCGGCCAGCCATTTCCACTCGTCTTTCCAGTTCATAGTCTTTTCCTTTTCACGGCGAGACATCTGCCGGCTTTTCCGGAAGCCTGAAGCAGTTCCAGAACGCAATCGGAGGCCAGCCTGTAATAGATATTATTGCCTTCCTTATCCTCTTCCACTATCCCGGCGTTCCTGAGAACTCCGAAATGCCTTGAAACCGCCGCGAAACTCAAATTGAGCGACCTGGCCAGCGAACAGACGCAGATCCTTTTCTCCGCTATGGCCTCCAGCATAAAGATCCTCGCCGGGTGAGAAAAAGCCTTCATAAGCCTGGCCTTTTCTTTCTGCCCGAACGTTATTTTTTCGTACATAAGCCCGTCTCCTTAAATATAAACAATTTAACCAAATTGTTAAATAGATGTCAAGACAGGGAGGCTGCGATGCGAAGACGCGGGATTTTATTTTTTGCGGGGCGGGGCCTTGGTCTTTTTGGGGGTCTTTTTTCTCTTTTTTATTTTGGGCTTCAGTTTTTCCCAGTATCTCACCTTGCCTATGTCCACGTGGATGAAGCCCATGGAGGGGTAATAGCCCACTCCCCCCACCTTGAGCTTCCTGGCAAAATCGCGAAGTTTCCTGGAAGAGTATCCGTAAATCCTTATGTCCGCGGCCCAGCCAAGCATGTGCAGGCTTTCGGTGGCGGCGCCGGGGGTCTTTTTATTCAGTTCCCGGCTTCTGTAGCCGCTCAGGAGGACTATCCCCATTTTGCCGAAACGGTCTTCTATGGCGTCCAGGAGTTCCGCGAGCTTCAGGGGTATTTTTATCTCCTCGTCGTCCAGGCTGCAGCGCAGGAGTTTCTTTATCTTATCGCCAGCGCCTTCCAGGTAGGCCCCGTCCTTGTCCCTGTATTCCACGGTGGCTTTCTCGCCGGTGTCCTTGCGTATTATGGTCAGACGTCCGTTCCCGCCCAGGTTCACCGGTTCCGGTTCCTTTATGCCCTCGGTGCTTATATAGATGTCGTCGCCGTAGTCTCCGCTTTCTTCGAGATAGGCTATCTCGCTTTCTATGTCCTGCTCGTTGTAGTAGGGAACGGTGGAATCTTCGGTTATGAAGGAGCCGGAAGAAAATCCGTTTTCATAGGTTTCGGTGGAAGCGAGCATGGAATCGGGAGGTATCACCGCGAACTGCCTGCCGCCCACGGTTATGGTGGAGGGAAGGGCTTCGGGCTTTTCCCTGGCCGGGGAAAGAAGCGGGCAGAAAACCAGCAGCATTCCGGCTGAAAGCAGCGCTTTTATCGACGAAGTCTTACTTAGTTTCATAGGGCGTATTACTCAGTATTTTAGCAAAAATATCGGCGGTTTTCAGGTTTTTATCGCTTTAAGGAGGGGGCTTTCCATGAATTTGGCCGTCGCTGAAACGGCCTCTTTCCCTTCCTGGTTCAAAGAAGCCGAGAGAATATGCAGGGGGTTGTAAGACTTCTCTACGCGGGCCCGGAGCAGGATCTTCCGTCCGCAGCGCACCGGCAGTCTGTATTTTATCGTCATCTCCGCGGTAAAGGCGCGGATGGCCGTGGGAAAAAAGGCAGTTGGTCATGATCCCGTCGAGGAGGGCCGCCGAAACCCCTCCCTGCAGGAATCCCTTGTAGCCTTCATACGCGAATTTCGGCATGAATTCGCACTCGGCTAAGCCGTCTTCCGGAAAATCGAATTTCAGCTTGAGGCCCAAAGGATTGCCGGAGCCGCAAATTATGCAGGTGTCGTGGTCCGCCGACGATTCCGCATGCAGTTCCTTCCTGCTTTTCCCGCTTTTCATGCGCGGGCTCAGCGGCAGCCGTGTTCGCGGCAGGAATTTTCCGCGGTCATTTCTTTGAGGGAATCGTTTTTAATGTCTTCTATCAGCTTCCCCAATTCCGGCTGGGAAGCGCGGTAGACTTTTATCCCCTGGGAATTCAGCAGCTGCAGGGCGCGGAGGCCTATCCCTCCCACCGCCACCGCGTTTATCCCTTTGCCTTTTATCGCGCCGACCGGATTGCACTGGCCGTGCTCATGATGGTCGTTCGCGTTGTCCAGGAATTCGGTTTCCCCGCTTTCCGTGTCGTAAACGGCGAAAGCCGGGGCGCTGCCGAAATGGCCGTAAACGGCCGATTTTAAGCCTTCATTTTTTTCCACAGGTACGCATATTTTCATTTTTTCTCCTTTTGAACGAAATTTCCGGAAGTTCCGCCTTTTCGCCTTCTATGCGCAGGGCGTTCCCGTTTATTATCGCCGAGGCGGTCTTTTTTCTCGCCGAATTTATTATGTTGGTGAAGGTCTGCCTGGAAACCCCCATGGAGGCGGCCCCCGCCGAATGCTCTTTCCCCTGATAATCGCAAAGGCGCAGGGCCTCGAATTCGTCCAGTTTAAGGACCGTCTCCCTGAGGGCAAAAAGAGGGACGCCCCTGGGCTTAAAATAATAGGCTTCCGGGTCGCACTTTATCTTTCTTTTCTTGAAAGGTCTCGCCATAATTATTGGCATACGCCAATAATTATATTGAACCATATTGCTTTTTTTTTGTCAATCGGGGGGCGGCGAGATCCCGTCATGCAAAGGCTGTCGAAAAAGCTCCATTTTTCCATAAGGCTGCATCCCGGCGTCCCGAAGGAAGACGCCGCGAGACCGGAGACGATGATGAGGCTGAGTTCTTTTCCCGGTTCGCGCATATTATCCGATTGTTTTGGCAAAAATGCCGGCGGGCGTCTGAAATAAGGGTTGACAGAAAAAGGCATATTTTGTCAAATGTCTTTTATGAATTTAAAACTCCTCCTCCCGCTTTTTCTCGCGTTCGCGCTCGCCGCGGGGTGCGCGCCGGAAAAAAAAGAGCTGGTTTTCGCCGTCGGCGGGGCGCCGAGCGAACTGGACGAATGGGAGAGCGTAATAGAAGATTTCTCCAGGGAAAAAGGAATAAAGGCCCGGCTTTTGAGACAGCCGACCGACTCCGACCAGAGACGGCAGGGGATATTGATACCTCTAAAGGCGCGCGTCAGGAATCCGGACGTTTTTCTGATGGATATAGCCTGGATAGGGCAGTTCGCCGCTTCCGGCTGGCTCGAGGACCTGAATCCCTATATAAATAAGGAAGGTTACGACCTGGGAAAGTTCTGGAAGAATATACTCGACTCGGCCGACACTTTCGGCGGCGAGCTCGTCGCCATGCCGGTTTACATAGACGCGGGCGTTCTCTATTACCGCAGGGACCTGCTCGAAAAATACGGCGTGAAAAAAGTCCCGGAGCATTGGGACGAGTTTATCGCGGTCGCGGCGCGGATACAGGAAAAGGAAAGGGCGCAAAATCCGAAGTTCTTCGCTTTCGTCTGGCAGGGCGCGCAATACGAAGGGCTAGTCTGCGATTTCCTGGAATTTGCCACCATGGAAGGCGGCGGCATCGGCCTTTCCGGGGGAAAGATAAAGCTCGATACCCCGGCGAACAGGGCGGCGGCCGGACTTATGAGAGACCTCATCTTTAAGCACAAGATTTCCCCCCCGAACGTTTTCACCGATATGAAGGAAGAAGAGGCCCGGCTCTTCTTCCAGTCCGGCAACGCGCTTTTCGAAAGGAACTGGCCTTACGCCTGGGGGCTTCACCAGGCCGGGGACTCTCCGGTTAAAGGCAAGGTCGGCATAGCCCGGATCCCCGCTTTTCCCGGCCGCTCTTCCGTTTCCACCCTGGGCGGCTGGCATATCGGCATTTCCAGGTTTTCCGACGCCAAGTCGGAAGCCTGGGAATTCCTGAAATACGCGCTTTCCCGCGGGACGCAAAAGAAGCTTTCTCTGGCCCTGGGCTGGAACCCGGCCCGAAAAGACGTTTATTCGGATCCCGAAGTGCTGGCAAAATATCCGCATTTCAGGGCTCTTTCGGAAGTCTTTTCCGGCGCCAAATCCCGTCCCCAGCTTCCTTATTATACCCAGGTCTCCGACGTCCTGCAGAGATATCTGAATTCCGCCGTGGCCGCCAAGACCGACCCGGCCTCCGCCTTCGGGTCGGCGGAGAAAGAAATAAACGCCATGATGGAGCGGTATAAATGAGCGTCCTCTCTAAAAAAGAATACAGGCCTTATTATTTCATAGCGCCGCTTCTGGTCTTCATCTGCCTTTTCATCCTCCTGCCGATAGTCGGCACTCTTTTTACCAGTCTCATGCGCGACGTCACCTTTCTCCCTCAGAAATTTATTTTTCTGGGCAATTATTCCGACCTTCTGAGGGACGAAGGCTTCTGGCGTTCCATGCGATTTACCCTGTTTTTTATCGCCGTCGCCGTTCCGCTCGAGATGCTCCTGGGCACGGCCTTCGCGGCTTTGCTGGACATGGAACTCCCCATGAGAGGATTTTTAAGGGCCTGCGTCCTGATACCCTGGGCCATTCCTTCGGCCATCTCGGCCAAGATCTGGCAGCTGATATACAATTACAGCTACGGTCTGGCCAATTTCCTGATAACCCATCTGGGCCTCTCCCAGGGGCCGGTCAACTGGCTGGGCAGCGAGGGCGGCGCCTTCGCCGCCATAGTGATAGCCGACGTCTGGAAAACGGCCCCTTTCGTGACGCTGCTGGTGCTCGCGGGACTTCAAGCCGTTCCGCACGACCTGAGGCTGCAGGCTAAAATAGACCGGGCTAATTTCGCCCAGATCTTTTTCCGCGTCACCCTGCCCCTCATAAAACCGGTTCTTCTCGTGGCGCTCCTTTTCAGGACCATAGATTCCCTGAGAATTTTCGACGTTATCTACGTGCTTACCAACGGCGGTCCCGGCGGCTCTACCGCCTCGGCCTCGCTTTACGCCTATAAATATTTTCTCGGCGGAGATTTTGGCTACGGCAGCGCGGTTTCCGTGCTCCTTTTCGCCGTCGCCTTCGGGATGTCGTGCCTGTACGTGAAAGTCAGCAAATTCGAGAGCGAGATATGAAAGAAGAGAGCGTAAAAAAACTTTTGACGACGCTTACCGCCGTTTTCATGATCGGCTTCGCCATGACGCCTTTCCTCTATATGCTTTTTACAAGCGTGAACGCCAAACCGGATTTCCTGGAGGCGGGGTGGCTTTTTACCCTTTCCCATTACAGGGACGTATTGGGCGCGGACTCCCTGCATTTCCTGGACTACCTGAAAAACAGCATTCTGGTTTCAGCCGCGGCTTCCCTTGTAACGGTTTTCATCGCCTCCATTTCGGCTTTCGCCATTACCCGCCTGGAAATGAAAGGAAAGCTCTTCGTCCTTTTCTTCGTTCTGGCCGTTTCCATGTTCCCGCAGGTCAGTATGATAGGCTACCTTTTCAAGATAATGACGGCCCTGGGCCTGATAAACACCTACCCGGCGCTGATAATGCCGTACATAGCCTGGATACTGCCTCTTTCCCTCTGGATACTGGTCAGCTACTTCTCTCAGATTCCCAAAGAGCTGGACAAAGCAGCGATAATAGACGGCTGCAACGAATGGCAGGTTCTTTTCAAGGTGCTTTTCCCCGTCGCCCTGCCGGGGATATTCTCCACGCTCCTGCTTTCCTTTATTTTCGCCTTTAACGAATTCATTTTCGCCCTCATCCTTACAACGGATTTCAACGCCAGGACCATTCCCGTCGGCATAGCCCTTTTTGAAGGCCTGCACGGCCAGATACCCTGGGGCCAGATAATGGCCGCTTCGGTCGTAACGGTTTTTCCGATAATGATAATGACGCTTGTTTTCCAGAGGCATATAATAGGCGGGCTGACCAAGGGAGCGGTGAAAGGCTGAACTGCCGTGAACCGTAATTCGTGAGTCGTGAATCGAAAAACAAAGCTCGGAGAAAAGAACAGAGATTAAAAACCGGATTTTAAAGGCATGGAGCGATTATGAAAGTTAAAATAAAGAACATAAGAAAAGAATACCATACCGTAAAAAGGGACGTCCTTGTCCTCAAGGATATAAATTTCGAGATAAACGACGGGGAGTTTTTCGTCCTCCTGGGCCCTTCCGGCTGCGGGAAATCCACTCTTCTGAACATCCTGGCCGGTCTGGAAAATCCCACCGGCGGCGAGCTTTACTTCGGCGAAAAACTGGTCGCTTCCGGCTCCAAAAAGGACTGCCTCGCGCCCAGGGAACGGAACGTCGCCATGGTTTTCCAGAATTACGCCCTTTATCCCCATCTCTCGGTTTACGAGAATATAGCTTTTCCCCTGAGAATAGCCAAAACGCCGGAAACGGAGCTGGACGCGGGAGTAAGGAAAACCGCCGAAATACTGCATATAACCAAACATCTCAATTCCAGGCCCGCGGAACTTTCGGGCGGAGAAAGGCAGAGGGTGGCCATAGCCAGGGCCATAGTCAGAAAGCCTTCCATTCTGCTTTTCGACGAGCCACTGTCCAATCTGGACGCCGAACTCAGGACCAAAACCAGGATAGAGCTCAGGAAACTTCAGAGGGAAATCGGTATAACTTCGGTCTACGTGACCCACGACCAGATAGAGGCTATGACGCTGGGCGACCGGGTGGCCGTAATAAAAGACGGGTACGTTCAGCAGCTGGACGTCCCTATAAATCTTTACGAAAAGCCGGTCAATAAATTCGTGGCGCAGTTCATAGGTTTTCCCCAAATGAACGTTTTCCCCGCGCGCGTGGAAAGAACCGGAAAAGGCTTTTCCCTGCGCCTCAGGGACGAAGCCGTTCCGCTGGAAACCTTTTCCGGGGCGGAAGGCGATTATTCGGTGGGAATAAGGCCCTCGGAAATAGAGCCCGCGGGCGGGGGCGGATTGACCGGAACGATAGACGCCTTCGAGCTTCTCGGAAAGGACGCCCTGCTCTACGTTTCCTCGAACGGCATGGAATTCCTGATTCTCGCTCCCAAGCGGGATTTCAAGTCCGGCGAGAAAATAAATTTCAGGTTTAAGGAAGAAAAACTGCATTTTTTCAGGGATTGAAACGCCTGCGGCCGCAAATCAGCCGGGATATCCTCCTTTTCGATAAAAAATCGCGCTTGCTCTCCGGATGAAATATGCTAAATTATCAGTTATGCTCCGCTGTCGGGCGGCGTAACTTTCAGGCTTGCGAGGACATATGACAGATTACGGTTACCAGGGGAAAGAAGTGATACATCACTCCTACAGCTTCACCTTCAAGGACGGGAAAACCCATAACTTCAGTCTCGACCTTTCCTATCCGGAATTAAAGCAGGTGAAGCCCTCCGGTCCCGGCCAGAGCCCGGACTGGACCCGTCTCGCTTTCTGCCGGTGCGAGAACTGTACACTGGACCCCAAGCTCCATGAATTCTGCCCCGCGGCCGAATGCCTCGCCGAAATAATAGAAAAATTCAAGGACGTGCTCTCGGTGGA
>PEXN01000162.1 GCA_002774685.1 Elusimicrobia bacterium CG08_land_8_20_14_0_20_51_18 | reverse complement strand
ATCCCGACATCCCGTGGAATGCGGGCAATATAGGCCGCACCTGCGTGGCTACCGGCAATGAGCTGATTTTAGCCGGCAAACTGGGCTTCGAAATAAGCGACAAGGAAATACGGCGCTCCGGTCTCGACTACTGGCAGCATTTGAAATATTCCGTTTACCCGGATTTCGACGGATTTCTGGCCTCTCTCGGGGGAAAACCCGAACTTCTCTTCTTCTCCACCAAAGGCGAAAAATACTACTGGGACGCGCCCTACTCGGAAAACTCCTGCCTGATTTTCGGCAGCGAATCCAGGGGCCTGCCCCTGGATTATTACGGTAAATACGCCGGCAGGATGTACAGGATACCCATGTACTCCGAAAAAATGCGCTCGCTCAACCTCTCCACCGCCGCGGGAATAATCATTTACAAGGCGATGGAAAACCTGAAAAAACCCGTGTAACTCCCCGCCATCCTGCATCTTTTATTTTTTTATATTTTTCCGCAGGTATTCCAGCAATCCGGGCCCGTAGATTTCGCGGAAGGCGCAGAAAGTCTCTATATGCCCGTCGGGCGTTTCCCAGAACTCTTTCGGTTCCGGCGCCGCCTCGTAAAGTTTCAGCCCCTGGGAAAAAGGAACCACCCGGTCTTTTTTGGAATGTATGAAAAGCTTGGGGCCGGTCAGCCCCGAAATGCCGTCCGAAGGCGCATATTTCCCGCTGACCGCCAGGTAAGGCAGCCACATTAAGGGCCAACTGTACCACCTGCGGCGGAAAACCTCCGAAGCCACCCCTTTGTAGGAATAAAAAGTCCCCTCCAGAATAAGCGCCGCCGGTTTTACCGTTTTAGATCCGGCCAGGGCGGCCACGGCCACCGCGCCGCCGAGACTCTGGCCTAAAACTATTATTTTATCCGGGGAGGCGCCCGGAAGCTTAAGCGCGTGGTCGAGAGCGGCCGCGCCGTCCTTCACGAGCCCCTCGAGAGTCGCCTTGCCGCCGGAAGCCCCGTAACCCCGGTAATCGAAAATAAAAACGTTGTACCCTTCAGCGGCCAGCCAGGCGGAACAGGGGTAATGGGCGGTCATATTCTGCGCGTTGCCGTGGAAATGCACCACGGTTCCGAGGACTTCGCCTTCAGCCGGGAAAAAAAGCCCCGTAAGAGGTGTCCCGTCCGGCGAATTGAATTTTATGGTTTCGTATTTCATCCCCCGCGAAGCGGGGTCGGAAAAAATTTTCCCGGAAGGCTGAAAAAAAAGACAGGTGCAGGATTGGAAGATAAAAACCAAAGGTATTATTAATATATTTTTTTTATTCATCAGAATCGAAAATTATCTTTTCGCTTAATCTCTTAATTTCTTAGTATCTCGATCTCTACCCGTATTTCATTTTAAAAGGGGAACATGAAATGGTGGAAATATATTCCGGTCTCTTTCGTTTCACCCCGCCGGGAATGCTCCAGTCTGAGCGAATTATTCCCGCTCAGCCTGAACGACGCGGCGGCCTTCACGGCCCACAGCGGGTCCGTATCGCCGAACCCGTAACTTATGTACCGAGCCTCGCCCAAAAACCTGAAAGGCGCCTTTTCAGAAATGACGCCCGCCTTAAAACCGGCTCCGACGCGCCAGTTCGGCTCTAGCGGCGAGCCGAGGTCGCAATCGGCTTCGGCCATAAGATACCATAACTGCCTGGATTTATAAAAAGTTTCAGCGGCGAAACCCGTGGCTCCGCTCATGGCCCAGACGGCGGAAGAGCCGCTCCGGCGGCCGGTTTCCGCGGCCTGCTCTATGCCCGCGGAAATTTCCCAGGACTGACGCCTTACCCAGTCGTCCCAGGGATTAAGGCTCAGCACATGGGCGAGTTTTCCCTCGTTCAGGTAGAGCCGGTTATACCTTTGTTCGTAGCGGAAACGCAAAGAAGCCATCTCGAGGGCGGCGTCGGGAAGATAGCCGGTCGGATCGTCGAGTATATCCTGCAGGGCGAACCGCCACTGTATTTCGTAAGCCGGTCCGTTTTTAAGGGAAACGAGGCCCAGGCCAAGCCGGCCGCTTTCATGCGCCTCCGTTATGGAGGGCGGCTGGGCGGGCTTTCCGCTAAAGGTGTTCCTCGGACCGAGGGAGGCTCTTTCCGCGAGGAGCGGATCGGTTTTTTTATCCAGTTCCTCCTTGTCTATTTTGCGGGCGTAAAAACGCCAGCTGAGATAATCCACGGCGGTTTCAAGAACCGCGGCTTTTCTTTCCGCGCCGAGCGAGGAAACTTTTTCGAGAGTTTTGGGCTGGTCGGAACAGGCCAGTTCCCTGACGTATTCTCTTTCCTCCGGCGACAACCGCGCGCGTTTCCATTCCACGGTTTTCCAGAGGGACGGACGCCAGACCGGCTCCGCCTTTTCCGAAGCCGAGATTATGGCTTTGGCCGTGTCGGAGGGAATGACCTGAAAATGAAATTTCGAAGAAAGGTCGAGCTCCGGCTTTGATATGTCGAGCAGGGGCAGAAGCTGCCAGGAACAGTTCCTGGTGAAAAAGCGGTAAGGGAAAGCGGCTTTACCCAACTCCCAGGCGTGCCGCATGAGGCGGTCTATTTCCTCCCGCTTCAGGTTCAGGGGAAATTCCCACAGGTCCCGGTTCTCCAGATTATGATATTCCTGTATCTTGAGGTAGTAAGGCATGGTGGAAAATTGCCCGGGATAAGCCCCCACCAGGCCTTTCAGGGCGAAAAAAATTCCGCCGTCGTCGCCGGCGTTCGCGGCGTAATTCACGGTGTAATCGAGGAGGTCCGCCCCGGCCGAGCCTTTCGTGTGCAGGCGCAGGAAGGTATGCCCGTAAAGCGTGGACGGATTGTTAAGATAGCCGGCCGCGAAGAGAAGGCTCACGGACTCCACGTCGAAAATTTTTCTCCATTCTTCGAAAGACGGGCAAAAGGGGACCGGGAACTCCGACGGCCCGAGTGAAAGATTTTCCCTGAGCCAGCTCGTTCTTTGGGGGAAACGGCATTGCGGCCCGTCATCGGCGGGCCCCTCGAAAAAAAAGCCGTTCACGACGGCTTCCAGTTCGAGCTTCGGATTTATTTTCCCCCATTTGGAAAGATAAAATTCCCCTTTCACGGATGTTCCCCGGAAGCGGCCGAAAATATTTTTCTCGTAATAAAGCAGGCGGGTCCAATCCGGCTCTTTCCACAATTCCTTTTCGGAAACGAGTTTTATAAGCTCGAGCCTCTTCAACTCCGCTTCCGGAGCTATCGGGAAAGAGCTGGCGGGGAACAGAAAAAAAAGGGACAAAAAAAGGGCCGGACGTTTTATAAGACGTCCGGCCCTCGAATAGTTCATTTAAGAACCTGTTTTATATCGTGCTGACGAGTTTGTTTATTTCGTTGACCGCCGTTTTCGGGCTGTTGGCCGCGAAAATAACGGTGTGGTTCTTCTGCAGAAGCTCGGCGAACTTCCAGGTATTGTCCGGCGTATAGCCGTAAAGCCTGGCGAGGTTCGTAACATATTCGCCCTTGCCGGCGGCGGCTTCCCTGGAAAGGTCCTTATAGTTGGCTTCGATGAAGCTTTCTTTCGCCATCGAGGTCTTTAAGGCGCCTTTGCTGTTGCAGTTCGAGGTACCGAAGGTGATTCCGAAAGTCTGGCTTCCGGAAGTCTCGTTGGTGGTCGCGGCAAGAATCTGGGTCATGTCGTTATTCTTGAACGCGAGGCTTCCGAGTCCGCAACCCGCGCTGCCGTAATCCTGCGCCATGGCCGCGGCGCCGAAAGTAACGACGGCTAAGGCTGCTATCAGTATTTTTTTCATTATTTTCTCCCCTGTATTTGAAGTTAACTGCCTAAAGTCTATCATTAACCGGAAGACATGTCAATTTGACGCGGCGGGCTCGCGCAGAGCGTCCTTTACTACCAGAAACAGGCTGTAAAAGACTATCAGCGAACCGGCGAAAAATATTAATTTGCCGACGGTTTCGCAGCGGCCTAAAAGCCCGAACAGTTCCAGGAGATAGGTCCAGTCATGTTCGCCTCCCCCGACGAGCGGGAGCGCCTGTCTTACCGCGTCTTTCACGTAGATGCCGACGTTCAGGAAATTCTCGCCGGTCCAGAAAACACAAAGGGCGTAACCGAAACGATTCCCCTCCCGGTAAAAGTAAAAGGCGCAAAGCGCCGGGATCGTTATCTGGAAAAGGGTGCCGCCGGAAAAATTAACGAATCTTCCGAAAGGCGCGGTAAAGACATGCCCGGCCTCGTGGAAGGCCAGGTTCACGAAATCGAGGAAAGAATAATAATTCCCGTCCCTGAACCACTGGAGATAGAAAAGAAAAAGTCCAGCCGCGGCCGCGAGCTTCAGCCAGTTGGGCTTCATATGAACATCGCCGCCAGGAGAAAGGCCGCGACTATCAGAACGCTCAGATACACGGCGCAGTTCCCGCTTATCAGCCCCGTTCCCTTTTCCGGCGCCCCTATTTCAACGGTTCCGGTAAGCGTCCCGTATTCGTTCAGGCCGAGCGAGCTTTCTATTTCTCCCCGGGGCGAAATAAAAGCCGAAATGCCGTTGTTCGCGGCCCTTACCAGAGGTTTCCGCGTTTCCGCAGCCCTGAAAACCGCGGCCGCCAGGTGCTGGTGCGGGGCCGAAGTGTCCAGGTACCACCCGTCATTGGTTATATTGGCGAAAAAATCCGGTTTCCGCGCCAGTTGGTCGAAAAAAAGATAACTGAAAAGCGATTCATAGCAGATGCTCATGCCTATTTTTGCTTTCCCGGCTTCCAGCAGTTCTTGCTTCCCGGGCCCGCTTTCGAATTCGCCCAGGGCTCCGATAGCGCTTATATGCCTGCCAAGGAGTTCCCGCAGGGGAACGTATTCCCCGAAAGGCACCAGCACTCTCTTACTGTATTCCCCCGTTATCTCGCCGGAAGGGGAGATGAGAAAAGCGGAAATAAACCTGCCGTCGCTCCTGGAAGCCGAACCGACTATATGCCAGGCGCCGCTCTTTTTCACCAGGTCCGAGAGCCACTTGAAAAGCTCCTTGTCGTCTATCCAGCCGGGCAGGGCGTTCTCCGGCCAGATTATCAGTTCGGCCTTGCCGGAAGAGGCTTCCGCGACCAGCTTTTCGAGGCGCGATTTTATCCATTCGGCGTAACTTACGTCCCATTTTTTGTAAAGGTCTATGCTTGGCTGTAACACGGAAATTTTCAATTCCGCCCCAGGGGCGGATATTTCCGCCCCTGGACCCGTACGGCCGTAATAAAAGGCGGAAAATAAAACCGCAAAAAGCAGTAAAACCCTCGCGGCGGCGCCTTTGAAAGAGTTTTTATAAACCAGGAAACCGGCTATTACGCATTGCGAAAAGACCAGCAGAAAACTTACGGCGTAAACCTTCCCGTAAGAGGCCACGCCGAGCGCGGCCGGGTTATTCCATTGCGTATATCCGAGTATGAACCAGGGGAACCAGACCAGCGAACGGCTGGCGTTTATCTTGGCGAACTCCAGAAGCACCCAGAGCGAACTGATTATGAAAGCCGCGGGCATATGGCCGAATTTACCGGCCTTCCAGCCGGCCAGAAAAAGAACGGCGAACTCCAGGGAAAGCAGGAGAGCGAGCAGGAAAAGAGCCAGGACCCGCAAAGGCCAGGCGACTCCTCCGGCGGCCATGGTGGGCATTATCCAGTGAAGAAGGAGCGCGTAAAAGAAAAAACCCGAGGCGAGGCCGTAAAAAAAGGCCTCTTTGGCGCCGCGGGCGGAAAGCATGACCCACAGAAGCGGTATCAGGGCCAGCCAGGCCAGGGGCCAGAAGCTGAATTTGGGATAGGAGAAAAAAAGGAGCAGGACGCCCGCGGCCGAAAGCGGAACCGCCTTATACTTCAAAAGGATCTTTTTGATTTTCATCGGATTACACTCGTAAAGCGTAAAGAGTGAAGCGTGAATAGTAACGTTTAGAGTTTAAAGATCAAAGACTTCCTTTTCCGAACAGGCACGCTTTACGCTTCACGGCTTTTACGCGTTCTTCCCGTGGCATTTTTTGTATTTCTTTCCGCTGCCGCAGGGACAGGGCTCGTTCCTTCCTATCTTTAAATTCGCGTATTTGTTCTGCGGAGCCTGCGAGGCTTCCTTTTTTTCCGGTTTAGCCGGTTGTCCCGGGGCTTTTTCCGGCTGACCGGCCTGCGGCGGAGCCTTTACCGCTCTCGGCGGGAGCTGCATCCTGAAAATATATTCCACCATCTGCTCCCTTACCCTGTTAAGCATCCTTTCGAACATGCCGTAGGATTCTCTCTGGTATTCTATGAGCGGGTCTTTCTGGCCGTAAGCCCTCAGCACCACGCCCTTTCTCAGGTGGTCCAGTTCGTAAAGATGGTTCTTCCAGTTATGGTCTATTATCTGGAGGAGCAGTATCCTCTGCATCTCCATGAAATTTATATTCCTCTCGGCGAAATCGCCTTCCCTTTTCTTGTAAAGCTCTTTCACCTTTTCCATCAGTTCCTGTTTGAGCGCCTCGTAGGTCAGGGAGTTCAGCTGTTCGGGGGTGTATTCGAGCGAAAAGCCCATGGCCCGCTTGAGATATACGTTCAGGCCTTCCATATTCCAGAGCTGGGAATTGACGCCCTGCGGCGCGTACTCGGCGAGCTTGTCTTCCACCGACTCGTTTATTATCCGTTCCGCCCTGTCGGCCATCTCGGCCCCGTCGAGGATTATGTCCCTGAGCTCGTAGATAGCGTGTCTCTGCTTGTTCATCACGTTGTCGTAGTCGAGTATCTGCTTCCTGGCGTCGAAATTCATGCCCTCGACCCTTCTCTGGGCGTTTTCTATCTGCTTGGAGATTATCCTGGACTCTATCACTTCCCCCTCTGCCATGCCGAGCTTGCCCATTATCGCCGAGATCCTCTCCGATCCGAAAAGGCGCATAAGCTCGTCTTCCAGCGAAACGTAAAAGACCGAACCGCCGGGGTCGCCCTGCCTGGCGCAGCGGCCCCTGAGCTGATTGTCTATCCTTCTCGATTCGTGCCTTTCGGTGCCCATCACGTGCAGGCCGCCCGCCTCAATCACGCTTTTCTGGTTTTCGGCGTCCGCCGGATTCCCCCCCAGAACGATGTCGGTTCCCCTGCCGGCCATATTGGTGGCTATCGTCACTCCGGCTTTCCGGCCGGCCTGGGCTATTATCTGGGCTTCCATCTCGTGGAACTTGGCGTTCAGGACCTGGTGAGGGATCCCTTTGGCGCGGAGCATATTGGCTATCTTTTCCGATTTTTCTATGGACCGCGTACCCACCAGCAGCGGCTGTCCTTTTTTCCACCTGGTATCGATCTCGGTCACGATGGCGGCGTATTTTTCCCTCTCCGTCCTGTAAACCTGGTCCGGGGTGTCCAGTCTGACGCATAACCTGTTAGGCGGTATCTCCACCACGTCCAGCCTGTATATCTGTCCGAATTCGGCGGCTTCGGTCTTGGCCGTGCCGGTCATGCCGGCCAGTTTTTTGTAAAGCTTGAAAAAATTCTGGAAGGTTATAGTGGCGAGGGTCTGGTTCTCCTCTTTTATCCTCATGCTCTCTTTCGCCTCTATGGCCTGGTGCAGGCCGTCGGACCAGCGCCTGCCCGGCATAAGCCGTCCGGTGAATTCATCCACTATTATGATCTCCCCGTCCTTGACCACGTATTCCACGTCCTTCTTGAAAAGATGATGCGCCCTGAGAGCCTGCGTTATATGGTGAACCCATTCCGCGCCGACATCGTCGTAGATATTGCTGACGCCGAGCATTTTTTCGACCTTGGTCACGCCCTCGTCGGTAAGTATGACGCTGTGGTTCTTCTCGTCCACTATGGCGTCATAGCCCTTGCCCAGGTCTTCGCCGCTCCTTTTCGCCTCCATTTCCTCTTTATCCGTTACGAACCTGACGTTAAGCATGGGGACTATGCGGTTGACTATGTAATATTTGTCCGTGGATTCTTCCGCGGGACCCGAGATTATCAGCGGCGTTCGCGCTTCGTCTATTAAAATAGAGTCCACTTCGTCGACTATGGCGTAGTTGACGCCGCGCAGAACCCTTTCCGACTTGTCTATGACCATATTGTCCCTTAAATAGTCGAAGCCCAACTCGTTATTCGTTATATAGGTTATGTCGCAGCCGTACATCTTCTGCCTTTCGTCGTTACGCATATCGTGCTGGATGAAGCCCACTGTCAGGCCCATGAAGTTATGCACCGGCGACATCCACTGGCAGTCTCTTCTGGCCAGGTAATCGTTCACGGTTACCACGTGCACGCCTTTCCCGCTAAGCGCGTTCAGATAGGAAGCCAGGGTGGCGACCAGAGTTTTTCCCTCTCCGGTTTTCATTTCCGCTATGCGGCCCTGGTGCAGGACTATGCCGCCTATCATCTGCACGTCGTAATGTCTGAGGCCGATGGTTCTCCTGGAAGCCTCCCTCACGCAGGCGAAAGCCTCCGGCAGGAGGGCGTCCAGCGTCTCGCCTTTACCCAGCCTGTCCCTGAATTCCGGAGTCTTATTCTTCAGTTCCTCGTCGCTCAACTTCGAAATCTGTTCCTCGAAGGAATTTATGGAATCGACTATGGGCATTATCTTTTTGATATCCCTTTGGCTTTTCGTTCCTATGAAGGCTTCGATGATTTTGTTTATCATAATACTGATATTAAACAATTTTTTGGCCCTCTAAGGAAAGCTTGGACAAGGGAAATTTTGAAAACTAAAGAGTTTTTTGTAGTATTTTATTAAGGGCCGGAAAACCGGCATACGGAGGCGTCTTAAAATGAAAAAGAACCTTATACTTACCGCTCTGCTGTCTTTAGCCTTATTCCCCCGCGCCGGCGCCGAAGACCCGGGAAACAAAGCCGCCGAAACGGCTACCGCCGCGGCCGAAGCGCCCGCTCCGGCGCCGGCCATTCGGGTCGAAAAACTGGCTGTGGGCACCGCCGTGGTTAAAAGGGAACTGATCGGGGAAAGCCGGGTTTTCCCCAAAGAAACCGCGAGCGTTTACGTCTGGACAAAACTCAAAGCCGACAATCCGCCATGCGCCGTGAACTTCGTCTACTATCTGAACGGAAAAAAGGTCAGGGAAATAACCCTGAACGTAAAATTTTCCACCTACCGCACCTGGACCATTAAAAACGTCTCGGTCGGAGACTGGAAGGTGGAATTACAGGACGAAAACGGCGCGGTCCTGGCCTCCGCCGCTTTCCTGGTGACGGAAGGAACACCCCCGGCGGCGGGAACCGAACCCGAAGAAAAAAAATAAGCGGCTTTCATCCCGTCATAAGAAAGGCGCCGGAAACGGCGCCTTTTTTCATTGGAGACCGGTACCGAAAGTACCAGCGCTCAGGGGGCCGAAAAACCGCCGAAAAAAGGACTTTAGAACCTATTAACGCCCTCCCTTTTCTTCTAAAATTAGTTATGCAGGTAAGAAGGAGGGTTTAATAATGCGCAAAAACTTAGTATTCGCAGTTCTTTTTTCCGTACCGGCCGCTCTCGCGGCCTCTGGCCTCGAGTCCGACCGGACGCAGCAGCTGCCCCCGGTGGACGCCGGCTCCCTGTTGAACCAGATAAACTCCCAGAACGACAACTTTATCAACCCCATGCCGCAGGCTATCATCTCGCAGGAGATGCAGTTCGCGCTGGAAGCGGCTTCCGAATTGAGGAAAGACCTCAAAAACTACGGCATAAAAGCCAAAGTCGGACTCGTCAACGAACCGGTTGGCGGCTACGGCCTTTGGGTCGAATTCCGGAACTGGTCGGACTATGAAAAAATCAAGGATCTGTTCTACCAGGATCCCGGGAACAATCCCTCGTACATGGACCTCAAAGTCTATCCCCGCGTGCCCAAGAAATCCATCGATTACCGGCCCGAGGAAGTCACCGTGCACTTTTTCGACGAGTGGGGAGCCGGAGAGAAACAGATCCCGGCCGCGCTCAAAAAACACGGCATAGAGGTAGTTTCCGTGGAAAATGAGGGCAATGTAACGACGATAATATATAAAAGCGCGAACTGGATGATTAAAACCTCCGATACCAAAGGCGAATACGGGCCTTCGGACAACAAGGAAATAGACGCCGAGATAAGACAGATCACCAGGAATCTTCAGAAAGAAGGCAAGACCGTCGTCTGGTCCGGCCGCTGGGACGACATGGTAAACGGCGGAACCGTTTATTACCTCGAGCCCAAAATGCACATTATGGTTTCCAAATCCGCCCAAGAAGCGGACAAAAAAATAAAAGCCTGCTGGCTGAAAAGCTATGAAAAGAACCTTTGCAGCTACAAGTGCAGAGACGGCTCCCTGTATTCCCAGCCGATACAGATACCCCTGCCCTGGGACGATACGCCGGTGATCCCCT
>PEXN01000138.1 GCA_002774685.1 Elusimicrobia bacterium CG08_land_8_20_14_0_20_51_18 | reverse complement strand
TGCTCGTCCAGAAAATCGCATTTAAGGGACGTGGAATACTTGGTGCCGAGCTTGAAGGTCTGGCCCACCTCTATGCCTTTCACGAAGGAGAACGCCGTCCCGCAATGCGGGCAGAGATCTCCGGCGGAGGCGTTTTTCAGGTCGGCGAAAAGGTCCGGCTCGTAATCCCGGCCGAAATTTATGTTCACGGTATGAACGTCGTCCTTATTGGCTCCGGAAACGCCGTTCAAGACGCCTTTCAGATGCCAGTCGGCTATAACGGTCTTCAGCGGTTTGAACCCGGGTTTACCCGGAATCCCGCCACCCGCTTGCGAATTCCCTGATTCGCCTTTCGGCGAAGCGGGTGACTGGATGAACTTGTCTTTTATCTTTACAGGTCCGGCGAAACCGGCCTTGCAGGCGGAAATAGCCGAATAAACGTCTTCGCTCGCCTTTTCGAAGGTCTTGGCTCCGAGAACCTTGACCAGCTTGTTCTCGTTCAGTTCGTGGTCGCCCCTGACGAGAGCCATTACCGGCTCGCCGTCGGCCACGAAGAACAGGGTTTTTATGAACCTCTCCTGCGAAATTTTCAAAAACTCCGCGACATCGTCCACGGTGTACTTGCCGGGAGTGTCTACGTCCTTAAGCGGCTCGAAGCCGGAAGGGTCAGCCGCGCCCTCGAACTTCTTTATCTCGGCTTTTTCCACGTTCGCGGAATATCCGCATTTTTCGCAGAGAGCTATATCGGCCTCTCCGGTCTGGGCGAAAACCATGAACTCGTGGGAATAATTCCCGCCTATGGCGCCGGTCGCCGCTTCGACGGGTTTGAATTTAAGGCCGCAGCGGGTAAAGATCTTTTCGTAGGCTTCATAAACCTTCTTATACCAGGCGAGGCAGTCGGCTTCGGTGGTATGGAAGGAATACGCGTCCTTCATATAAAATTCCCTGGCGCGCATGACGCCGAACCTGGGCCTTATCTCGTCCCTGAACTTGAGCCCGAACTGGTATAAAAGTATCGGGAGCTGCCTGTATGAATTTATATCCCTTCTTACCACGTTGGTTATGACCTCTTCGGCGGTGGGGGCGAAACAGAATTCGGAATCCTTCCTGTCCTTCAGCCTGAGAAGCTCCTTCCCGTAAAGATTCCAGCGGCCGGTTTCCATCCACAGCTCTTTCGGCTGTATCACCGGCAGCCAGACTTCCTGACCGCCTATCCTGTCGAGCTCCTCCCTGACTATATTCTCGACTTTTTTCAGGACTCTCAGTCCCAGCGGCAGCCATTCGTAAATGCCGCTGGCCAGCTTCCTTATCATCCCGGCCCTGAACATCAGCTTGGCCGAAACGTTGTCGGCGTCCGAAGGCGCCTGCCTGAGCGTAGGTAAAAAATAGTTGGTAAGTTTCATAGATTTTCCTCCGGAAAATCAAGTCACAAGTTTCAAGTCACAAGTCACACGCTAAAGCCGGGTTTTTTTATTCTTGCTTAATCACTTAATCTCTATTTTCTATTCTCTCTACCGATTCCTTATTTTCCTTATAACTTCGTTGGACCACTCGTTCTGCTTCAAAACCCTGGTCTGGCGGCCTTTTTCTATCCACACGCCTTTCCCTTTGCCGCCGCATATTCCGAAATCCGCTTCCCTGGCCTCGCCGGGCCCGTTCACTACGCAGCCCATTACGGCTATCTTGAAACCCTGGGCCTTTTTTATAAGCTCCCTGTCCGAATAGATCCTTTCCTCTATTTCGTGCACGGCGCCGACCACGTCCGCCTGGCACCTTCCGCAGGTGGGGCAGGAAATAAGGTCCGGGCCGTATTCCCTGAGCTTAAGCGACTTAAGTATCTCGTAGGCCACCCTGACCTGCGTCTTTGGCTCTTCCGTGAGCGAAACCCTTATCGTGTCGCCTATTCCTCCGGAAAGGAGGGAACCTATGCCTATGGCGGATTTCGCTATCCCCGAAATAAAAGTTCCGGCTTCGGTCACCCCGAGGTGTAGCGGAATGTCGGTTTTTTTGGCGAAAAGACGGTTCGCCAGAAGGGTCCTCTCTATATCGTCCGCTTTAAGCGAAACCAGAATATCCCTGAAACCCAGTCCTTCGAGTATCTCGACTTCCTCCAGAGCTTCCTTGACCATCGTCTGCGCCCAGACCTGGGCGGTCCATCTGGGACGGGGATTGTTTTTCAGGACTTTAAGCGAACCGCTGTTAACCCCGATCCTTATCGGCACACCGGCGGCCTTACAGGCCCAAACCACTTCGCGGACTTTCTCTTTCTCTCCGATATTGCCGGGATTTATTCTTATTTTGTCCACGCCCTGCCTGACGGCTTCCAGGGCCAGACGCCAGTCGAAATGTATGTCCGCCACGAGCGGCGCGCTTATCGCCTTTTTTATTTTTCCCAGTACAAGCGCCGCTTCCATATCCGGAACGGCGACTCTTATTATCTCGCAGCCCACTTCCTCGAGCTCTCTTATCTGGGCTATGGTCTTTCTGAAATCCCTGGTATCCGTATTGGTCATGGACTGCACGGATATCCCGGCGCCTCCGCCGATTTTAAGTCCGCCTATTCTTACCGCCCTCGTTTTTCTTCTTTTGGGGATCATTTTTTTTCGCCCCGGCCCGTTTCCGCGACAGTCTCGACCGGCGATGCATTCTTGGCGGATTTGGATTTCCAGATGCGCATTATGTCGCTGTAAGTGGCGAAAACCATTATGGACAGAAGTATCACTATTCCGGCGGAGTTCACGTACCTCATGATGTTGGTCGTGATCTTTCTTCTGAAGATCCCTTCGAAAAGATACAGGATCACGTGACCGCCGTCCAGAAGAGGGATAGGAAGCAGGTTGAAAAATCCGACGGCCACGGAGATAAGCCCGAGGAGGAAAATAAAATCGGAAAAACCGCTATGGGCGGCTTTGGAAACTATCCCGACTATTCCTATAGGGCCCGCCACGTCGGGTTTTTCCATACGGTAAATATTGCCGGCCAGCGTGGTGATGGTGAACGAGGTCCAGAACCAGCACTGGTGTAAAGCCATCCCCGAAGCCCTGAATAAAGATACGTTTTTATAGGCCACGTCGGGAGAAATGCCTATTATTCCCTGCCGCCCTGCCGGGTCCTTTACGGGAGTAATGGCGACCTCTTTCCTGACGCCCTCCCTTTCGTAGGCTATCTTCATTTCTTTGTTCAGGCTTTTGTGTATGACGCCGGCCATGGACAGCCAGGTCGAAACTTCTTTGCCGTTGATGGAAATTATCCTGTCCTTTTCCTTAAGTCCGGCGTTGTGGGCCGGATAATTGAGAGCCATATCGCCTATTACCGGCTGATCGGAAGGCACGGGCTGGCCGACAAAAAAGATTACGGCGAAAAAAAGCGAAAACGCCAGCAGATAATTCATGAACGGTCCGGCCAGCACCACCGCGAGCCTGATATACCAGGGCTTGGAAAAATATTCCTGAGGCTCGCCCTTGTACTCGTTTATGTCCTCGCCCTGGGGCTTCACGTAGCCGCCGAGGGGGATCAGCCTTACTGAATATCTCGTATATCCGCCGGTCTTTCCCCAAAGCTCTTTGCCGAAACCGAAAGAAAAAGCCTCTACCCTTATTCCCGACAGTTTACAGACTATAAAATGCCCGAATTCGTGCAGAAAAATGACCAGGCCGAAAGTGAATAAAACAGCTATTATGGATATTATCATGTTAAGCTCCTTAAAATCGTCAAATGCAAAGAGGATCAGAGGACTGGAGGATTGGATGTATCAAGGGACTTCCTTATCGAGCTAATCCTCTAATCTTCCAATCTTCTATTCCTCCTTACTGTGACGCCCCTCGTTATCACCTCTCCGGCTTTCTCCCGCGCCCAACCGTCCATTTCGACTATTTCCGCGAAAGAGGGGGAAAATCCTCCCGAACCGATATTGGCGGAAAGCGTTTCTTTTATGACATCGGGGATGCCGGTAAAAGGCAGTTTTCCTTTTAAAAAAGCTGCGACGGCCTCCTCGTTGGCGGCGTTCAGTATAGCCGGAAAAAAACCGCCCTTCTCCGCGCATTCGAAAGCCAGTTTGAGGCAGGGGAATTTCTTAAAGTCCGGCCTGAAAAAATCCAGTCTTGAAAGGGCGAAAAAATCCATCGCTCTGACCGGGGAAGTCTGTCTTTCCGGCCAGGTAAGAGCGTACTGTATGGGAAGCCTCATATCCGGGTTCGAGAGCTGGGCGAGCACGGAATTATCCTTGAATTCGACAGCGGAATGCACGATGGACTGGGGATGCACCAGTATGTTTATTTTTTTCAGTTCCAGCGAAAAAAGATTTTTTATTTCTATGGCTTCCAGGCCCTTGTTCATCAGCGTGGCGGAATCCACGGTAATCTTTTTGCCCATCTTCCAGTTGGGATGCTTAAGAGCCTGGGCCGGTTTTATTTTGGAAAGATCCCCGGAATATTTGTAAAACGCTCCGCCTGAAGCGGTGAGAAAGATCCTTTTTATTCTCGCGTCGAGGTCCCGCCTCGGTATCCCGGCAAGACACTGGAAAATAGCCGAAGGTTCGGAATCTACGGGGATTATCTCGGCCTGCCATCTTTCAGCCTCGCGCATCAGCCTCTCTCCAGCCATTACCATAGGCTCCTTATTGGCCAACGCTATCCTTTTGGAGGCTTTTATCGAGGAGATAAGCGGCATGAAGCCTACGGAACCGCTGAGAGCGTTAAGGACCATATCCGCGCTCTTAAGGGCGGCCATCTCGCAGAGCCCGGCTATTCCAGGTTTAAGGATCTTGACCGATCTAGGCAGGATGCGTTTCAGTTCCCTGTAGAGGCCCTCCTCGAAAATGGAAACATATTGGGGGGAAAAACGGTAAACCTGGTCCCTCAGGAGCTTTATATTGGAACCGGCGCTAAGTCCCAGGACCCGGCAGCCCTTCAGGTCCTTAACCACGTCCAAAGCATTTACCCCTATGGAACCGGTAGAGCCTAAGATCGCTATTTTCTTCATCTTATCCAGCCTTTTTGACTTATCCACTCAACCCCTCAAACCCTTATAACCTTTTATCCGTTATCTCGCGAGAATTACGAAGTAATAAACCAGCGGGGCTATAAAAATGTAAGAATCGAAGCGGTCCAGTATGCCGCCGTGGCCGGGAAGAAGGTTGGAGGAATCCTTCGCCCCTACCGCTCTTTTTATAAGAGATTCCGCCAAATCCGAAAGCTGGCCGGCGATTCCTATTATGAGGCCTATCAGCACCATGTTAAAGGTGGAAATCCCGTCCATGAAAAAATGAAAGATCCAGAGGCACAGAACCGAAGAAAACAGCCCGGCCAGAAAACCTTCCACCGTCTTTTTGGGACTCACTGGAGACAGTTTTCTTCTGCCGAATCGTCTCCCGATAAAATACGCGGCGGTATCCATCGTCCAGACCGTTATTATTATGGCGAAAGTCAGAAGCCTGCCGTCCGGACGCAGATCCCTTATCAGTATCAGGTGGGAAAGGTTCCACGAGATCATAAAGATCCCGAAGATCGTATAGGCCACCCTTTCCAGGTATTTCTCCGACGCGAAAAGCTCGTAAACCAGCGAAGAGATCACCGAAAGGGAAATTATGAGCGGAATGAAATTAGAAAGGTTGGCTTCCGTATTGTCGCCATTCAGATAAAGGGCCGCGGGGATAAGAGCCCCAAAGAAAAAGAGAGAGAACCTTTCCACCGGTTTCAGTCCTATTTTGAGCAGAGTGGAATACTCATAAAGGGAAAGCATTACAATGAGAAAGACGAAAAAGAAATAAGGCAGACCGCCGAAATAGACGAAAGAAACGACTACGGGAATCCCCAGAACGGCGGTTATTATTCTTGGAAGCAGCATTTTCAATTCTCCTGTTAATTCGTAAAGCGTGAAGAATGAAGGGGAAAGCGTATATAAGGGAATCACCTTCAACACCCTTTACGCTTTACCGCTTACTCTTTACTATTTTACGCCCCCGCTCTTCTTTCCCTTTTGGAGTATTCGAGTATCGCCTCGAAAAAATTTTTCTCCGAGAAATCCGGCCACAAAACCTCGCTCACATACAGCTCGCTGTAGGCGGACTGCCAGAGAAGAAAATTAGAAAGGCGCATTTCGCCCGAAGTCCTTATCACCAGGTCCGGGTCGGGGAGGGGATAAGTGTAAAGCCTGCGGGACACGTCTTCCTCGGTAATCTTTCCGGCCTTTTCGGAGATCAGGGCGTTTACGGCGTCGAGTATTTCCTGCCGGCCGCCGTAATTCAGGGCGATGTTCAGGACCATCTTTTTCCCGTTCCTGAGATAGTCCACGGCGGAATTTATTTCCTTCACCACGTTTTCCGGGAGTTCGGAAAGCCGGCCGCTTATCTTAAGCTCTATCCCGTTTTCGTAAAGCTCGCCGCGATAATCCTTTATGACCTTTTTCAGCAGGAACATCAGGGTCTTTATTTCCAGCTTGGACCTGTTCCAGTTTTCGGTGGAAAAAGCGTAAAGGGTAAGCTGTTTTATGCCCAGGTTCCTGGTGGCCTCCACTATTTTTTTTACGGTGTCGACGCCTTTCTTGTGCCCGTAAGTGGCCGGGAAACCGCGCCTCTTCGCCCAGCGCCGGTTTCCGTCCATAATTATGGCCACGTGACGCGGAAGTTTTTCGGGGTTTATCTTCTTTATGATTTCCAGCATTATACGGTCAAAAGCTCTTTCTCTTTTTCCTGGGCTATGGCGTCCACGTTCTTCACGAAATTATCGGTTATTTTCTGGACGTTGTTTTCCTGCCTTTTATAGTCGTCCTCGGAAATTTCCCCGGTTTTCTGGGCTTTTTTTATTTTTTCCAGAGTATCGCGGCGCTCGTTCCTTATGGCGACCCTGGAATCCTCGGCCATCTTGGCGACCATCTTCACCATCTTTTTCCTCTGGTCCTCGTTCATGGGAGGGAGGTTTATCCTTATCACGTCCCCATGCTTGGTCGGATTGGTGCCGAGATCCGCTTTTTTTAATTCCGTTTCTATGGCGTCCACGGCGCCCTTGTCCCACGGCCTGACCTCGAGGGTCCTCGGCTCCGGTATGGAAACGGCCGCTATCTGTTTAAGCGGGACCTTGGCTCCGTAATACTCCACGTAAATATTGTCCAGCAGCTGGGGATTGGCCCTGCCGGTCCTCAAAGAAGTGAGTTCTCTCTTGAATTTTTCTATTTTATCGCCCATCTCCATTTCGCACATTGAAACCAGTTCGTTTATATCTTCCATAAATACCTCCGTATAAAACCAGGGGATAGAGGATAACGGTCAGGGACAGGGCGCGAAAAACGGAGGCAAGCTTTAAAACGAAAAATTCTCAGGCGCACCGTTAACGGCTTCCAGACTCTAGTATCCGGCTTCTCCCGTCTACTATTATATTAAATTATCCGGGGGGTTATGATATCCCGCTGTCAGGCCAGCTCTTTCTCGAGAAGCTCGCAGACTATATGGACGAAAAGGAGATGGATTTCCTGGATCCTGGGGGTGGCCGGATCCGCCACTTTCAGCGCGAGAGAGCATTTGTCGGCCAATTCTCCGCCGGGTCCGGTAACGCCGACTACCTTCATTTTTTTCCGGGCGGCCGCTTCGGCGGCCTTTAGAACATTCCGGCTCCCGCCGGAAGTGGAAAAAGCCACCAGCACGTCGCCTTCCTCTCCCAAAGCCTCGACCTGCCTGGAAAAAATTTCCTCGAAGGAATAATCGTTGGCCACAGAAGTTATAACGGAAGTGTCGGTGGTCAGGGCGAGGGCCGGCAAAGCTCTCCTGTTCCTGCGAAAGCGTCCCACTATCTCCGCCGCCATATGCTGGCTCTCGGCCGCGCTGCCTCCGTTCCCGCAAACGAGTATCTTATGGCCGTTTTTCAAAGCGTTCAGCAGCTCGAGCGCTATCTTTTCCACGGTCTCCGCCTGAGAGGCGAATGCCGGCAAAGCCCGGGAAAGACCTTCGACCGCTTTCAAAATTTCGGTTTTCATCTTATCAGAGTCCCTATTTTCGCGCCTTTGAGGGCCTTCGCGATATTGCCTTTCTTATGCATATTGAAAAGGCGTATCGGGATATGGTTTTCCATGGAAAGAGTCAAAGCGCTGGCGTCCATGAACCTGAGCCCCCTTTTTATGGCCTCCATGTAGGAGATTTCGCCTATAAGCTCAGCCTTTCCGTCTATTTTCGGGTCGGCGGTGTAAACCCCGTCGACCTGGGTGGCTTTAAGTATAAGCGAGGCGTTTATCTCCGCGGCCCGCAAAGCGGCGGTGGTGTCGGTAGTGAAATAGGGATTGCCTGTGCCGCCGGCGAAGATCACGATCCTTCCCTTTTCCAGATGCCTGACGGCCTTTCTTCTTATAAAAGGCTCGGCTATCCTGGAGATCTCTATAGCGGTCTGGACCCTGGTGGGAAGCCCCAGGTTTTCCAGCGCCGACTGCAGCGCCATGGCGTTTATAACCGTTGCCAGCATGCCCATATTGTCGGAGGTGACCCGGTCTATGCGGCCATGCCCGTCTTTGGCGCCTCTCCAGATATTTCCTCCGCCTATGACTATCGCTATCTCCATATCCCTGCCGCAGGCCGACTTTACCTCGGCGGCTATAAAATTCAGGGCCTCGGGAGTTATGGATTTCTTTTCCGGGGAAAACATCGAAAGGGCTTCGCCCGAAAGCTTAAGAAGAATTCTCTTTTTCATGCCTTCTCCTCAAAAAAAAGCCCGCCATCGCAAGAATGGCGGGCTTCTATTTTATTCCGCAATCATTATTCTATGCCCACTATGTAGCAGTCGAACCTCTTTATTTCCAGGTTCCCGCCGAATTCGCCGGACTTGGCCTTAAGAAGAGCGGCGATAGTCAGTTTCTGGTCCCTTATATAGGCCTGTTCCATAAGGCACATTTCTTCGTAAAACTTCTTTACTCTTCCCTCAAGCATCTTGGAGAGAGCCATTTCGGATTTCCCCTGGGCCTGGGGGCCGGCCTTATATATTTCCTTTTCCTTTCCCACGACGTCGGCCGGAACGTCGGCCTTGTTAAGCCACTTGGGGTTCATGGCCACGCACTGCATGGCTATGCTCCTGGCGAGCTCTTCTATCCGGGCTTTTTTTGAATTCAAATCTCCGGAAAACGCGAGCTCCACTATAGCGGCCTTTTTGTTGTCCGAATGAACGTAAACCCCGGCGGCTCCGGAAGAGAGAGAGTAAACCGTTCCTCTTCTTATCTGCATATTCTCGCCGGTTTTTATGGCCAGGGCCTGCAATTTTTCTTTCGCCTCGGCGTTTTCAGCCGGGGCGGCGTAAGCGGGATCGGTAAGCATAACCTTCAAAATTTCTTCGGAGAAACTCCCGACCTCCGGGTTTTTCGCCACGAAATCGGTTTCGCAGTTTATCTCTATCATGGCGTATTTGGAACCCTCGTTCCTGACGGCCACCACGCCTTCTTTCATACTCCGGCCGGCCCTTTTGGCCAATCCGGCAAGACCCTTCTTCCTTAAAAATTCCACAGCTTTCGCTATATCTCCCTCCGATTCCTTAAGAGCGGCCTTGCAATCCATTATGCCGGCTCCGGTCTGGTTCCTGAGGGTCATCACCTGTTCGGTAGTAATAGTCGGCATGCTTTCTCCTTATTTCTTTTCCGTATTTACCGGCTCTTCCTGGCCATTCCCGTCTTTTTCGCCGCCGGCCCTGGTTTCCGGCGCTTCGACGGTTTCGGGTTCGGAAACCTCTTCGCCTTCGGCCGCGGGCTCGACGGCAGCTTCCATCTGCTGTTCCATGTTGGCGCCCTGTTCGGCGGCGGCGGCGGTTTTACCTTCGAGGACCGCGTCGGCCATGACCGAGCAAAAAAGTCTTATGGACCTGGCGGCGTCGTCGTTGCCGGGGATGACCCAGTTCACGATGTCGGGGTCCGAATTGGTGTCGCAGACGGCCACGGTGATTATCCCGAGCTTCCGGGCTTCCCTTACGGCAAGCATCTCCTCGATGGGATCCACCACGAACATGATGTCGGGGAGGATCTTCATTTCCCTTATACCGGAAAGGACTTTAAGCATTCTATCCTTTTCCTTGCTGAGCCTTGAAACTTCTTTTTTGGACATGACCCTGAAATAACCCTTGGTCTCCATATCCTCGAGCTCTTCCAGCCTCTTTATGGATTTTCTGATGGTTTCAAAATTGGTCAGAGTTCCGCCGAGCCATTTCTCGTAAACGCAGGGAACATTGGCGCGCAAAGCCTCTTCCCTGAGGATGTCTTTCGCCTGCTTTTTGGTGCCGACGAAGATGAAATGTTTGCCTTCCTTGGCGGCCAGCGAAACGAAAGCGTAGGCTTTTTTCAATTCTTTAAGCGTTTTTTGAAGATCCAAAATGTGTATGCCATTTCTTTCTCCGAATATAAAACGGGCCATCTTGGGGTTCCATTTGTAGGTCTGGTGGCCGAAATGGACTCCGGCTTCCAGCATCGTTTTCATAGATACGTTGAACATCGTTTCGTAACCTCCGGTTCTTTGACTACCGTCCGCCGGAAGACCGGCGGAGGAGCGTCCCTCTTTACTGGCGACTTTTTTTTATTTTAACCTGCTCAAGAAACCACTGAAATTAGGCGTTCCTTAAACTCAAGGTTTTCAACACATTGTTATATTAGCATATTGTCCGATATTTTGGCAACATCCCGCATTAGCTCATATAAAATGTCCGTGAACGCGCCCTTATTAGCTCAAATAAGAATGTCCGTGAAAACTCT